>NZ_LMPM01000002.1:0-300000 GCF_001423845.1 Sphingomonas sp. Leaf357 | reverse complement strand
GTCAGGCCGAGCGCGGTGATCGCACGGACTTCCTTGATGACGTTGATCTTCTTGCCGCCGTCGCCCGTCAGGATGACGTCGAATTCGGTCTGCTCTTCAGCGGCCGGAGCGGCTGCGCCGCCGGCACCGGCCGGAGCGGCTGCGACAGCTGCTGCTGCCGAAACGCCCCACTTTTCTTCGAGCATCTTCGAAAGCTCAGCGGCTTCCAGGACGGTCAATGCGCTCAGGCTGTCTACCAGCGCGTTCAGGTCTGCCATGTGTATTCTCCATTGTCAGGGCCGTGAAAATCTGGCGGCCCCATCGGGTTCAGTTCAAACGAATAGTCTCGAAAAGCTCTGAGTTGCCTCAGGCTGCTTCCTTCTCCGCATAGGCGGACAGGACGCGCGCGAGCTGAGCCGCGGGAGCCTGCGCGATCGTGGCGATCTTCGTTGCCGGGGCAACGATGAGACCGACGATCTTGGCACGCAGTTCATCCAGCGACGGCATCGTCGCGAGCGCCTTGACGCCGTCTACGTCGAGGGCAGTCGCACCCATCGCCCCGCCCACGATTTCGAACTTGTCGTTCGTCTTCGCGAATTCGACAGCCACCTTGGCGGCTGCGACCGGGTCGATCGAGGTGGCAAGGCCAACCGGCCCGGTGAGCATGTCGCCCAGCGAGAGGTAGTCGGTGCCATCGAGCGCGATCTTGGCAAGCTTGTTCTTCGAGACCTTGTAGGTCGCCCCCGCGTCACGCATCGCGTTACGCAGCTTGGTCGACTGCGCCACCGTCATGCCGAGGTTGCGGGTGACGACCACCACGCCGACTTCGGCAAACGTCTGGTTCAGTTCGGCGACGAGCTCGGTCTTTTGAGCACGATCCATGCCATTCTCCACGTGTCTGACCTGCGTGCCGAAACACACAGGCCGGTTGAAACCGGAGGCACGACTAACCGTGCCTTCGGGTTGTCCGTCGATTGGGGCATGGGACAGGGCCGCTTATTAAAGCGGACCAAAGCAGACCGCACGGGCGAACCCGGTTGCGGCGTGAAATTCCATTCCCCGTCTAGGCAGGATATTAAGCCGGAAGCCGGCCCCTGCTGTCTCGGACGGTATTCCGGCGCAGGCGAACCCAAACCGGACGAGAGCGCGCCATTAGCGGGATATTGGCGAGAGTCAAGTTTTGCGGCTCATGGGCCTTCGGCATCGGCGATGCCCAGAGTTTCGGCGGCCGCCTTCAGCCGTCGATCGCGGAGGAGGTCTCGACCAAGATCATCACATCACATTTCCTGGTGACGGGGGGCAGCGATCGCATTGGGTCGCTGTCGCCGAGCAGGGCCAGGCGCCGCGCACTCTCCCGTTCGATGAGTGCCTTCAACACCTCGCGAACCAGTGCGGACTTCCCCCGGAGGCCTGTGAACGACTGGGCGGTTGCGACGAGGGCGTCGTCGAGGACAAGGGTGGTTCGCATGTCGATCTCCGGCTTGAGGCACGAGTATAGCATCGTTTGACGCCTGACCCATTAGGGCCAATCGACATTCATTATTTTGGGGTCCTTTATCCCAAACTCCCCGTCACCCCGGACTTGTTCCGGGGTCCACTGCGCCGCGAACTCGATAATCACACCATTGTTCGTAGCGAAAAGCCGCCTGGTGGACCCCGGAACAAGTCCGGGGTGACGGTTTTAGCAGAGCAGGCCGCTCTTAAAGCCATCCAAGGTGGGATTCCATAAGCTCCGACGCCGTTTACGGAGGGAGAATTAAGCCAGTATGGATCCCCGCCTGCGCGGGAATGACGAATACGTGGTGAGGGTAAAGCATCGAATGAGGGGCGGATGGTTATGATCTGTCTCAAAACCGTCGTGAAAGAGTCGTGCATCCGACATGGGCACGCCATGGGGCTTTCATGCTGCGCCTCCACAGCTCCGGCAACGTCGAAAATTCGACTCCGGGGAACCAGCCATGACGACCGTAACCGACCTCTCGATCGCCTATGACGACGGCGATATCGACACCAACCGCACGACCAACCCGCATCTGAACGATCTGATCGCGGTACGCTATTCGCGCCGCCAGACGCTGTTCGGCGGGATATCGGCGGCGGCGACCGCGGTGTTCGGCGGGGCCTTGGTATCGGCGTGCGGATCGGACGAAGTCGATCCGGCACCGACGGTGTCCGCGGGGTCGGCCGTCACGACCAGCGCGGGCCGACTGGTCACGCTCGTGGCGACGGTGTCGGGCACGACGACCAACGCGGTGTGGACGCAGGTCAGCGGTCCTGCCGTCACGCTGGCGGTGGTCGACAAGACGACCGTCACCTTCACCGCCCCGGCCGTCACGGCCTCCACGCCGTTGGTGTTCCGCTTCACGGCGGTCGGCACCGGCGGGGCAGGGGCCAATTCCGACACGACCGTCACGGTGACGCCGGCGGTGCTGGGCTTCACCGCCGTGGCCAAGAACCGGGACGACATCGTCACGGTGCCCGCCGGCTACAGCGTCACCGTCTTGTACCGGCTCGGCGATCCGATGCTGTCGGGCGTCGGCACCTATGCCAATGACGGCAGCGACACGACCTTCTCGAGGCGGGCGGGCGATCATCATGACGGCATGACGTATTTCGGCCTATCCGCGACCGGCACTGCGCCGGATCCCGCCAGCAGCACGCGCGGCTTGCTGGTGATGAACCACGAGAACATCACGCAGGTCTATCTCCATCCCGCCGGCCCTACCACGGTCGGGGGTGCGCGTCCGGAAGCCGAAGCGCTCAAGGAAATGGAGTGCCACGGCGTGTCGGTGATCGAGGTCAACCGTGCGACGACCTGGAGCTATGCGCCCACCGGTGCGCTGAACCGCCGCATCACGCCGTTGACGCCGATGGCCTTTAGCGGCCCGGCCAAGGGCGCGACGCAGCTCAAGACGCGCTATTCGCCGGACGGCTCCGCAGGACGTGGCACGATCAACAATTGCGCCAACGGCACGATGCCGTGGAACACCTATCTGACCAACGAGGAAAATTGGGCGGGCTATTTCCGTCGCAACACCGGTGACGCGGCCGTGCGCACCGCCGCCGGGGGTGCCAAGGAAAACACCTCGCTCACCCGCTACGGCATTCCGGAGGCGCGGACCGGCAATTATGGCTGGTCGACCGTTACCCCAGCCGACACGTCCAGCACGATCTACGCGCGCTGGAACGCCACCGCCAATGCCGCCACCGCCGCAGATGGCACCGGCGATTTCCGTCACGAACCGTTCCAGTTCGGCTGGGTGGTCGAGATCGATCCGTTCGATGCCGCCTCCACGCCGCGCAAGCGCACCGCGCTCGGCCGCATGAACCATGAAGGCTGCGTCATCGGCCGCACCATCGCCGGGGTGAAGCCCGCTTTCTACATGGGCGACGATGCGCAGAACGAATATGTCTACAAATTCGTCTCGAATGCGGCGTGGTCCGCTGCCGACGCGACCGCGAGCAATCGCCTGGCGATCGGCGACAAATATCTCGATGCGGGCACGCTCTATGTCGCCAAGCTCAATTCGGACGGCTCGGGCCAGTGGCTGCCGTTGGTGTTCGGTACCGGGCCGCTGACCTCGGCCAACACGACCTACCCTTTCGCCGATCAGGCCGATGTGCTGATCAACACGCGCCTGGCCGCCGATGCGCTCGGCGCGACGCGGATGGATCGCCCCGAATGGACCGCGGTCAACCCCGCGACCGGCGAGATGTACCTCACGCTGACCAACAACAGCTCGCGCACCGTCGCCAACACCGACTGGGCCAATCCGCGCGCCTATGTCGACCAGCGCAACGCCGCGACCAATCCGACCGTCACCGCCGCGACGGTCAGCGGCAATCCCAACGGCCATGTGATCCGGCTGCGCGAAACCGGCGACACGTCCGAGGCGCTGAGCTTTGCCTGGGACATCTATGCGTTCGGCGCTGGTGCCGATCTCGATCCCGTCAACATCAACCTGTCGGGGCTGGACGCGACCAACGATTTCTCCTCGCCCGACGGCCTGTGGTTCGGCCTGCCCAGCAACGTCACCGGCAATGCGACTCCGCTGATGTGGATCCAGACCGATGACGGCGCCTATACCGACGTGACCAACTGCATGATGCTCGCGGCGATCCCGGGTGTGGTCGGCGATGGCGGGGTGAAGACGATCACCAACACGATCGGCACGACCAGCGGCACCCAGAGCACGCGCGTCGGCAAGGCTCCGGGCACCGCGCTCCGACGTTTCCTGGTCGGGCCGCGGGAGTGCGAGATCACCGGCATCTTCTCGACGCCGGACGGCAAATCGGTGTTCGTCAACATCCAGCATCCGGGCGAGAATGGCACCGTCGCCGCGATCAGCAGCAGCTGGCCCGCCAGCCAGACCGGAGCGCCGGCCAGCCCGGTGCGCCCGCGATCCGCGACGATCGTCATCACCAGGACGGACGGCGGCATCGTCGGGCTTTGACCCTCGGGGAGAGGGCGGCCGAGAACCGGATGGGCAAAGGGCCGGGAGGGATCCCGGCCCTTTCGACATGAGCGGTCGCCGCTGCCGTCGACGTCCTAGATTACCGTTCTCTTTCCCGTCCATCCCTCGCGGCGATGCCTGACAACGGCGCAAGCTCTGCGGCGGTTTCGGCATCGCCCCATGATCGAACCGAGCTATTCGGTTGATACCCCGAACTGCGCATTGCGCTCGCACGATATTTCTCACAGACAAAAATGTCGTTTTCATACAAATCCCAATCGGGACGTGAAGGCAGACGGCCGGGGGCGGCTGGGATCCGGCACGATGTCGTGACGGCGAAGGGGGTGGCGTGGGGACCAAGGGATCGAAGACGATCGGCGGAGCGCGTGGCGGATCGGACGCGCCGCATGCGATCGCCGAAGATTGGATCGCCGGCGGCACCAACATGCCGGGCATCGCGTCCGAGGTCTTCGCGATGCCGCCAGGCCTGACGATCCGCTACGATCAGCCGGCGGCCGATCTGGCCGATTATATCACGGGTTATCACGTCTATACCGCGCACGGACCGCATGCCGCGGGGCAGGTGGACTGGTTCCTGCCCGGCACGGCCAATGTCCGCATCGCGCTCGACGCGGCACCCTTTTCGGTCGCGATCGGCAAAAACGTGTTCGACCCGGTGCCCGACGTCAGCTTGTTCGGCCCGACCAGCCAGGCGCTCCGCGCGACCACGAATGGCGGGGTGCTGATCGGGTTCGGGATCAGCGCGCTGGGCTGGAGCCGGTTGTTTCCGGGCAATGCGGCCGATGTGCGCGATCGGGTCTTGCCGTTGGAACAGGCGATGACGGGGGATTTCCCCGCTCGATTGCTGGCCGCGCTCTATGCCTGCGAGCGCGAGGACATGGTCGCGCCGACACTGGACCGCCTGCTCCGCGCCGAACTCGGGCCGACCTGTCCCGACGAGCCCCTGATCCGCCGCCTTATGGCGCTCATCACGCGCGACGGCCCGGTCGAGATCCCGGCGGCGGCGGCGGAACTCGGCATCGAGCAGCATTCGATGCGCCGGCTGTCGATCCGCCATTTCGGCTTTCCGCCCAAGCTGCTGCTGCGCCGCGCGCGGTTCCTGCGGTCGTTCCTGCGCATCAGCGCGTCGCGCGATGCCGCGGATTATTCGTTGCTCGACGGCAGCTATTTCGATGTGTCGCATTTCCTTCGCGATGCGAATGCGTTTCTCGGCATGACGCCGCGGCGCTTCGTCAGCCTCAACACACCATTCCTCGACGCCAGCCTTCGCGCGCGCCACGCCGTGCTGGGCACCGCCACCCAGGCGCTGCACGATCCCAACGCCGTACCGAACGCCATTTGACCATAAAAAAAGGGCCGGGATTGCTCCCGGCCCCCTTCGTGTCGATCGGACCCGGCTTAAGCGGCTGCGACTTCCGCCACGTCCACCTTGATGCCCGCGCCCATGGTCGAGCTCACGGCGACCTTGCGGACGTACTTGCCCTTGGCGCCCGACGGCTTGGCCTTGACGACCGCATCCACCAGCGCGTCGAAATTCGCCCGCAGGTCTTCTGCCGGGAAGCTCGCCTTGCCGATGCCGCTGTGGATGATACCGGCCTTCTCGACGCGATATTCGATCTGGCCGCCCTTGGCTGCCTTCACGGCTTCACCGACGTTCATCGTCACGGTACCGAGCTTCGGGTTCGGCATCATGCCCTTCGGGCCGAGGATCTTGCCGAGGCGACCGACGACGCCCATCATGTCCGGGGTCGCGATGCAGCGATCGAAATCGATCGTACCGCCCTGGACGAGCTCCATCAGGTCTTCCGCACCGACCACGTCGGCACCGGCCTCACGGGCTTCGTCGGCCTTCGCGCCCTTGGCGAACACGCCTACGCGGACGGTTTTGCCGGTGCCTTTGGGGAGGGTGACGACGCCGCGGACCATCTGGTCGGCGTGGCGGGGGTCGACGCCGAGGTTCAGCGCGACTTCGATCGTCTCGTCGAACTTCGAGGTGGCCCCGGCTTTCGCCAAAGCGATCGCTTCGTCGATGTTATGGAGCTTTTCGCGATCGATCGTGATCGCCTTCTGCTTCTTGCTCACGAATGCCATGATCTCAGCCCTCCACCACTTCGAGGCCCATCGCGCGGGCGGAACCTTCGATGATGCGGGTCGCCGCCTCGAGATCGTTGGCGTTCAGATCCTTCATCTTCGCGGTGGCGATATCGGCCAGCTGCGAGCGCTTGATCTTCGCGGCGACCACCTTGCCCGGCTCCTTGGAGCCCGACTTCAGGTTCGCGGCCTTCTTGATCAGATACGAGGCCGGCGG
Organism: Sphingomonas sp. Leaf357; assembly: GCF_001423845.1. Taxonomy (NCBI): domain Bacteria; kingdom Pseudomonadati; phylum Pseudomonadota; class Alphaproteobacteria; order Sphingomonadales; family Sphingomonadaceae; genus Sphingomonas; species Sphingomonas sp. Leaf357. Next base: position 293,238 of record NZ_LMPM01000002.1, on the reverse strand, counting down.
CGTCTTCGTCTCGAACGAGAACGAGCGGTCGGCATAGACGGTGATCACGGTCGGCAGCGGCGTGCCGACTTCCTGATCGCCGGTCGAGGCGTTGAACGCCTTGCAGAATTCCATGATGTTCACGCCGCGCTGGCCCAAAGCGGGGCCGATCGGCGGGGAGGGGTTGGCCTTGCCTGCAGGCACCTGCAGCTTGATATAGCCGGTAATCTTTTTAGCCATGTCACTCTCTATGTTGGCCCGGCACCCGGAAGCGCCACGGCCGGTTCAAGTCTAGCGGTACAAGCGGACGCCCGAAAACGTCCTCCCGCAGGGATTTCCACAGCGATAGCGTTGGAAGCGCCGCGCGTTAGCGGAAGCGGGGGGAAGTTGCAATGTTGGATTTTGCCGGCAAGGTTCTGGGCCTCTCGTTCGGACAGAGCATACCCATGGGAACGCGGAGTGACCTGGGGCTGACCGGGTAGGTCCCCATCGTCTCCGGTTAGGGGCGAAGAGGGTGTTGAAAATACCGTCTCGATCTTGTGGGATCGCTTTCGGTGGCGCTTGAGCGGCTCACGCGAACCTGTTCAGATAAATCATAAAAAAAACCGCGCCGCGCGGGGAAATGGAGTCATCCCCGTGCGGCGCGGTCTTCGGGGCGTTTAGAACGTGAAGCGCAGTCCTGCCCCGAAGCTGTTGGTGCGGATCTTGCCGATCGTGGTGCCGGACACCGCGTCGTAGGGCAGGGTGGCACCCTGGGCCTGGCGGTGGCGGTAATCGACGGTGATCCCGACATGCGGCGAGACCGCGATGTGGACGCCGGCGCCGAGCTGCCAGGCGAAGCGCGCCTTGCCGTCGCCTTCCAGTTCGAACCCGGCGATGCCGAGACCGCCGCCGGCATAGGGCGTGATGACGCTGCCGATCGGCAGATCGGCCCAGACGTTGGCGAGCGCCGACAGCTGGCGCACCTTGGGGCCGCCCGAGAAGGAGATCTTGTTGCCGCTCAGCGCGCAGCCGGCAATTTCCAGATAGTCGCACACGTCGGCGGCATCGGCTGCCGTCAGCGTGACGGCCGAGCCGTTGAGCCGATCCAGCGCGATCGCGGAGATGCGGTTGCGCGAATAGGCGATCTCGACATCGCTGCGGATCACGCCGAAATCGTAGCCGATCGTCGCGGCGAACTGGGCGGCGTTCTTGAGTTCCGCATGGCCGTCGACGCGATCCGTCGCGCCGGTGCCGCCGAAGGTGCCGCCGGCGTCGTAATAGGCGATGTCGGTATCCTGTACCGCCGCCAGGGCCCCCGACAGCCCGACATAGAAGCCCTTTTCGGCTTCCGCTTCCTGAGCGCCGGCCGAACCGGCCATGAACGCCGTGCCCAGAACGCCGGCGATGATGATGTAATGCTTCGATTTCACAGATAAGCTCCCCGCTGAATGCGAGGTCGCTTTAGAGGACGCGAAAATGCCCGCGCATCCCCCGGACGGGGGATAGGATCAGCGGTTCAGGCCGGCGACCAGGGCGACGAGCTCGGCTTCGCGCGCGCAGCCGGTCTTCTGATAGATCGCCTTGATCTGCGATTTGAGCGTGCCGGCGGAGACGCCGCGCAGCGCGGCGACGGCATCGCGGTCCAGTCCACCGACGAGCAGGCGGGTGACGGCGGCCTCGGCCGGGGACAGACCGAAATCCCGCGCGACGGCGGCGACCTCCCGCCCGAGTTCGGCCTGGGGATCGCGCAGGATGGCGATCACCTGCGGAGAAAAGCTCAACGCCCATTCGCGGCGGGCGAGCGCGAACAGCTCCAGCCGCCGCCCCCCGCCCAGCGCAACGCGGGCCGGATCGTTACCCGCCAGCACGGCGCGCAGCGCCTGCGCGATGCGCCGTGAGGTGGGGGGCGTGGCACCACCCAGCATGCCGTCGACGATGCGGATCGCCTGTGCTTCGGCAATGGCGCGTTCGGCGCCCGGGGTCATCGATCCGACGCGCCCGAAACCGTCGATCAGCAGGCAATCGGCGGCCATCGCCTCCAGCGTGCCGGTGACGAGATCCGCGCCCTGATGCTCGATCGCGCGCTGCAACCGCACCGCCGACCGGGCGGCCCGCGCGGCGCGGGCGAATTCGGTGCGCTGATCCTCGGTGGTGACGCCGTCGCGCGTGGTGCGCAGCAGCGCCAGTCCGATCATCACCTGATCCTCCGCGATCAGGGCGGTGTGGCAACCCAGCGGGATTTCCCGATCGTGGCAGAAATCGACATAGGTGTCGCTGGCCAGCCGGCCCCGTGCGCGGCGATAGTCCGCCTCGTGAACGACCGTGCCCGGCTGAAATTCCAGATCGGCGGCGATACGGAAGTTTATTCTGGGCGAGCCGCCGTCCATGCGCACGAAATCGGACAGCGCCTCGTCCGGGAAATCGGTGACCCAGTTGAACGGCACGGCGTTGGGGCCGCCGACGCCGATCAGCTGGCCGCGTGCCGACCCGGTGGCGCTCGCCATGTCCCGCAGGACCGGCAACCACCCCGAAGGATCGAGCGCGGCCTGTTGAAAGCGCGCGTCCCAATCGATGCTGTCCAGCTGCCCCATTCTTCGATTACCCCGCCCGGGGGATGGCAGGACGCCTCCGCCAGATCAAGATGGGATGCGCGAAGGCCTGCCCCGCCTTGCAATGTTGGATTTCGCCTGCAAGCTGCGGACGGGCCATGGCCCATCGACTCAACCGCACGCAGGCGCTGGAGAACACCGCCTTCCTGAAGGCCCTGCGCCGCACCGGCAATGCTCGGCTGGCGGCGCGGGAGGTGGGGGTGGCGTATGGCACGTTGCAGCATCGGCGCGGCGCGCATCCGGCGTTCGCGGCACGCTGGGCGACGGCGGTCGCGGTGGCGCAGGCCCGGCTGAGCGCCGCCGGGTGCCGCGCGGGGCGGGCCAGGCCGGAGGCGATGTCCGGGCTGGCGGCGCACCGCACGCGGGGTGGCGAGACGGTGGTGGTTCGCTTCAGGGACGGCAGGTGCCAGATCCGCGTCGCGCAGCCGGGCAAGCTGACCAAGGCGTGCGAGCAGGCGTTCCTCTCCGCGCTGTCGGCGACCGCGAACGTGCGGCTGTCGGCGGCGGCGGCGGGGGCGTCGCCGCGCGCCTTCTATCGCCGCCGCCAGCAGAGCCCGGCCTTCGCGCGCGAGATGCGGCTGGCCTTGGAGATGGGCTATGAACAGGTCGAGCTGGCGCTGATCGAGAGCTTCACCGCCGATTCCGGCGCGGACGATGCGTGGCGGCATAACGAGCCGCCGCCGATCCCGCCGATGACGCCCGAACAGGCGCTGCAACTGCTGTACCTGCATCAGAAGGAGGCGCGGCTGCAGGCCGAACCGGCGCACCTGAAGCGCCGCCGGGGCGAATCCAGCGAGGCGCGATCCTATCGCATGGGCGAGATGTACCGCGAGCGGCAGAGGCGCGACCTGGAGGCGTTCGAGATCGCCGAGGCGGCGCGGGCGCAGAAGGGCGCGCGATCTCCGCACGAACCGCCGCCGCCTTTGCTGCCCGCGCTGGATCAGGTGACGGGGTGGAGCAAGGCGGGCGGGCGGGCGCCGCATCATGCGGAGCGGGCGTTGTTCGGCGGGTGGCGATTGGGAAATCTGGATACGTCCAAAAAGCGGCGCTGATCCGCATTCCGGCGCGAAGACTTCAAGCAGAACCGTTCGTGCCGAGCCTGTCGAAGCATGTGTTCCACGATTTCCGGCTGCGCTCGGTACACGTCCTTCGACAAGCTCAGGACGAACGGAGATGGGTTCCAGCTCATGTCATCATCTACTAGCGTCGGCGGGCCGGGCATGGCTAAGATGCGGGCATAATCGGGAATGAGGGGTGCTGTCATGGATCGTCGCCAGTTGCTTGCCACCGGGGGCGTCGCCGCGCTTGCCGCCACGTTCGTGCCGGGCGGAGTGCTTGCGCAGGGGGCGGGCGGGGATGCCGCGCTGAATGCCGAGTTCGAGCGGATCTTCCAGGATGCGGTGGCGCGGTCGCCGGAGCTGGCGACATCGCTCGGCCTCGATAAGGGCGCGTTGGCGGCGTCGAAGGGCAAGCTGTCGCCGCGCACCGCGGCCAAGCGCGCGGCCGACGTCGCGCAGACAAAGGCGGCGCTGGCGCGGCTGGCCAAGGTGCCGACGGCGGGATTGTCGGCCGCGGCGCAGTTGAACCTGGAGGTGGTACAATATTCGCTGGGGACGCAGATCGCGTCCGCCGATCAGTTCGGGATCGACAGCCCGATCCGCCCGTATCGCATCTTCCAGCAGGGCGGCGCCTATTTCTCGACGCCGGATTTCCTGAACACGGCGCACACGATCGCCGTGAAGTCCGACGCCGATGCGTATCTGTCGCGGCTCGACCAGTTCGGCACCGTGCTCGATCAGGAAAGCGCGATGCAGGAGGCCGAGGCGGCGCGCGGCTATCTGGCACCGGGCTGGTCGCTCGACCTGACACTGGGGCAGATGCGCAAGCTGCGCGAGCAGCCGGCGGCGACGTCGAGCATCGTGCAGTCGCTGGTCAAGCGCGCGGCGGCCAAGGGGATCGCCGGCGACTGGCAGGGGCAGGCGGCGAAGATCGTCTCCGACACGGTGTATCCCGCGCTCGACCGGCAGATCGCGCTGATCGAGAAGCTGAAGCCGACGACGAAGCCGGGCGACGGCATCTGGCGCGTGCCGCAGGGAGATGCGGTGTATGCGATGGCGCTGGCGCAGGCGACGACCACGACGATGAGCCCCGACGAGGTGCACCGCATCGGGCTGGCGCAAGTGGCGGAGATCACCGCGCAGCTGGATACGATCCTGAAATCGCAGGGCTATGCGAGCGGCACGGTGGGCGAGCGGCTGGCGAAGCTGAACGTCGCGCCCGACCAGGTCTATGCCAACACCGCCGCCGGGCGGGCCGAGCTGATCGACGGGCTGAACGCCGGGGTGAAGGCGATGTACACGAAGCTGCCGCAGGTCTTCGCCACCGTGCCGACCCAGCCGCTGGAGATCCGCGCGGTGCCGGTGGAGATCCAGGACGGCGCGTCGAACGGCTATTACAACCGCGCCTCGCTGGATGGATCGCGGCCGGCGATCTATTTCGTGAACCTGAAGGATGTGGGCGACTGGCCGAAATATACCCTGCCGTCGCTGACCTACCACGAGGGTGTGCCCGGGCATCACCTGCAGATCAGCCTGGCGCAGGAATCGAAGGACATCCCAACCTTGCGCAAGATCGGCTTCTTCTCGGCCTATTCGGAAGGCTGGGCGCTGTATGCCGAGCAGCTGGCGGACGAGTTGAAGGCCTATGCGACTCCGCTGGAGCGAGCGGGGTATCTGCAATCGTTCCTGTTCCGCGCGACCCGGCTGGTGGTGGATACCGGGATCCACGCCAAGCGCTGGAGCCGCGAGAAGGCGACGGACTATATGGTCGCGACGACCGGCTTCGCGCGGCCGCGCACGCAGCGCGAGGTGGAGCGGTACTGCACGCAGGCCGGGCAGGCGTGCAGCTACAAGGTCGGCCACATGGCGTGGACGCGCGCGCGCAGGAAGGCGGAGGTGGCGCTGGGGGCGAAGTTCGACCTCAAGCAGTTCCACGAGATCCTGAAGGAAGGCGCGATGCCGCTGACGGTGCTGGAACGGCGGATCGACCAGCGGATCGCGGCGATGCGGGGGTAGGGTTCAGGGACGAGCGCCGTCATCCCGGACTCGATCCGGGATCCAACGTGCCGCGAGCGTGTGCTTCACGATGTACGGTATCGAAAGCCGCCTGTTAGATCCCGGATCGAGTCCGGGATGACGGGCTATTCATAGGTGCGCGCCGGGTAGTGGCGGCGATATCTGCTTGGCGGACGCGGGCGAAGCCCGCGTCTCTCGTCGGTCGGGTTCGCTGAAGCGACCCGCCGGCCGGTCGAGCGTCGTCTCGTGATTAGCCTTCGCTAATCTCGTGCGAACGCGAAGTTACCGCGAAGCGGTTATTTCGCTCGCTCGACCTGCTCGAACTCGAGCTCAACCGGCGTGGCGCGGCCGAAGATCGAGACCGATACCTTGACGCGGCTGCGGTCGAAATCGAGTTCCTCGACGATGCCGTTGAAGCTCGCGAACGGGCCGTCGAGCACCTTCACCGAATCGCCGATCTCGTAATCGACCTTCATCTTCTGCTTCGGCGCGGCGGCGGCTTCTTCCTTGCTGTTCAGCATGCGCGCGGCTTCGGCTTCGCTGATCGGCTGGGGCTTGCCCATGCTGCCGAGGAAGCCCGTCACCTTCGGCGTGTTCTTGACGAGGTGATAGACGTCGTCGTTCATGTTCAGCTTGGCGAGCACATAGCCCGGCATGAACTTGCGCTCGACCGCGATCTTCTTGCCGCGGCGCGCCTCGGTCACGGTTTCGGTCGGGACTTCGATCTGCTCGACCAGTTGTTCGAGGCCCATGCGGGTCGCCTCGGCCATGATCGAGTCGCGGACCTTGCCCTCGAAACCCGAATAGGCGTGAATGATGTACCAGCGCGACATGATCTCAACCCTTGGCAGCGAGCGACAGCAGCAGCGTGACCAGCGCGTGGAAGATCTTGTCCACGCCGAAGAAGAACACCGCGAGCAACGAAGTCATGATCATCACCATCACGCCGGTCATGATCGTTTCCTTGCGCGTCGGCCACACGACCTTCTTGGTCTCGGCCTGAACCTGGCGGATGAACTCGATCGGGGTCGTTTTCGCCACTGTGCTGTTAATCCGTTTCTAGAAATGTCCGGTGGGCGGGGCAGAGGCCGCCGCCCGGTTCTTGGTAGAACCGGCGCCGTCTCATCCTCGCTGTCGGATGGGCGCTGCATCTAGCGATTCGTGCACGCGATGGCAAGCTGGGGCGCGATGGCCTCAGGCGGCGCGTTCCAGGCGGGCTTCGATCACGGCGGCGAACTGGCTCGCGGGGATGGCCGGGGTGAGGCGGGCGTCGCGCTCGGGCGTGAACAGGGGCGAGGCCTTCACGCCCAGCTTGGCGAGGCGATACGTCAGCGCGGTCTTCACCACGCCGATGCCGTAGGTGCAGCTGCGGCGGAAGTTGATCGACGACGCCTCGGCGAAATAGCGCGTCGGGCAGGAAATCTCGCCCATCGCGAAATCGTGCCACGCGGCCTGGGCGATCATCTGGTTGTCGAACACGAAATCGTCCGAGCAGGCGAGCAGAGGCAGCTTTTCCAGCACGGTCCGGCTCCAGGCGCGGTAGCCGGTGTGATATTCGGACAGCTTCTGGCCCATGACGAGGTTCTGGAACGCGGTGAGCGCGCGGTTGCAGATATATTTGTAGAGCGGCATGCCGCCCTTGAGCGCGCCGGCCCCGAGGATGCGCGAGGCGAACACCGCGTCGTAATGGCCCGAGGCCACCATGCCGGCCATCGCGGTGACCAGACGGGGCGAATATTGATAATCCGGATGGAGCATCACGACGATGTCCGCACCGCGCGACAGGGCGGCGGAATAGCAGGACTTCTGGTTGCCGCCATAGCCGCGATTGGCCTTGTGCACGATGACGTGCAGGCCGAGTTCGTGGGCGATCGCGATCGTGTCGTCGCTGGACCCGTCGTCGGTGAGGATAATGTCGTCGATCGTATCGGCCGGAATCTCCGCGACCGTCTGGCGCAGCGTCTTGGCGGCATTGTATGCCGGCAGCACCACGGCGACTTTACGGCCATCGATCATCGTTTCGTCTCCACACAGCACGGCCTTCGGGGCGTGACCCCGCCGATATCGCCCAACGGGGTTAACGACTGGATAACGGGTGGCCGGTAAGTGGTTGCCGTAAGCTAATTAAGTGACGGGCGGGAACGGGATGGAGCGCGAGCCGATCGAGCGAAGGCAGGGGCGCGAAACGGGCGCGCGGCTGGCGATCCTGGCGGTGTGGCTGATCGCGGTCGGCTATCTCGCGTGGAATCACGTGTTCTGGCGCGACGAGGTGCGCGCGCTGTCGCTGGCGTTGAACGGGGACAACTGGGGCGCGATGCTGCGCGGGGTGCAGGGCGAGGGGCATCCGGCCTTGTGGTACATCCTGCTGCGCGCGGCGCACGACCTGGTGCCGGTGCGCGAAGTGCTGCCGGTGGTGGCGGGCATCATAGGCGTAGCGGCGGCCATCGTGCTGGTGCTCAGATCGCCGTTCCCGCCTGTGCGGATCGCGACGATCCTGTTCGGCGCGTTCTTCCTGTTCGAATATACCGTCAGCGCGCGCAATTACGGCATCAGCATGCTGGTGATCTTCGTGATCGCCGACCGCTACACCAGACATCGCGATTCCGGCGTGACGCTGGGGCTGCTGCTCGCCCTACTGTGCAACACCAACGTGCATTCGGCGTTTCTCGCGGCGGCGTTCCTGCTGTTCTGGGCGCTCGAACTGCTGTCCGAAGATGGCTGGCGCTGGACGAAGAAGGCGCGGACGCTGGCGATCAACGCCGGCATCGCGGCGATCGGCGCGGGGCTGTGCGCGATCACGATCTATCCGCCGGTCAACGATGCGGCGGTGAATGCCTATCCCGGCGGGATCGCCATGATCGACATCGCCCACGCCCTGATGGCGACGGCGCAATGTTTCCCGAACCTGGTGCCGTATTTCCTCGACGGCCAGCCGTGGATGGGGCCGGTGCTGGCGCTCGCCCTGATCGGCGCGCCGTTCGGGCTGATCCGCGCACCGGGCGCGCTGCTGTCGTCGCTCGCCGTGCTGGCGGTGTTCCAGATGTTCTTCTACCTGATCTATCCCGGCGGTTACCGGCATCAATCGCTCTATCTGGTCTATCTGATCGCGATGTACTGGCTGACGGCACTGGGGCGCGGCGGGCGATGGCCGGCGATGTGGCGGTCGAAGGGGCGGTCTAAGGGGCGGGGGGACGCGCTCGCGCTGCCGGAGCGGATCGGCGGCGCGCTGTTCGTGCTGCTGCTGGCGATGCAATTGCCCAATGCGGTCGCCTATCTGCGATCGCCGTCCAAGGACGTACTCGAGAGCCGGTCGCGCGATCTGGCCGCGCTATTGCGGGCACAGGGGCTGGAGCGCAGCGCGATCCTGGTGACCAACGCGGACCCGATGCTGGAGCCGATGCCCTATTACATCGCCAACCGGCTGTATCTGATGCGCAGCGAACGGTTCGGCACGGTCGCGCCGCTGAGCAAGCGCGCGATGCGGGCGATGTCGCTGGGCGACATGACGACGGCGATGCGGCGATTGCGCGCGCGCTATGGCGTGCCGGTGGTGTCGGTGCTGCAATACCGGCTCGATCTTTCGGCGCCCGCCGCCGTGATGGACCAGGGCTATATCGGCAGTTTCGCGATAACCCCGGAACAGGTGCGCGCATTCCAGGCGGCGACGACACGGATCGCGTCGTTCGGGCCGACGATCAGCGACGAGAGTTACGACGTCTATGTGATGCGGTGAGGAAGGGGCGGGTAACTCGGCCATGAACCGAGGGCCTTCGGTCCTGAAGACGCCGACGTGCAGGCCGGGGGCGAGCGCGATCATGTCGTCGCTGGACACCTTATCGGGGAAGATGAGGTCGCCGGGAATTTCGGCGACCGCCCGAGGCGGCGTGTTCGCGGCCGTATGCCGGCCGCACCAGGACGACGTTACGGCCATCGATCATCGCTTCGTCTCCACGCAACACGACCTTCGAGGCGTGACCTCGCCGGGCACACCCAACGCGGTTAACGACTGGATAACGGGTGGCCGGTAAGTGGATGCCGGGAGCGGATTTCAGGTAACGGGCGGGAACCGATGGAGCGCGAGCCGATCGAGCGAATGCGGGGGCGCGAAACCGGGCCGCAATTGGGGTCGCGGCTGGCGATCCTGGCGGTGTGGCTGGTCGCTTTCTTCTATCTCGCGTGGAATCACGTGTTCTGGCGCGACGAGGTGCGCGCGCTGTCGCTGGCGTTGAACGGCGACGGCTGGGCCGCGATGCTGCGCGGGGTGCAGGGCGAGGGGCATCCGGCCTTGTGGTACATCCTGCTGCGCGCGGCGCACGACCTGGTGCCGGTGCGCGAAGTTCTGCCGGTGATGGCGGGCATCGTCGGGGTGGCGGCGGCGGTCCTGCTGGCGTTGCGGTCGCCGTTCGCGCCGTGGCGGATCGCATTGATCCTGTTCGGTGCGTTCTTCCTGTTCGAATATAGCGTGAGCGCGCGCAATTACGGCATCAGCATGCTGCTGCTGTTCGTGATCGCGGACCGCTACGCCCGGCATCGCGAATCGGGCGTGCTGCTCGGCTTTTTGCTGGCCTTGCTGTGCAACACCAACGTGCATTCGGCGTTGCTGGCGGCGGCGATGTTGCTGTTCTGGGCGATCGAACTGATCACCGAGGATGGCTTGCGCTGGACGACCAAGGTGCGGACGCTGGCGATCAACGCCGGCATCGCGGCGATCGGCGCGGGGCTGTGCGCGATCACGATCTATCCGCCGGTCAACGATGCGGCGGTGAACGCCTATCCCGGCGAGATCGGGTTGGGCGCGATCGCCAAGGCCCTGTCCATCCCGGCGCAATCGCTCTGGAGCCTGGCGCCCGCCGTGCTGGGCAAACACTTCTGGGCCGCGCCCGTGTTGGCGCTGGCGGTGGTCGGCGCACCGCTGGGGTTGATCCGGGCACCGGCGGCGTTCCTGTCGTCCCTGGCGGCGCTGGCGGCGTTCCTGCTGTTCTTCTACATCGTGTATCCCGGTGCTTACCGGCACCATTCGCTGTATCTGGTCTATCTGATCGCGATGTACTGGCTGGCGGCGCTCGGCAGGGGAGGGCGGTGGCGCACCGGCAGGCAGGGCAGCGATAGCGCTTTCGACTTGCCCGAGCGGATCGGCGGCATCTGTTTCACGCTGTTGCTGGCGTTGCAGATACCGAATGCCGCCGCCTATCTGACGTCTCCCGCCAAGGACATACCGGAAAGCCGCGCGCGCGATCTGGGTGCCATGCTGCGGGCACGCGGCCTTGATCGCAACGCGATCATCGTGGGCAATTCCGATGCCATGCTGGAACCGCTGGCATATTACACAGGCAACCGGCTCTATTTTCTGCGTACAAAGCGGTTCGGAACGGTGGCGCCGTTTTCGAAGCAGGCCATGAAGACGATATCACTGGGCGAACTGCTGATCGCGATGCGCCGCCTGCGCGCGCATCATGGCGTGCCGGTGGTCGCGGTGATGCAATATCCGCTCGATCCGGAGGGATCCGCGATGACGCTCTATCAGGGATATGTCGGCAATTTCTCGATCGACCCCGGCGACGTGCGCGCGTTCAAGGCCGCGACGACGCGGATCGCCTCGTTCGGCCCCGCGATCAGCGACGAGAATTACGACGTCTATCTGCTACGCTGAGGGAAGACGTGGCAGGGGAGCTCGGACTCGAACCGAGGGCCTTCGGTTTTGGAGACCGACGCTCTAACCAACTGAGCTACACCCCTGTGCGGGTCGCGCATCTAGCGCGATGGGCGCACCGGGGCAAGAGCGCGCGGGGCACAAACGCGAGCAGGCGGATTTTTCCGCGGCCTCACTCTGTCTTCGGGTGGAGGCGGACGCTCTCGATCGCGTAGATCGGGCCCCCTTCGGGCGGATTGGTGGTGAGGCACAGATCGTGGACGCCGGCGATGCCGGGCGGCAGGGTGATCGCACTCGACAGCGTCAGGCGGTTGGCGCTGGTCGCGGGATCGGGGATCGCCGCGCTGGCGACGATCGGGCCGGCGCATGTGTCCAGATGCACGACCAGAGTGCCGTGCCGGGTGGCGTTGTAGCGCCATTGCACGGTGCGGCGCTGCGGTTCGCGCAGCGCGAAGTTGCGCGCCAGCCGACCGATCGCCACGTCGATGCGATCGACCTGCGCGATCGGGGCCTGCGCATACGTCCAGCAGGTGTCGTAGATGTTGACGCTATAGGCGGGGCCGGCGACCTGATCGGCGGTGAGCGGCAGGCGCAGGCGGATGCCCGCGCCGGGGCAGATCGCCAGCGCGGCATTGTCGCGGGTCAGCAGCGCGGTAGGTGCGAGTTCGAAGCTGCGCGTGGCCGCCAGCGGTGCGCCGTCGGCGGCGAAGCTGCGCGCGCGGATCGTCGTGCCGAACGGTGCCGTTATCGGCGAGGTGTAGCGGCGCGACGTCGCCCTAGGATCGCTGCCGTCGGTGGTGAAGGTGATCGTGCCGTGGCCGGCCTGGTTCGACAGGGCGACCGTCGTGGTTTTGTCTCGCAGCACCGTGTCGAGTGGCTTGGTCACGGCGAAATCGACCGCGAACGCGCTGTCGGCGACGGCGACGGATTGCCCGGCATAGCGCGCCATCTGCGGTTCGAGCCGGGCGAGGAAGCCGTTCCAGTCGCGCTTGTCCTTCGGCGACCAGGCGATCTCGGCCAGCGCGTCGACGCGCGGGAACAGCGCATGTTGGGATTCGGTGGGCGTCACGATATATTCGGCCCACAGATTGGCCTGCGCGCCGAGCACGTGATGCGCCCTGTCGGCGGCGATGCCGGCGGGCATCGGATCATAGGCATAGACCTTTTCCAGCGGCGTCATGCCCTGCACGCGGCCCGGCTGCTCGTCGCCGCGCGCGCTTTGCAGATTGTCGAAATACAAGGTCGGGCCGGGTGACAGCACCACGTCGTGGCCCGCATTCGCCGCCGCGATCGCGCCCGCTTCGCCCCGCCACGACATCACCGAGGCGGAGGCCGGCAATCCGCCCTCGAGGATCTCGTCCCAGCCGATCAGCTTGCGGCCGTGCGCGGACAGATATGCACCGAGCCGCCCGACGAACCAGCTTTGCAGATGCTCCTCGTCGGGAATGTTCAGCGCGCGCCTCTTGGCCTGCACGGCGGGCGATTCCTGCCACTGATGCTTCAGCGCCTCGTCGCCGCCGACATGGATGAAGGTGGACGGGAACACCGCCATCACCTCGTCCAGCACGCCCTCGATCAGCGCGAAGCTCTGGTCGTGGACGCCGAACAGATAGGGGTTGATGCCCCAATCGGGCGACACCGCCGGGGTGTCGCCGAACACGCCGATCTCGGGATAGGCGGCGATCGCCGCCTGGGCGTGGCCGGGCATGTCGATCTCGGGCACGATCGTGATGCCGCGATCGGCGGCATAGGCGACGAGGCCGCGCAGCTCGTCCTGCGTGTAGAAGCCGCCATAGCGCGCGCCGTCGGTCGGGCTGCCGGTGACGGGTGCGGTGCGCCATGCACCGATCTCGGTGAGCTTCGGAAAGCGCTTGATCTCCATGCGCCAGCCCTGATCGTCGGTCAGGTGCAATTGCAGCGTGTTGAGCTTGTGCTGCGCCATCATGTCGATCACCGTCCGGATTGCCGATACCGGCTGGATGTGACGCGCGACATCGAGCATCACGCCGCGCCATGCGAAGCGCGGCCGATCGCGGATCGCGAGCCGCGGCACGGAGACCGACGCGCCGGTGCGGGCGGGCGTGAGCAACTGGACCAGGGTCATCGCGCCGTGGCGCAACCCGGCATCGTCGGCGGCGCCGATCGCGATGCCGCCCGCCGTCACGTCGAGCCGATAGGCCTCCGCGCCGCCCGCTTCGGCCGGCGTGCGCGCCAGGGTGATCCGGCCCGTGCCGCCGAGATCGAGCGTCAATTTCGGGCCGCCCAGCCGTGCGACGAGATCGACCGCCTGCCGCGCGGCGCCGGCGGCGACGGGATCGTTCGCCGGGACGGCGAGCCGGTCACCATCCGCGATCCGGATCGTGCCCCGCCCGATCGTCATCTCGGCGGGCAGGGGGATCAGGGCCGGGGCGGGCATAGTCCGGGCTGTGGCGGGTGGGGCCGCGAGCAGGGCGGAGGCGGGCAGGGCGCAGGCGAGCAACGCGGCGATCAGCGGTGTCGGCGCGGTGGCCGGACGGTGTCTTTTCGTGTCGGCCATCCGGAATCGCCCCTTTCGACCGTTTCGCAGGTCTTCGATCGGCGATCATGCTGGCATCGCGCGCCGAAAAATGCCAGCATGAAGTGGTATTGTTTCTTAGAGACCAACTATGGACCTTTGCCGACCGATACCTGTCGTCGCCGCGCGTCGCCGATCGCGGCCGGGCAGCGTTCCCCTCCCGATGAAAAGGCCTTGCTCATGACGCTTGATCTCAGCCGCCGCGCGCTCGTCGCCGGCACGGCCACTTTAACGGTGGCGGGGGCGGTCGCCGGTCCGGCGCTGGGGCGCGGCGCCCCGGACGCGGGCGCGCCCAAGCCCTGGGGTGCGCTGCCGTCCAAGCGTCAGGTCGCCTGGCATCGCCGGCTGATGTACGGCTTCGTGCACTTCACCGTGAACACCTTCACCGACAAGGAATGGGGGTATGGCGACGAGGATCCCAAGCTGTTCGACCCGACCGGTTTCGATCCCGACCAGATCGTCGCGGCGGCCAAGGCGGGCAATCTCGACGGCCTGATCCTGACCGCCAAGCATCATGACGGCTTCTGCCTGTGGCCGTCGCCGGGCACCGAGCATTCGATCAAGAACAGCCCGTACAAGCACGGCAAGGGCGACATCGTGCGCGAACTGTCCGACGCGTGTCGTCGCGGCGGCATTCCGTTCGGCGTCTATCTGTCGCCCTGGGATCGCAACCACGCCGACTACGGCAAGCCGGCCTATATCGACTATTTCCGCGCGCAGCTGACCGATCTGTGCACCAATTACGGCGATCTGTTCGAAGTGTGGTTCGACGGCGCGAATGGCGGCGACGGCTATTATGGCGGCGCGCGCGAACGGCGCAAGATCGACGCCGTGCCCTATTACAACTGGCCGGCGATGGTGGCGCTGGTCCACAAGTTGCAGCCGATGGCCTGCACGTTCGATCCGCTCGGCGCGGACCTGCGCTGGGTGGCCAACGAGGACGGCTATGCCGGCGACCCGTGCTGGCCGACCATGCCGAACAAATTGTACGAGGATCATGCCGGGCATTTCGGCGTGCGCGGCGGCGAACTCTGGTGGCCGGCCGAGACCAACGTGTCGATCCGGCCGGGCTGGTTCTATCACCCGGACGAGGACGCGCAGGTCAAATCGCCGGCCGAACTGACCAAGATGTACGACGAGTCGGTCGGGCGCGGGACCAATTTCCTGCTCAACATCCCGCCGGACACGCGCGGGATCATCCCCGAAGCCGATGTCGCATCGCTCACCGCGTTCGGCGACGGCATCCGCGCGACGTTCAGGACCGATCTCGCGCAGGGCGCGGTGGCGCGCGCCTCGGCCGAGCGGGGGGCGAAATTCTCCGCGGCGCGGGTGCTCGATGGCAACCCCGATACCTATTGGAGCGCGCCCGACGGGGTGACGACACCGTCGCTGACGCTCGATCTGCCGCCGGGGCGGACGTTCGACCTGATCCGGATCGGCGAATATCTGCCGCTCGGCGTGCGCGTCACGCGGTTCGCGGTCGATGTGGATGACGGGACGGGCTGGCGCGAGGTCGCCAACAAGGAGTGCATCAGCGCGCAGCGGATCATCCGCCTGCCCGCGCCGGTGACGGCGCGGCGGGTGCGATTGCGCATCCTGGAAGCGCCGGTGTGTCCGGCGATCAGCGGGATCGCATTGTTCCGCAGCGTCGCGCCGAAGGCCGTGCCGCACCTGCGATCCCAGAATCCGGCGCTGGTCGATCGCTCGGCGTGGCGCGTGGTGACGGCGAGCGCGCCGGGGGCGGAGGCGATCCTGGACGACGATGCGACCACGCCGTGGCGCTGCGCCCCGCCGGGCGGGCTGACGCTCGATCTGGGGCGGGTCGAGCGGATGTCGGGCTTCACGCTGACGCCGTCGCGCGACTTCGCCGACAATTCGGGGCCGCCGGGACGCTTCGTGCTGGAATCGAGCCTGGATGGCAGAAGCTGGCAAAGCGTGAAGGAGGGCGAGTTCGCCAACATCGCCAATGCACGGCAGACCAACCGGATCCGCTTCGACGCGGTCGTCTCGGCGCGCTTCCTGCGCTTCGCCTTCCCGCTCGTCGCGAACGGCAAGCCGATGATCGCGATCACCGAGATCGGCGCCTTCGCGGCGAAATAAGCGCGGCCAAGGCAAGGCCCGTGCCGCTGCCCGACGGGGTGGCGGCGCGGGCCTTTTTCTATGTGCGGTGATCTGGGTCCGGGGGTCTGGGTCCGCCGAGCTGGCTTGCCCCATGGGACGCGCGCAAAAAAACGCCGTCCGCAAGCTACAGGGGAGGAGCTTGCGGACGGCGACGTCCCGATCGGCGAAAGGACCGATCAGAAGTTGGTGGTCACCCCGATCGTGATCGTGCGGCCGAACGTGTCGTAACGCTGCGGGATCGTGTTGCCGCGCGACAGGGCATAATCGTAGGTGTTGGCCAGGATCGGCTGCTGCTTGTCGAGAATGTTGTTGACCGATGCGTTCAGCCTGAAGCGCTGTGCGATGTTCACCCCCAGCGCGAGATCGAAGTAATTGTAGACCGGGATGCGGGTGAAATCGCTGACCGTCGCCGAGGTCGCCGTGGTTCCCGGACCGCCATTCTGCCCTGCCTTGACGGCGTCGATATAACGCCAGGCGACCGAGGCGTTGAAGACGCCGTCGCTGGTCGTATAGGTGGTGCGGAAATTATGCACCCAGCGCGGGGCCGGCTGACTGCACGCACCTCCGAAATAGCCGACACAGTTGAGACGCACCTGGTTGACCGCGGCCTGGCTGCCCTGATCGGTCGCCAGCGTACCGTTCATCAGGAAATCGAGCTTCCCGGCGGTCGCGCCCAGCCCCAGTGAATATTGGGCCTGGAAGTCGTAGCCGCTGGCATAGAGGCGATAGGCGTTGAGGTTGCCGCCCTGGATATAGCCTGCGGTCGTGCTGGTGCTCGTAAGCTGGTAGGTTACGGGATCACGCACGAGCCGGCTGCAATAATATGCGTCGCCTGTGAGGACGCAGCCATCGACGGCGAAGCTCGCGCCGAGATAGCTGATGATGTTGTTGACCTGGATCTTGTAGCGGTCGACCGACAGCGTGAAGTGCGGCAGGAAGCGGGGCGTCAGCACCACACCGAAGGTGGTGGTACGCGCATCTTCCGGCGAGATCGGCGAACCGTTGTTGCGCTGACGGCACACGTCGTCGATGCACCGGATGCTGCCGGGCAGACCCGGAGCGATCGCGCTGCCATAGAGATTGTCGGGCAGACCGGTGAGGCGGCACGCCGCCAGGCTGGCCCGGGGCGCGACACCGCTGACGCTGGCGCACGGATCGACGATCGTGGCGTTCTGGAAACCCACCGTCTGATCGGCTTCGCGCAGGCCAGGCGCGCGCGCGGCGCGGTTTCGGCTGTAGCGGAATTCGATGTCGGGGGTCGGGGAATAGACGCCTTCGATCTTCCACGTGTTGAAGGTCTGCGAATTGGTGCTGTACTTGGACAGGCGATAGCCGCCGTTGACCTGCAGCAGCTTCGCGAACGACACGTTCTGGAGCAGCGGCAACTGCGCTTCGATGTTGCCCTCGACCACGTCCTGCTTGGCGAAACGGCTGGCAACGCCGCCATATACGTCGATGAAACGCTGGTTGCGTGTCTCGCCTTCCTGCATCTTGCGATATTCGGCGCCGACGGCCACCGCGAGCCCCTGTTCGGCGAAGGGCGAGCGGATGCCGTAGCGGGTGAAATCGGCGGTCAGGTTGGCGGTGACATCCCAGAATTTCGCCCGCAGATCGCTGCGGCCGAGACCGGCGTTGAACAGATAGTTGCTTAGCGCCGCGCTGCCCGGATTGTTGGCCGTGAAGATGTTGAGCGGGACGCAGGCCGGATCGGTGCCGTTGACCACCGAGCGGCAGGTCGGCACGCCGTTCACGCTGACGACGTCCAGCGCCTTCTGGACGTTGGCGGTCACGTTGTTGCCGCCCGGCTCCCACAATTGGCGGCTCTGGTCGTAGACGCCGGCGACGTCATAGTGCCAGCCCTCGGCGATCTCGCCCCGGACGCCGAGCGAGGCGCGGGTCTGCGTGTTCGTGAACGTCTCGCGGTCACGATCGCCGGCCAGGCCGGGGAAGCCGTAATTGACGCCGACGGGCACGGTGACGGTGGCGCTTCCGGCATTGGCACCGCAGATCGTCTGCGCCTGCGAAGCGGACAGGAACGGGTTGTTGCAATTGATCTGATACGTTCCGCCCTGGATGTAGGGGCCGAACAGCCGGTTATAGGACTTGTCGCGCAGGTACAGCAGGCTGGCGGAGATTTCCGCCGCCGGCGATGCCTTGAAGTTGACGAAGCCGCCGGCATTGTAGCGCTCGTACGGGCGCGCGGCGAAGCGTTGCGCCTGGTTCTGATACTGGGGCAGCGTCGACGACAGGACGAAGGTGCCGGGGCTGCCGGGGAGGTTGGAATAGTTCTGGCCGTTGATCGCCAACGTTCCGTTCGGACCTTGCGTGGTGCCGCCGCAGATCAGGTTGTTGACCCGCAGCGGATTGCCGGTGTCGCGCCGGAGCTGACAGCCCGAGGAATCGCGGTCGGCGAAGACGACGCCATCGGCATGACGATATTCGCCGAAGACCGAGACGTTGAGCCGGTCTTCGAGGAAGTTGTGGCCGAACGTCGCGATGAGATCGGCACGACCGCCGTCGGTGGTGTTGCCGGTGGGCGTGGTGATGCCGAACGCCTTGGCCACCGGCGTGGACACGTTGTCGCGGTTGGTGTGGTTATAGACGCTGTAACTGGCCGACAGCTGGAGGCCGGTGAAATCCTTCTTGGTGATGTAGTTCACCACGCCGGCGACCGCGTCCGAACCATAGACCGAGGACGCACCGCCGGTCAGGATGTCGATCCGCTCGACCAGCGAGGTCGGGATCAGGTTGATATCGACCGATTCCGCGCCCGCGATGCGCTGACCGTTGAGGAGCGACAGGGTGCGGTTGAAGTCCAGCCCGCGCAGCTTCGCGCCACGCTGCTGGCCGTTGCTCTGCTGGTAATTCTGTTGCGCGTCCGGCTGCACCTGGCCGAGGCGGTTCGTCACCTCCTCCAGGTTCACCGCGCCCTGCGCCTTGATCTCGGCCGCGCCGATCGTGAGGATCGGGCTGGCGGATTTCAGGTTCGGGCGGCTGATGCGGGTGCCGGTGACGATGACGCTTTCGGAATCCGCCGGTTCGGCCTGGGTCGTCGCGTCTTCGCCGAGCGTGGGCTGCATCGCGTCGGTCGCCGGCGCGGTCTGCGCGACGGCCGGAGCGATCGTGGCCAGGCTGGTTGCCAGCGCCAATGTGGATGCCAGATACCGTAATGCCATCGTCGCTACCCCCTTTTGCCCGTCGGTCGCTGGCCCGTATATCTACGGTGCCGGTGCGCATTCGGAGCGTCTGAACCAATTGGTCATAAGAAACACACAATTGGTCTCTATGATAGCGCTCCCATATCAGTTCGTCGCTCAAACAAAACGGTTGAACGCTAATTCTTGGAGCATCGGTCCAATATGGACGATACCAATGGCGGGCTGACCGGTCTCGGCGACGCGTGCCGTTCGGCTCGCGCGCCGCCCGGCCGCTGTCAGAAGAACGTCTTCACGACATCGCGAACGCGATAGGCATCGTCGACGACGAGCAGCTGGCGCCATTTGTCGAACGTGAGGCAGGGATGCGACACGTCGAAGCCGAGCAGGTCGCCGACCCGGACGTCGTCGTCCCCGGCGAGCGACATATAGGCATGCTGGTCCATCAGCCCGGTAATCGTCCAATTAGCGGGGGCGGGGACCGGCGCGGTGTCGCGACCGGGGCGGAAGTGCAGCCTCGGCATGGGCAGCCCGGCGTCGAACGCGACGTCGCGCTTGCCCATCGCGACGACCGCGCGTGCGGGATCGGGGCGGGACTGGACGCAGGCCCAGATCTGCAGCGCGGGCAACAGCCCTTCGCGCATGCGCGCCGCGACCGGATTGCGCGCGAGGATCTCGTCCTGCGCGGTGCGATAGAGGCCGGCATCGTGGCTGAGGTAGCAGCCGGGGCGGAGGACGATCTCGACCGGCGGATCGGCGGGTGCGCGGGCGAATTCCTCGGCGACGATATCGTACCAGGCCGATCCGGCACCGGACAGGATCGCCGGGGTGCGGGCGAAGCCGCCGTTCCGGGCGATATCGCCCACGGTCCGCACGGCGCGGCGCAGAAACGTGCGAATTTCCGCTTCGTCGGCCAGCACGCCTTCATAGAGTTCGACCCCCGCCAGCCGGACCCGGGGGCTGGCCGCCGCGATCGCCGCGAGCGTAGTCGCCTGCTGCGCCGCGTCGCGCACGCCGGTGCGGTATCCGCCCTGATCGGGAGCCGGCGCGAGTTCGAGCAGCACGTCGATCGTCGCGTCATGGTCGCGCATCGCGGCGGCGAGCTGTTCGACCCCGGCGGCCGAATCGACGAGGCAGAAGATCGTCGTGTCCGGATCGCGCGACAGCCCTGCCAGGATCGCGAGATTGCCGCGCCCGACGACCTGGTTGGCGATCAGGATCCGCCTCACGCCATGCGCGGCGGCGACCTGCGCCTGATGCGCGGTCGCCACGGTGATGCCCCACGCGCCGGCATCGAGCTGCCGCCGGAACAGCGCCGGGGCCATCGTCGTCTTGCCGTGCGGTGCGAGGTTCAGGCCGTAAGCATCGACGAAATCCTGCATCCAGCGCAGGTTATGCGCGATCCGCGATTCGAGCAGGATCGCAACCGGCATCGATACGTCGCCGGCGAGAATGTCGACGGCCGGATCCGCGCGGCCCTCAGCGAACGCCGCTGCGTCGACCGCATTCCCCTTGGCCAGCACGTCGTCAAAAAGGCGCGATTGCATCTTCGTTCCCCATCGTTGCGCTATAAGGAATTTGGTATGGTATATTGCTTATCCCGTATATACCAATCTAATACATGTTCGAGAAAGGGGCTCGTAAGATGTCGGATCGCGCGGTGGATGCGGATCTGGTGATTGCCGGCGCGACCGTTCACGATGGATCGGGCAATCCCAGCTATGACGCCGATATAGGGATCGATGCCGGCGTGATCACCCTGATCGCGCCGCCGCACAGCTTGTCCGGCCGGACGCGGGTCGAGGGCAATGGCCTGGTGCTGGCACCCGGCTTCATCGACGTCCACACGCATGACGATCTCGCCGCGATCGCGCGCCCGCAGATGATCGAGAAACTGTCGCAGGGCGTGACGACGGTGATCGTCGGCAATTGCGGGATCAGCGCCGGGGCCGGGGTGCAGACCCCGGGGACGACGCCGCCCGATCCGATGAACCTGCTCGGCGCGGCGGAGGAATTCCGCTATCCCGATTTCGCGAGCTACCGCGCCGGGATCGATGCGGCGCGGCCGGCGGTGAACGTGGCGGCGCTGGTCGGCCATACCGCCTTGCGGTCCGCGCACATGGATCGCTTCGACCGCGCCGCCACGGCGGAGGAGATCGCGGCGATGCGCGTTGATCTGGTCGCGGCGCTGGGTGCCGGGGCGATCGGCCTGTCGACCGGCCTCGCTTATGCCAATGCCCATGCCGCGCCGACCGCCGAGGTGCAGGCGCTGGCCGCCGTGCTGGCCGAGGCGGGCGGCCTCTATGCCACGCATCTGCGCGACGAGACCGCCGGGATCCTGGACGCGCTGGACGAGGCGTTCGCGATCGGTCGCCGGGCCGCCAGTCCGGTGGTCGTATCGCACCTGAAATGTGCCGGCGCGGGAAATCATGGCCGCAGCGCCGACGTGCTGGCGGCGATCGAGCGGGCCGGGGCGGAGTCTCCGGTGGGCTGCGACTGCTATCCCTATACCGCCAGCGCCTCGACGCTGGACCTGAAGCAGGTCGTGCCGGAGACGCCGATCCTGATCACCTGGTCCGATCCCGAGCCGGGGCAGGCGGGGCGGATGCTGTCCGACATCGCGGCGGACTGGGGCGTCGACCTGCTCGCGGCGGCGGTGCGGCTGCAACCGGCGGGCGCGGTCTATCATTGCATGGCCGACCGCGACGTCGAGCGCATCCTGGCGCACCCCGCGACGATGATCGGAACCGATGGCCTGCCCAACGATCCGCGACCACATCCCCGGCTGTGGGGGGCCTTCCCCCGCGTGCTGGGCCATTATGCGCGCGATCGCGGGCTGTTCCCGCTGGCGACGGCGGTGCGCAAGATGACCGGCCTGTCGGCGGATCGTTTCCGGCTGGCGGGGCGGGGCTATGTCCGCGAAGGCCATGCCGCCGATCTCGTGCTGTTCGATCCCGCGACGGTCGGCGACGCCGCGACGTTCGAGGATCCGATGCAGGCCGCGCGCGGCATCGTCGGCGTCTGGGTGAACGGCATGCTGTCGCTGGATCGCGGCGTCGCCACCGGCGCGCGCGCGGGCCGGTTCCTGCCGCGCGCGCCGCATTCGACCCCCGCTCACCTTTCACATCAGGAGACTGTGCAATGACCGAGACCAATGGCTTGAAACGCTTCGGCGTCGAAGGCGGCAAGGGCACGGGCGGCCAGCACCTGCCGTTCGCACGCGCGGTCGCGGCCGACGGCTGGCTGTTCGTATCGGGACAGGTGCCGATGGTCGATGGCGAGATCATCGAGGGCGGCATCGTCGCGCAATCGCATCAGGCGATCCGCAACGTGCTCGCGATCCTGGCCGAGGCGGGCTACGGGCCGGAGGACGTCGTGCGCTGCGGCGTGTGGATCGACGATCCGCGCGACTTCATGTCGTTCAACCGCGTGTTCATGGAATATTTCGGCGCCAACCCGCCGGCGCGCGCCTGCGTGGTGTCGAGCATGGTGGTCGACTGCAAGGTCGAGGTGGATTGCGTCGCCTGGAAGAAGGGCTGAGCGCATGGCGCCGGTCACGGGATCGCTGCTGATCGTCTACGGCACGGTCGCCGTGGCCGCGCTGATCGCGCTGATCGCGTGGGTCAGGCTCAATCCGTTCATCGCGCTGGTGCTGGTGTCGCTGCTGCTCGCGCTGGCGATCGGCATGCCCCCGGCCGGGGTGGTGAAGGCGTTCGAGACGGGTGTGGGCAACACGCTCGGCCACCTCGCGCTCGTCGTCGCCCTCGGCACGATGCTGGGCAAGATGATGGTCGAATCCGGCGGGGCGACGCGGATCGCCGACACTCTGGTCTCCGCCTTCGGGCCGAAGCGGATCGACTGGGCGATGATGACGATCGCCTTCCTCGTCGGGCTGCCGGTGTTCTTCGAGGTCGGCTTCGTGCTGCTCGTGCCGATCGTGTTCACCGTGGCGCGGCAGACCGGCACGCCGCTGATCAAGGCCGGGCTGCCGATGGCGGCGGGCCTGTCGGTGGTCCACGGCCTCGTGCCCCCGCACCCGGCCGCGTTGCTCGCCGTCACGGCCTACGAGGCGGATATCGGCCGGACGATCCTGTTCGCGATCATCGTCGGCGTGCCGACCGCGATCATCGCCGGGCCGCTATTCACCCGGATCATCGCGCCGTATGTGCAGGCGAGCGAGCCCGCGGCGATCGGCGGCGAGGCACCGGTGGGCGCGGCGCGGGTGCCGGCGGGCGGGGCGCCCGGCTTCGGGATCACCTTGCTGACGCTGCTGCTGCCGGTCGGGCTGATGCTGCTCGGCAGTTCCGTCGAACTGTTCGCGGCCGCCGGCACGGCGCTGTACGGCGCGCTCAAGCTGATCGGCAATTCGGTCGTCGCGCTGCTGCTCGCGGTGTTGCTCAGCTTCTGGACGTTCGGCTTCGGCCGGGGGTTCGATCGCGAGACGATCCTGCGCTTCTGCAACGAATGTCTCGGGCCGACCGCCGGGATCACGCTGATCGTCGGGGCGGGCGCGGGCTTCGGGCGGATCCTGATGGACGGCGGCGTGTCGGAGGCGATCATCGCGCAGGCAGGGACGGTGCACGTCCCGGTGCTGCTGCTCGGCTGGCTGGTCGCGGCGATGCTGCGCGTGGCGACCGGCTCCGCGACGGTGGCGATGGCGACCGCCGCGGGCATCGTCGCGCCGCTCGCCAAGGCGGTGGCGGGCACGCGGCCGGAACTGCTGGTGCTAACGACGGGGGCGGGATCGCTGGTGCTGAGCCATGTCAATGACGGCGGCTTCTGGCTGGTGAAGCAATATTTCGGCCTGTCGATCGCGGATACGCTAAAGACCTGGACGGTATGCGAAACCTTGATCTCGGTCCTCGCTCTGGGGTTCACGCTGGCGCTGTCGGTAGTGCTGGGCTGATGACGATCGACCATGAAGTCACGCGACGCGGCCTGATCGGCATGGGGGCGGGCGCCTTGCTCGCCGCGCCGCTTGCCGCTGCCGGCCGGCCGGACCCCGTGGTGCGGCTGATCGTCGGGACCTACGAAAGCGAGGGCGGCGGCGGACTCTATCCTCTGTCGTACGATCCCGGCCGGGACAGCTGGGCGCTGGGCGCGCCGCTGCCGACTTATGCCAATGCCTCGTTCGGGGCGTACGATCCGCGCCACGATTGCCATTATCTGATCGACGAGCAGAGCGCCGGAGCCGTCGCGGAGTATCGTCCGGGCGATCCAATGCGGCGGGTGGCGATGGCGACCGGCGGGGCCGATCCCTGCCATATCGCGATCGATCCGCGCCATCGCCGGATCGCCATCGCGCATTACACCGACGGCGGCGTGGCGGTGATCGGGATCGATCCGGCCAACGGCGCACTGCTTGGATCGCCGGTGGTGCAGACCCATACCGGCTTCGGCCCGAACGCGCGGCAGCGCGGGCCGCATGCGCATTGGGTGGGATTCAGCCCCGATGGCCGCTGGCTGCATGCGGTCGACCTCGGGGCCGATGCGGTGTTCGGCTATGCTTTAAGCAATGGGGATCTGAGGAGCGCGATCGGCCAGCCGATCGTGTCGTATCGCGCGCCGCCGGGGACCGGCCCGCGCCATATGACGCTTCATCCGCGCCGTGCGCAGGCGTTCCTGCTGAGCGAGCTGCGCAGTGAGGTGACGGTGCTCGACAGCGCGGGCGGCGGGCGGTTCGTCGCGCGCCAGACGCTGTCGACGCTGCCGGCCGGTTTCACCGGCACCAACTATCCCGCCGAGATCGCGATCAACCGTGCGGGCGACCGCCTGTACGTGTCGAATCGCGGACATGACAGCATCGCGGTGTTCGCGGTCGCCGCCGACGGGCGGATCGACGCGATCGAGCATGTCGCGACCGGCGGGCGATGGCCGCGCCACTTCCTGTTGATCGAGGCGACCAAGCGGTTGCTGGTCGCCAACCAGCGTTCGGGCGACGTGACGGCGTTGGCGATCGCGGCCGATGGCCGGCTGCGCGCGACGGGGGCGTCGATCGCTATACCCGCCCCGGCGTTCATCGCCCGCATTCCGACCAAGACCATCGAGGGCCAGCCATGACCGACGATACGATCTGTCCGCCACGCCGTGCCGCGCACGTGGTGTGCTTCGGCGAGATGCTCGTCCGGCTGGCGACTCAGGCGCAGGACGAGCTCGCCTTCGCGACCGCGCTCGACCTGCATGTCGGCGGAGCGGAGGCGAACGTCGCGGCGGCGCTGGCGTGGCTCGGACACCGGGCGGACATGATCACCGCGCTGCCCAGCGATGCGCTGGGCGACCGCGCGCTGACCCATCTGCGCGCGCGCGGCGTGGGAATCGGGCATGTGCGGCGGGAAGAGGGCCGGATGGGCCTGTATTTCGCCGCGACGGGCGCGTCGTTGCGCCCCACGACGATCCTGTACGATCGCGCGGCCAGCGTGTTCGCGGCGACCGACTGGAGCGAGACCGACTGGTCGGTGGCGCTGGCCGGTGCCGATCTGCTGCATGTTTCGGGCATTTCGCTGGCGGTCGGGCAGGCCTCGGCCGATGCGGTGCTGGCGGCGGTGGCGACGGCGCGGGCGATGGGCGTGCTGGTGTCATTCGACGGCAATTTCCGCCCGCAATTGTGGCGCGATCGCGAGGAAGATCCGGCGGTCCTGCTCCGCGCCGTGCTGGGGCAGGCGGATATCTTCTTCGGCGATCACCGCGATGCGGCGTTGATCCTCGGCACACGTTTCGACGACGATGCGGCGCGCGCCGGCGCGGCGGCCGACGCGGTGTTCGCGGCCTTCCCGCAACTCAGGTTGATCGCATCGACGACTCGCCGGGCGGAAACGGTCGAACGCAATCTGCTGTCCGCGCGGATCGACAGCCGGAGCCGCGTGGTCGCGACGCCGATCCAGGCGGTCGAGGGGATCGTGGATCGCATCGGCGCGGGCGACGCGTTCGCCGCCGGCGTGCTGCACGCCCTGCTGACCGGCGAGACGATCGACCGGGCCGCGGCAGACGGGCTTGCGCTCACCTGTCTGAAACACAGCCAGAGGGGCGACGCGGCGTCGGTCGATCGTGTGCGACTGGCGGCCTTTTCGAGCGGCGAGGTCGATCTGCGCCGCTGAGCGCAGGTCCTCTGCCGACGGCATCGGATCATATTCTCGAGACTGATGACGTCAGGTTGAACCACGCCTCTCCGTTCGTCCCGAGCATGTCGAGGGACGTGTTTCAGGCGCACGATGAGGTCGTGGGGCACGTGCTTCGACAGGCTCAGCACGAACGGTTCTATTTTTTAACGCCGTTAAGCTCTTCAGGCGGCCGCCGCCGCGTCGAAGCCGCGATTGGCGATGGCGCGGGCTTCCTCGACGGGCAGGGGGCGGCCGAAATAATAACCCTGGACCTTGGTGCAGCCGAGATCCTGGACCATGCGGTGTTCGGCCTCGGTCTCGACGCCCTCGGCGGTTGTCGCCATGTCGAGGCTCTGCGCGAGCGCGACGACGGCGCGGATGATCGCGATCGCCTCGCGCACGCCCTTCGACGCCTGGGTGACGAAGCTGCGGTCGATCTTGATCGAGGAGAAGCGGGTGCGGCTGAGATAGCCGAGCGACGAATAGCCGGTGCCGAAATCGTCGAGGCTGAGGCGCACGCCGAGATCGAGGATCTTCTCCAGCACCTGCGTGGCGCAGGTGCCTTCCTTCATGAACACGCTTTCGGTCACTTCGAGTTCGAGGCGATCGGCGGGCAGGCCGCTATTGGCCAGCGCCGAGGCGACGATCGTGACGAAGTTCGGGTTGTGGAGCTGTTCGGGCGAGACGTTGACCGCGACGCGCGCCGGATTGGCCCAGCGCGCGGCCTCGTCGCAGGCGGTGCGGAGCACCCATTCGCCGATCGGCGCGATCATGCGCGCATCCTCGGCCAGCGGGATGAACTTGACCGGCGAGATGGTGCCGAGCTGCGGGTGCGTCCAGCGTAGCAGCGCCTCGAACCCGGTCAGCGCGCCGGTGTCGGCGGCGACGACCGGCTGGTAGTTCAGGTGCATCTCGCCGTTCTTGAGCGCCTGGCGCAAGGCCATTTCGAGCACGCGGCGTTCCTCCGCCGCGACATGCAATTGCGGTTCGTAACTGTGATAGGTGCCGCCGCCGGCATCCTTCGAGCGATACAATGCGAGATCGGCGGAGCGGATCAGCATCTCGGCCGTACGCCCGTCGCGCGGCCCGGTGGCGATGCCGATGCTGGCACCGATGAACAGGGTGTGCGCGTCGAGTTCGTAGGGGCGCGAAAGCGTCTCGATGATGACGCGGGCGAGCTGTTCGACGCGCGCGGGATCGCTGGCATCGCGCACGACGACGGCGAATTCGTCGCCACCGAGCCGGCCGATCATCTCGTTCTCGGTGATGAGCTGGCCGAGCCGTTCGGAGACGCGGCCGAGCAGGCGATCGCCGATCGGGTGGCCGAGCGTGTCGTTGATCGCCTTGAAACGATCGAGATCGATCATCATGAAGGCGCAGCGGCTGCCCCATTTGTCGGCCTCGGCCATGGCGCGGCCGAGCGTCTCGTGGATCAGCAGGCGGTTGGGCAGGCCGGTGAGCGTGTCGAAGCGCGCCATCCTGTTGATCTTGTCGGCGGAGGCGCGCTGTTCGGTAACGTCGGAGCCGACGCCGCGAAAGCCGATGAACGCGCCGCGATCGTCATAGCGCGGGGAGGCGGCGATCTCCCACCAGCGTTCCTCGCCCTGCACGGTGATCGGCAGCAGCAGATCGCGGAACGCCTCGCGGCCCTTGAGCTTCTCGGCGAGCATGCGCAGGGCGGAGGTGAAATTGCCCTCTTCCCAGGTCGGCCCGGCGAGCAGTTGCAGGAAGGGCATGCCGTTGATCGTGATCGGATCGAGCCCGACCGAGAAGGCGAAGCGCGGCGAGGCGCGGACGATGCGGCGCTGCGCGTCGGTCTCCCACAGCCAGTCGGCACCGGTTTCCTCGAACTCGCGCAGCAACATGCTGACGGTCTCGTCGCGTTCGGCGAGCGCGATCTCCCCGGCGCGGATCAGGACGAGCGCGCGGCCGCGCGCGAAACAGCCGATCATCAACAAGGTGGAGAAGAACAAGGTGGCGGCGGCGAACAGCGGGCCGTCTACCGACCAGAGCATCGCGGCGATCGCGAGGCCGAGAATGCCGAGAAAACTCATCGTGGCGAGCGGCAGCGCGGCCATGGCGATGGCGGAGGACGCCATGAGGATCGACAGCACGATCCACAGGCCCAAGGCGGCGCTGGCGTCCGTCCGGAGGCCGAAGGCGAGCGGCGGCACGGACCAGATGATCGCCAGCGCGATGCCGTCGAACACGGTGGCGCGCACGTCGCGCAGCGACGCGCTGTTCTCGACCCGATGGCGCGAGGAGAGGCGGCGGAAGGCGACGGCGGCGGCGACCGCGGCGGTAAGCGCGCCCCAGGTGGCGAGCTGCCAGAGCGGGACGAGCGGCGCGAGGATCAGCGTGACGATCGCCGCGCCGAACACGTTGGCGGCGAGCAGGAACAAAGCGAGCTGACGGCCGGAATTGAGCTGAGCGGCGCGAATCGGCCCCCAATCCGTCGAGTCCGCCGGATCGTAGAGACCGAGAAGGGCGCGCGCATCGATACGCGGCGCGGCGAACTGGGGGGTGGACTTGATACTCACGGGCGCAAGGGTAGGGCGCGGGTGGTTAGAATATCGTTAGAGATGCGGGGGGCGGCGGAATTATTTGCCGGGTTTCCGACCATTCGTCATGCTGAACTTGTTTCAGCATCCAGGCGCGGTCAGTGGCCAAAATGGATGGTGTCGTTGGGGCAGGCGACCGCGCCTGGATCCTGAAACGAGTTCAGGATGACGGTGATGGTTGCGGCGGTCAGGCCGCCAGATCGTAGGGCTTGATGTCGCCGCTGAGGTACAGGTTCCGCGCCTTCGCCCGGCTGAGCTTGCCCGAGGAGGTGCGCGGCAGGGTGCGGGGCGGGATGAGTTCGATCACGCAGTTCATGCCCGTCACCGACCGGACGCGCTCGCGGATCTCCTCGCGCAGGCGGACGCGTTCGGCGTCGTCGCTGCTGCGGCACTGGACCAGCACGGCGGGGGTCTCCTCGCCGCCGGGCGTGGTGATCGCGAAGGCGGCGATGTCGCCGGCCTTGAAGCCGGGCAATTGCTCGACCGCCCATTCGATGTCCTGCGGCCAATGGTTGCGGCCGTTGACGATGATCATGTCCTTGGCGCGGCCGACGATGTAGATGTAGCCGTCCGACAGATAGCCCATGTCGCCGGTGTCGAGCCAGACCCCGCCGTCCGCATCCGAAGCCATGCACGCGGCGGTCGCGGCCTCGTCACGGAAATAGCCGACCATCAGCGACGGGCCGGAGCACCAGACCTTGCCGATCGCGCGATCGGGCAGCGGCGTGCCGTCTTCCTCGCGCACCTCGATCTTCATGTCGCGCGCGGCCTTGCCGCAATTGACGATCGCGCGGAACCGCTGCGGGCGATCCTGCCCGGCGGCGACGCCCGAAAGCTGCGTCTCCTCGACCAGTTCGACCCGGATGCCCTCGCCCGGCGGCATGATCGAGACGGCGAGCGTCGCTTCGGCCAGGCCGTAGCTCGGCAAAAAGGCGCTGGCCTTGAACCCGGCATCGGCGAAGGCATCGACGAAGCTCTGCATCACGTCCGGGCGGATCATGTCGGCCCCGTTGCCGGCGACGCGCCAGCGCGAGAGATCGAACCGATCCCCGGCCTTGATCTGGGTCGAGATGCGGCGCGCGCAGATGTCGTAGCCGAAGGTCGGCGAATAGCTGAGCGTGGTGCCGGTGTTGCGGCTGATCAGATCGAGCCAGGCGAGCGGACGGCGCGCGAAATCCTCGGTCTTCAAATAGTCGGTCGAAACCTGATTGGCGACCGGCGACAGGAAGCAGCCGACCAGCCCCATGTCGTGATACCAAGGCAGCCACGAGACGCAGCGATCGGTATCGACGACTTCCATGCCGTGGCTGTGCGCGGCGAGATTGTTGAGCAAGGCGTGGTGGGTGATCGCGACGCCGTGCGGAAAGCGCGTCGAGCCGCTGGAATATTGCAGATAGGCCACATCCTCGGTGCGCGCCTGGGGCAGCGTGGCGTCGGGCGCGGGGCGCCTGGCGAATTCCGACCAGTCGATGCCCTCGACACCGGCGATGCGCGCGGATTCGCCGGCCATTTCGGCGAGTTCGGGCGGGTAGACGAGCATGGTCGGGTCGCAGCTCGACAGTTGGACGCGGAGTTGCTCGATATACGAATCGCGCCCGCCGAACGAGGTGGGCAGCGGCAGCGGCACGGGCCACGCGCCGGCATAGACGACGCCGAAGAACAGAGCGGCGAATTCCGGTCCGGTTTCGGCAACCAAAGCGATGCGATCCTGCGGCGTGACGCCGGCGGCGATCAGGCGGCGGGCCATCAGCAGCGCATCGTCGCGCATCTCGGCGAAGCGATAGGGCCGGACGAGCGTGCCGCGCGCATCGTGGAAGTTCAGGCCGCGCAGCCCGGTGGCGGCGTAATCCAGCGCCTCGCCCAGCGTACCAAAATCGGCGAAGCGGCGCGGCAACGAATCTTCGGTCGGCGTCGGCGCAATCGCCGCTGCCGTCTGATCATCCTTCTGCAAAACGTCCATCGTCATCTTCGCGAGCCCTGGGTGGCGGCCGGAGTGCCGCTCTTGTGGAGGCGTAACCGATTAACCGTCCTACGCGTTCAAAATCCGTTCCGACTGTGGCACAATGATGGCACATGGCCAGCCCCACCGTCACACAAGGTACGAGAGAAACCCGCAAACGGACGCCGCCGCCGCTGGATGCGTCCGCACTGGAGCGGCTGGCCCTCCGCTATGTCGAGCGGTTCGCAACGACGCGGGGGCGGCTGACCGACTATCTGAGGCGCAAGATCCGCGAGCGCGGCTGGACGGGCGACGCGGCGGATCCGGCGGCGCTGGCCGAGAAGTTCGCCGAACTCGGCTATATCGACGATCGCGCGTTCGGTGAGGCGCGGGCGTCGGCGATGGCGCGGCGCGGGCTGGGGCAACGCCGCGTGGCGGGAGCGCTGCGCCAGGCGGGGATCGGCGAGGAGGACGCGAACGCTCTGGCCCCGGCGATCGAGGAGCGCGCGATCGACGCCGCGCTCACCTATGCGCGCAAGAAGCGGATCGGGCCGTTCGCGCTGACGGCGGCGGACCGGGCGCTGCGCGAGAAGCAGATCGGCGCGATGATCCGTGCGGGGCACGATTTCACCCTCGCGCGGCGCATCGCCGGCATGGCGCCGGGAGACGAAATCGATCTTTCTTGATAGGAGTGATATAGGATAAAACGATAATCAGATGTTTCGCGCGCGCGCGGGCGTGCTAAGGGGGAACGGGGGACGTAACGCATGCGTATCGAAACGCCGCCGGGTGAAGACTTCCGGCCCGATCCAGCAACCGACCAGCCGGCCGCCGACGACGAGGCCGGCGGCCTGCTGTATGCCGGAACGCTCAAATGGTTCGACGTGACCCGCGGCTTCGGGTTCCTGGTGGGCGACGATCCGCAGGCCGGCGACATCCTGATCCACTTTTCGGTGCTTCAGCCGCATGGCCGGCGAAGCCTGCCTGAAGGCGCGCGGGTGGAATGCCATGCGATCCGTCGCGACCGGGGTCTGCAGGCGACCGAGATCGTGTCGATCGACCTGAGCGAGGCGGTGGAAGCGCCGCAACGCCCGCGCCCGAACGAGCGGATCGATCCCGTGGCCCTGATCGACAGTGCCGGGCCGTTCGAGCCGGTGAGCGTCAAATGGTTCAACCGGCTGAAGGGCTATGGTTTTCTCGTGCGCGAAAGCGATTCGGCGGATATATTCGTGCATATGGAAACGCTGCGCCGCGCCGGGGTGATCGAGGTCGAACCGGAGCAGCGCCTGCGGGCGCGGATCGCGGACGGGCAAAAGGGCCCGCTGGCGGTCGAGGTCGAAGAGGACGAATGATGGGTTTGCGTAAAGTGTATCTCGCCACGGCCCTGAGCGCGTTCGTGCTGACCGCCGCCTGCGCATCGGGCGATGCCGTCGCCGGCGCGTCGGAGGCCAAGACGGGCAAGATCGCGCTGACGGTGAAGAGCGGCAACGGTGCGCACGCATTCAAGGTGGAGGTCGCCAAGACCCCGGCCGAGCAGGAACGGGGCCTGATGTTCCGCACGAACATCCCCAAGGACGAGGGGATGATCTTCACGCCCTATCCGGCCGAAGGCGGCCCGCCGCGCGACGCGAACTTCTGGATGAAGAACACGCCGAGTTCGCTCGACATCATCTTCATCCGCGCCGACGGCACGATCGCGCGCATCGCCGAGAACGCCGTGCCGTTCTCCGAAACCCCGATCCCCTCCGGCGAGCCGGTGGCGGCGGTGCTGGAGATCAACGGTGGCCGTGCGGGCGAACTGGGCATCGCCGAAGGCGACAAGGTAAGCTGGGGGAAGTAGGCCGGGGCTGGGTTGAATATTCGCGTCGCTCGCGCTTGGGCATCCATGCGCTGGTGCAGAATTCTCATCACTGCGATGCCGTAAGTCGTCGTCCGAAAATAAAAGACATGCCGTTCCACGCCGCGACGGCGATACCCCGGCTGAATATGCGCGCAGAGTTGCGCACGTCGCGCACGTTGCGGCGTTTCGGCCAGATCGCCGCAAGCGGCTTCGATAAGATCGGAGTATCGCAGCGCCTGGGCTAGCCACAGTGGGTGACGGTAAAATCGAACAGGTCTTCGAGATCGCGCTGAGCCCTTGGGCTGAGCCGATACTCAGCCATGCTGTGTGGCTTTACGCTGCCTGAAGTCTGCAAAGTCGAATTTTTCCGGTTCGCCGCGTTGCTCGCCTTCGATCAACGCGTTGCGGATATCTCCGATGTCGGCGGTGCGTTGCTGCTCTCGACGAATTAGGTCGCGGATCGCTTTGCTGTCGTTCGTGTAGGTGCCCGCCTCGATCTGGGCGGCAATCCACGCGTCATCGTCTTGCGTATCGTCGCCATGACCAAAATTCCGCATCTGTCATATTATTGGTGCGATCTGGGCCCCTGATGCCCGCAATCACAAGTTCGGCGGAGATCGGCGGTAGGCATTCGACGCTTTCGCCGCGACGGATCGTCATCGAGACGCAAGGCTATACGCCAAGTTCAACCATGACATTGCGTGAAGCGGAATGAGCCCGGTCCTTATGACAGGACCGGGTCGCGATCACTTTGTTTGCAATACTGCGCAAGATCGCACTACATCGGCCAGGGTCGATGCGAATCAACGATAAATTTACGGGCGCATCGTAGACGTAGCGATGACATCCGAGCTTTGATTTTTCGTGTTCGGGAAACTTACGGATGAGCGTCGACAAACTTGCCGGGCGGATGTTGCCTGCCTGGCGCAAGCGATCCGCATTGGGCGTGATCGAAAATCGCGTGCCCGATCTGTGGGTGATGGCCGCGCGTCCCCTGATCAGCAGCAACTGGAATCTGTCGAAGCGCTTCCTGCAGATCAGAAAGCATTTCGCCGTCATCCGGCAGACCAGGCTGCCTCTGGTTCTGGAACCGAATCAATATATTGACCTGTTTTCCTTTGATCTGGGCGAGCATTCCTGCCGGGTCATGCTCGATCAACCCTCCTGGTTGCTGCGCGACGGATTGCTGACGATCAGTCTTTGGGTGGACATCGATCGCATCTTCTCGATGTCGTTCTGCCTTTCGGATCGCGGGGGCGAGCGCGTGGCCTATGTCGGGGGCATTCAGGGGCGGCGGCATGCGACGTCGCTGGACCTGAACCGGGCGCTGACCAAGGCCGCGCACGGCTTGCGGCCACGCGACCTGATGTTCGAGCTGTTCCGCCTGTTCTGCGAGACCGTGGGGGCGAAGCGGATCCTGTGCGTGTCGAACGCGACCCGCTGCAACACCACGCACATGGAACGGGGCATGCCTCAGGCCGGCGCGCCGCTGCTGGACTATGACGAGGTGTGGCGCGATCGCGGGGGCGTCCTGGGGCCGGACGGCTTCTTCCAGATCCCGATCGCGCGCCGGATGCGCAGCGAGGCGGAGATTCCGGCGCGAAAGCGCGGCCTATATGCGAAGCGCTACCAGTTCATCGCGCAGTTGCAGCCGGCGATGACCGCGGCCTTGTCCTCGTCGTTGCAGGTCAAGACGCACAGGACGAGCGTGCATGCGCGGTAACTGACGCGCCTCAGGCCGTCGGCTTCAGGACGACGTGATAATGTTCCCGCGCGACGATCTCCCAGCCGGCGTCGGTCCAGTCGCTCAGATATTGCGGGTTTACGTAGACGACGCGCATCGGACGCATGTCGGCCTGCCAGGACGCGCGCGCGTTCTTCGCGACCAGCCGCATGACCGACGAATCGAACGGGTGGAACAGGTAGAAGATGGTCGGCGCGTTCGGCAGATCGAAGGTGGTCGCATCGTCGCAGAACACTTCGATCCGTGCGGCGCGGTCGTCCTGCGATTTCAGCCGGGCGACGTTGGCCTGCGCGATCTCGGCCAATTCGCGGGCGAACTCGATGCCGATGATCCGGGCGAAGCCGAAATCGAGCGCCAGGATCAATGCGCGGCCCTTGCCCGAGCCGAGATCGATGAAGGTGGTGCCCTCGATCGGAATGTCGACCGAGCCCAAGGCGGCGGCGAATTCCGCCGGATCGGAGGCGATGTGGCTCGTCCCGAAACGCGAATTGCCCGAGGCGATGGTCAGATCGTGGAGCCGCTGGATGCCGCCGGTATCGAGGCCGAGGTGATCGTCGAACCGGCTGTCGACGTCGGCCTTGTAGGCGAGATAGCGTTTATAGTCTTCGGACGGGAAACCGATCGCCGTGCGCAGCTTGCGCACGACCTTGCCGAAGAACTCGCCGGGCCCGTTGCTGAGCAATACGCTCACGCTGCGGCTGATCTGCTTGAAAACTCTCTGCACGACGATGTCGACCCCCCGGATATCCTGCAAGCTAGCCGAGAATTCCGCGCGGGCAACCGCGATTATGCGCGACCGCGAGGCGGTTCGCCGCGGAGCCGATTTGACGAATTGCCAGACGCCCCGTGGAGCGGCTATTGCGCTTGGCCATGGGCATCAATCTCAACCCCTTCACCTGGTGGAACGGCGCCACCATCGGCACCTGGTTCGGACTGCGCGGCAAGGCGCGGGTCGGCGAGGACGCGCTGGGCAACGTCTATTATCAGGGCGGCAGCGACACCGCCGGCAATCCGCGCCGCTGGGTGATCTATAACGGCGCCAACGACGCGAGCCGCGTCGCGCCGGAATGGTTCAGCTGGCTGCATCATCAGGTCGACGATCTGCCGGATCGGTCGCTGCCGGCCCCGCGCATCTGGGAAAAGCCGGCCGAGCCCAACCTGACCGGAACGATGCTGGCGTATCGCCCCGCGGGGGCGCTCGAAAAAGGCGGCAAGCGTGCCGCGGCCACCGGCGATTACGAAGCCTGGACGCCGGAGGCGTGAACCTGCGCCGCTGGCTGGGCGTGACGGCGCTGGTCGCCGGCCTCGGCGCGGGCGGGTGGTTCGGATACGAGCAGTGGCGGCAGCATAAGGCCGCCGTTCCGGTCGAGGACAAGGCGCCGATCCGGACCGCGCTGGACGAGGAGCCGGTGCAGACCGACATCACCACCGTCGATGTGTCGGGCGGCGCGGACCCGTCGTTCGGGGCGACGCCGATGCGCGAACGGATCGCGGTGCTGGGCGTGCTCAACAAGCGCAACGGCGTGTCGCGCGACGTGACGCTGAAGCCCGGCGGAGCGGTGCGCGTCGGCGACGTCGTGGTGCGGCTGCGCGCGTGCGAGCGAACCGCACCGTGGGAGCAGCAGCCCTATACCGGCGCGTTCGTGCAGGTCGACGTGCAGGGCAACGACCGCAAGTTCCGCCGGGTGTTTTCGGGCTGGCTGTACAAGGAACGACCGGGCCTGAACGTGGTGCTCCACCCGATCTACGACGTGTGGGTCAAGAGCTGCGCGATGACCTTCCCCGAGGGCGGGCCGAATTCGGTGAGCGGCGGTGGCGGATCGGCGAACGGCGCGGCGACACCCGAATCGAGCGCGAAGAAATCGCCGGCCGATCCGGCGGAAACGGGCGACGACACGCCGACCACGCCGGCGATCGCGGCCGACAGCAACGCGACGTAACGCTCGCGCGGAATTTCCACCGCGCCCAGCGAGGCGAGGTGGTCGGTCATGAACTGGCAATCGAGCAGGGTGAATCCTCCGACGCGCAGCCGCGCGACAAGCCAGGCGATCGCGATCTTCGACGTATCGCGGGCGCGGCTGACCATCGATTCGCCGAAGAACGCGCGGCCGAGCGCCAGGCCGTAGAGCCCGCCGACCAGCTCCTCGCCGTCCCACACCTCGACCGAATGCGCGAAACCCTGGGCATGGAGATCGAGAAAGGCGCGTTCGATCTGGCCGTTGATCCATGTATCCGGGCGATCGTCGGCGGATTCGGCGCAGAGGCGGATAACCTGCGCGAAGGCGGTATCGGCGGTGACGCGGTGACGATCCTGCGCCAGCGTCTTGCGCAGCGATTTCGACAGGTGGAAGGCGTGGAGCGGGAGGATTGCGCGCTCCTTCGGCTCGACCCAATAGACGCTGTCGGCATCGCGCGCGTCGGCCATCGGAAACACGCCGACGGCATATGCCCCGAGGACGAGACGGGGATCGAGCGGCACGACGTCGTCGAACGCCGCCTCGGGCGGCGGGCGGGTCATGCGGCGAGGCGCTTTTCGATCCGCATCCACAATTGCGCGAAGGCCTGCCCGCCGGGCGATTTCGCGGCGAAGCTGCCGACCGGCGCGCGGCGCACGGTCATCGACTCGATCACGCTGGCCATCGGCACGACCGGCCAATCGGGGTGGCGGGCGAGCGCATCGGCGTGCAGCTTGCGCCGGCGATCGACCATCGAATGGACCGGCAGCACTTCGGCTTTATTGCCGAGATGCTTGATCACCTCGGCATAAGCGCGTTCGGACAGCGGCGAGGGGATGACCGGCACGACGATGAGATCGGCGGCGCGCATCACCTGATCACTGGTGTCGGTGAGGCCGGGAGGGCAATCGAGCAGGATACGATCGTAGGATTTGCGCAGGCCCGCCAGCAATTTGGCGAGCCGCTTCTTCTTGTCGAGTTCGTGGAACAGCAGGTCCAGCCCGCGCAACGAGGCATCGGCGGGGAGCAGATCGAGCCGGGGTATCGCGGTCTTGTGGATCAGTTTCTCGGGTTCGACGTCCCTGGAGAACACCGCCTGCGCCTGCTCCTTCACCTTGCGATCGCCGAGCAGGTAACTGGATGCGGCCTGCGGATCGAGATCCCAGAGCAAGGTGCGGCGCGACGACAGCATCGCCGCCGACCAGGCGAGATTGACCGCCAGCGTGGTTTTCCCGACGCCACCCTTCAGGCTGTAGATCGCGATCGTCGCCATGCACGCATCGTGGCGCAGTCGGAGAAAGGGCGCAAGGCGGCCAGGCACGGCTTTGGGCGGCAGGCTATCGGCGAGCGCGCAACAGCCAAGCGTGCCATTCTGGGACGGCGTCCCCTCCCGATCAAATACCGGACATTTCAGCAACATAGCAGAGCAGAGATCGGCGAATCCCAGTTCTTGCCTCCTGCAAGCTACGCCCAACAAAAAGATGCGACTAACCAGACAAATAAATTTTTTGACTCGTTAATGCTTTGGTAGCAACTTCAACTGTCGCAAGAAAAAACAAGTGCTGCACTGCACAACTACAAAGATCAGTTTTGATCGCGCAACATAAAGCAACAGAGGGGATTTTTGATGAAAGGTATAGTTCGAGCCGCCTTGATGACGACGGCGTTCGTCATCGCAGTTCCGGCCAGTGCCGCCACGCTGGTGGCGGGTTCTACCGGCGTCGCGCCGACGGGAGGTGTTCCAGCCGGACAAGGTACGCTGTTGGCGAGCCAGGTCTTTTCCGGGCAGGCCTTCACGTTTGCCGCAACGTTCAATCAGGCGGTCTATCTCAACGCCGCCGGCACGCTGGACTTCTACTTCCAGGTGATCCGCACCGGCGCGGGATCGATCAGCAACCAGGAGATCCGCAGCTTCACGATCAGCGATTTCGGCGCCTACCTGGTCGACGGCTATGCGTCCGCCCTCGATCCGGATGGTACGGGCCTGTTCATCGCCGCCAACAATCCGAATCTGGCCAACGGCACGCCGAGCCCTTCGACCACCACGTTCGGTCGGTCGCCCTCCGGTTCGGTCGTCACGATCGAATTCGGCGCGAACGGCCTGACCGGCACGGAAAACAGCGCGACCTACATCTTCCGCACGAACGCGACCGCCTACAACAATCAGGGCACGTTCGGGATCATCGACGGTTCGACGCTGCAGGGCCTGACGTTCCAGCCGATCGCCGCGGTGCCGGAGCCGGCGACCTGGGCGATGATGCTGGTCGGGTTCGG
This sequence comes from Sphingomonas sp. Leaf357, assembly GCF_001423845.1. Classification (NCBI taxonomy): domain Bacteria; kingdom Pseudomonadati; phylum Pseudomonadota; class Alphaproteobacteria; order Sphingomonadales; family Sphingomonadaceae; genus Sphingomonas; species Sphingomonas sp. Leaf357. The sequence continues at coordinate 254,704 of NZ_LMPM01000002.1, read as the reverse complement.
CGGCATCGGCCTCGGCATGCGCCGCCGCAAGCCACGGACGAGCGTTTCGTTCGCTTAAGCCGCATCGCCCGTGCGAAACAAAAGAGCCGCCGGTCGCGAGACCGGCGGCTCTTCATTCATGGGCTACCGTACGGGACGATACGATTCAGGCGTAGGCGAGTTTCGCGCCGCGGCGCCGATAGCGGGCGGCGGCACCCATCATGCCGAAGCCGAGGATCATCATGCCCCAGGTCGCAGCCTCGGGCACGGCGGCCGCTGCCGGACCACCGTTCAAGGCGACAGTGATCGCACCGGTATTGTTGACCGTCAGACCATCGAACCGGAAGTTCAGCAAGCCGTTGACCAGCGAGATCGAATTCTGGGTGAAGCCGCTGCTGGTGGTGTTGCCCGTCAACACGGCGGACGTGAACGGGTTGGTCAAATCCTGAAAGGTGATCGACTGCGGTCCGCCGAACCCGACATATACCGGAGAGCGGATGGTCAACAGGTTGGTGGCGAAATCGAACGACAGGAAGTTCACCGCGCCGTTACCGACCTCGTAGAAGAATTCCGTGCCGTTGCCGATCGTCGCCGTCGGGACGGAGCAATCGAATGGCGACGACGTGCAGGTAACGGTGTCGCCCACGCTGACGGCGGCCATTGCCGGTGAGGCGAGCGTTGCGCCAGTGAGCATAGCGGCTGCGAACAGGCTTTTGAAAATCGTCTTCATCTCTCGTCCCCGAAACTGGCTTTCAACATTCCCCACCCAGCGCCAGCGCCGTTCGCGCCTTTGACCTTTCGAAGAATGATGGTGCCGTTAAGGGAGCGTAAACTCTATGTCGTCGTGTATTTCTTACAATTTTCAGGCTGTATCAAACGGATACAAAATATAGTTAAAGTAAGTTCTGCGTTCGGGACGTTGGATGTTCGTGGCCCGGTAGAGATTTGTCTTCGCGTTTTCCGGCGGGACTAACGCCGAAAAACAAAAAAGGCCGGCGGATCGCTCCGCCGGCCGATGATGTGATTTCCGATCGCTTGGCGCTCAGGCCTTGCAGGTCAGCTTGCCCTTGCCCGGCAACGTGAGCGTCGCGCCCTTGGGCGTGCCGGTGAGTTCGTAGCCGCCATCGGCCTTAAACGCCTGGCCGGCTTCGGCGGCGACCAGCTTGGTGGCGATGCCGGTCTTCTCGGTCTTGACCAGGGCCTGCTTGTCGCCGTTGAAGAAGGTGACGAAGGCGAGGCTGTTGCCGGGGTTGCAGCGGAACGTGACGTCCGCCTTGATCGACGGCGGCAGTTCCACCGGCGCGCGCTTGGCCATTTCCGCGGCCTGGGGATCGGGGGCCACCGAAGTGACCACTTCCGGACCTTTCTTGTTGTCACAGGCCGTGAGCGCGAGAAGCGAGACGGCGACGAGGCTGGGGAGGATGATCTTCATAGCTTGGGCTGCTTCGCGCACGCGAAAGAATTCGTCAAGCATGTAGTCGGCCCGCAGGCTTTGGGATGGCGCAGCGCAGCAAAATCATCATTTCGTTGCGCCGGACGACCCAACGTCCGACCATCGGGCGTCGGGGCCGACATCTCGACCCGGGCAAAGTGAAAATGCGACGCGCTGCCCGGGAAATTCATCGCCGGGAAGGGTTTGTGCTGCTATGGTGGCACCCGTGAGCCACGCCATTCCCCATAGCTTCCCGATCGGGATCGACCCCGCCGACATCGACTTCATGGGTCATGTCAATAATGCCTCGTACCTGAAATGGGTGCAGGACGCGGTGGTCAGCCACTGGCAGCGCTTCGCGCCGGCCGAGGCGATCGCGGCGAACCTGTGGGTCGCGCTGAAGCACGAGATCACCTATCGCAAGCCGACCTTTCTCGACGACGAGGTGATCGCCACCGTGTTGCTGGAAAAGGTCCAGGGCGCGCGGGCCTTCTACCAGACGATCATCAAGCGCGGCGAAGAGGTGCTGGCCGAGGTGCAATCGAGCTGGTGCTGCGTCGATGCGGTGACGCATCGCCCGGCGCGGATCGCGCAGAGCGTGGCGGACCTGTTCTTCCACAAGGACTGAGCGCCGGGGCTCAGGCGTCCGGCGAGACACCGTCGAGCGAGGGGGTCGGCGTACCCAGCACCAGTCGCCGTGCCCGCAACGCCGCATCGAGATACGGCGTGTCGAGCGCGATGAAGCGGCGCGGCGTCATGCCGAGAAAGCGTTTGCCGTCGCGGATGAAGTGCGATGCGTCGTGATAGGCCGGCGACAGTACCGCATAATCGGGGCGATCGGGCCGCATCATCATCGGCAGTAGCGAGCCGAGAAACCGCGCGCGCATCATCAGCGTCTTGGGCGGAAAGCCGAAATAGCGATTCGACAGGCGGCGCAACGTCGACAGGCCGATGCCGATCGCGGCGGCGGCGGTGACCAGATCGCGCGTGTTGTGATCCGCGATCAGCGCCATGACCTGCGCGATCTGCAACTCGTCGGGATGCGGCACGGCCATATGCTTCAGGAAGAAGCCGTCGAGCAGATCCTTTACTTGAAGCGAACGATCCGAATCGCGGATCAGCGTGACCAGTTCCTCGACCATCGCCGGCGACATGACCTGTTGAAGCGGGGTGACGCGATCGCGCAGGAGATCGGCACGCTGCGCAAACAGCCGCGCCCAGCCGAGCGGGCTGATATCGATGGCGATCGACACGCCGCCATGCGCCGTGACCGGCATCGCGCGGCTGGTGACGCCGTACAGGACGGCAGTGGGAAGGGGATCGTAGCGGCGGTTGCCGATCGCGACGCTGATCGGCCCATCGGTGATGATGATCCAGATCTGCGCCCAACCGGGCAGCATCCATTCCGACGTGCCGTCCGGATCGATCGCCTCGGAATCGAGCACGGCATAGCTGGTGAGATGAGCGCGCAGCGCCGGAGCCGGCTGTTCGTACCGCAAAGCGGTATGCGGCGGCAGGCGGAAGTCGGCGGCGGAGACGCCGGGTGTGTGCGTACCGCTTTCGATCATGTGCGCGCGGTGACTGGGGTGGATAACAAACGGGAGAGAAGCAATTTGGACAGCTCCGGCGCGACGGTCAGGTTGAATTGCCCAACTTTGGGGGAAGGGCAAGCCGTGCTTCAGATACGCCGCGATGTCGGACTGGGATGTATGAGATGATGCCCGGCCAGCGGATGGCCGTGCCCGGATGCCGGAACGCGTTCGGCATGACGGATTTGACGGGTGCCGGCTACCCCGCCTTCCGGAACGGCAACCGCCGCCGCTCGACGATCGAGCGCCAGGCCCATTCCACCGGCGCGATGCGGTAATGTCGCAGATAGGCGTTCGCCGCCCATAGCAAGGCGAGGTCGATCGTGGCCGATATCAGCATCATCGTCATCCAGCCGGTCTGGCCATACAGGCCGAAGCCGAACGGCGGGTAGAGGATCCACAGGCAGATGATCGTCTGCAGCACGTACAGCGTCAGCGCGGTGCGACCGGCGGCGATGAAGGGGCGGAACAGCTTAGCGCCGATCGCCGTGCCGAGCAGGAGGTGGATCAGCCCGATATGGCCGAGCGTGGCGGCGATACGGGCATAGCTTTCGAACGCCCAATTATATTCGTTGGCGTTGAGGAACCGAGTCTGTTCCCATGCGCCGAACGCGCGAAGCGACAGGCCGACGGCGTAGTAGGCGAGCATCATCTTGAGGTAGAAGGCCCGGCTGCGCAGACCCTGCAGGATGCCCATCTTGAACAGGGCCGCGCCGATCAGCATCATGCTGGCCGAATCCCAGATCGAGAACAGCTCGCCGACACCGAGCCGCTGGACCGCCTTGCGCCATTGTTCGCGCACCCAATTGACGCTCGTGCTGCTGCGCGCCTTGTCTTCGGCGGCGACGCGGGCGTCGTGTTTTTTTTCGTCCCTGGCCTCCTCGGCCTTGGCCTTGGCGTATTTGCCGACCGTCTCGGTTTCCGCCTTGGTCAGTTTCTGGCCGGCGTCGCGCTTGGCGGTCAGCGCGGCGACCTCCATGCGGCGTTCGTACGGGCGATAGATGCCGAAATAGCTCGCGCCGAACAATTGCATCGTCGCCATGATCAGGCCCAGCGTGATCAGCCAGCGCGGCGGCAGGCGGCGGAACCAGAAGGCGACCAGGGCGGCGATGCCGTAGGTGTGCAGGATGTCGCCCGGCCACAGGAAGATGAAGATGTGCGCGAGACCGAACAGCCACAGGACGATGTTGCGCCAGTAATACCGCCTGAAGGCGATGCGGCGTCCGGCGGCGGTGGCGATGCGATCGGTGAGGATGACCATGCCGGCGCCGAACAGGAATTGCAGCATCGTGCGCGCGGTGCCGTTGGCGAGGATCTCGCGCGCCCACCAGGCGACCTGGTCGTAGATCGTCCAGCCCATATGGCGCAGATCGGGGTCCGAGAAGGAAGCACCCATATCGTTGATGTTCATGAACAATATGCCGAGAATGGCGACGCCGCGCAGAATATCGAGCGTCGCGATGCGGGGCGCGCCATCCGGTTCGGCGGCCGGCGGTGCCTGTTCGGCGGTCATCGTCGTATCGGTCATGTCCTCAGGCCCCCACCCTTAGTGCGGTAGTTGCGTAATACGGTCGGGCGCGAGCGCCAAGCGAAAATCAACTTCCGAGATGATCGCGGAGCGCACGCCATGCCGTGAGCTTGGCATCCAGGCCGATCGTGTGCAGCGGACTGCTGGAGGGGAGGGCGATCAGTGGCAGGCCGATCGCGACCAATTGGCGGCTGCCGTGGCGGTGGGCGGTGGCACCGTTGAAGGCGATCGCGCGCAGGTTCGGCAGGCGGGCGATCAGGCCGGGCAGGTCGTTGCCGACGAGATCCCGGATCGCGGCGTCGGTGCTGCCGGGGCGAACCGCGCTGGCCACGACGTCCCACAGGCCGACCCGCGCGGTGCGGAGCGCGGCGAGGCGATCTTCATAGCGCAGACCGGCGATGTCGCGATCTATCGCCGCGGATATCAAGCGCCAGAACTGGTTCTGCGGATGCGCGTAATAGCGCGCTTCGGCGAGCGAACGGTCCCCCGGCAGGCTGCCGAGGACGAGCAGGCGGGTGTCGATATCGACGACGGGAGGGAAGCTGCGCTTAACCGGGTCCGACATGTCAGCGCGGCGGTCGATAGATGGGGGCGATTTCGGCATCCGGATCGAGCGCTTTCGTGGCGAGGTTGGTCAGCAAGGTCAGCGGATCGCGGCCGCCGCCATAGCCAGCGCGCTTCATCTCCGCCTTGCTGCAGTTGCGTTGCCCGGCGAAAACGCCGCATCCGCCCTTCGGCGTGATCGCCGCGAGCCCGCTCGCGTCGTCGCGCATGCGGGCATCGGGATCGCGTTCGACCGGGAGCGGCAGGCGGAAATCGCGGCGTTTGCCGCAAACGAGGATCGTGTCGTCGTCCGTCGTCGCGCAGGACGACCGATCGCGCGGCGCCCCCTTCACCGTGGCGAGGTCGAACCGGAGGATCGAATCGGACGCGGCGGCCTGGAGCACGATGATGAGCGAGATGAGCATCGAATCCCCTGCCGTCCGTGAGGTCGGATCGCAGGATCGTGTGTCGAAAAGGAGGCGCGACGGACGTCGCCCGCGACAGCCCCCCATACGATACACCGAATCTTAACGGCCGGCAGCTATGGTGGCGAGGTGCTGAAATTCCTTGCCGCCTCGATCCTGATGCTCTCGCTCGTCGATATCGGCGTGGCGCGGGGCGAGCATGTGCTCGACGTGGTAGGCGTAATCGGCCATTTCTTCCACTTCGTGTCGCACATGGGCAGCGGATCGCTGTTCACCTGGTAGCGGCCGGGGCGCGCGTTCACGCCGCGCCGAGATAGTCCAGCTTGCCGACCGGCACGCCTTTCATGCGCAGGATCGCATAGGCCGTGGTGATGTGGAAATAGAAGTTCGGCAGCACGAATTGCAGAACATAGCTTCGTCCGGTAAATTCGAGCGTGCGGTTGGGCGTGGGCAGCGTGATCGCCTTGTCCTCCCGACCGTCGATCGCGTCGGGCGCGACCGACTTGAGCAGATCGACCGTCTTCGCGATGCGCGCCTGAAGATCGGCGAAGCTGGTTTCATCGTCGGGCATCGCGACATTCTCGACCTCGCCGAGCCGCACGACGGCCAGCTTGGCCGAATCGCTGGCGCGCTGCACCTGCGCCGTGAGCGGGCCCATGTCCTCGTAGAGTCTCGCGGCAAGCAGTTCGGACGGGTCCACGCCATTGTCCTTCACCCATCGTTCGGCCTTGGTGAGGAAGGCGGACATCGCGGCAAAGCCGCGCAGGAAGGCGGGCACGGTGATGTCGTACAGTTCGGTGGCCATGGTTCATCCCCTCATCGTTGCGGTGTAGATGGGGAGGGGGCCAGCGCTTACAACGGAAGCGCGGACCTGATGTCGGTGCTGGAGAAATCGTCGCCCTTGAACAGGAGCGGTTCGCCGGTCGCCTTGGCGAGGGCGTAGGCGAAACAATCGCCGAAGTTGAGCTTCGCGGGATGCTGTGTGCCGATGCCGAATTCCTGATATGCTCGCCATCCGATCTGCGCCTGCTCTTCGGAGACGGGGGCGATGCGTATCTCGAGCTGTTCCAACAGTTGTTCCGCGACCACGATATAGCGGCTGCCGAGCTTACGCGTGATGACCGCGGCCAGTTCGATCAGCGACCCTGCCGAAATCGTCGTGTCCGGCGTATCCTGCAGAATGTCCAAGAATCGCGCCCGTTCCGGCTCGTCGGTCAGAATGGCGATGATCACCGACGTATCGATGATCACTCGGGCAACCCATCGACGTAGATGGCATCCATGATCTCCCGGGAAGACAACCCATCCACATCCTTAGGGCGGTGCCGATCGAGATCGCCCAGCATCTCATCGATACGCGCCCGTTTGCGGACGCGCTCCTCCTCGCGATTCCGGAGCATATCTTCCAGCGCGCCCTTGATGGCGGCGGTGACGGACTGGCCGGTCGCGTCGGCCAGTTTCTTCGCCAGTCCAACGGTCTCGGCATCCTTGATGTTGAGTTGCACGCCCATCGCTCTACCTCCGATAGATATCCTTCTACCATAAGCCCGGGTTTGCCGCATCGGAAATTGCGTGCATTGCCGGATCGGGCTGGCGAGCTATCTAAGGCGCATGCACACGACATCCGATACGCTCGCTCTCATCGGCAACACTCCGCTCGTCCGCCTGAAGGGGCCGAGCGAGGCGAGCGGGTGCGAGATCTTCGCCAAATGCGAATTCGCCAATCCCGGCGCCTCGGTGAAGGACCGGGCAGCGCTGTACATCGTCGAGGATGCCGAAGCGCGTAATGCGATCCAGCCGGGCGGGACGATCGTAGAGGGAACGGCGGGGAATACCGGCATCGGGCTGGCGCTGGTCGCCAACGCCAAGGGCTACAAGACGATCATCGTCATGCCCGAAACGCAGAGTCGCGAGAAGATGGACACGCTGCGCGCGCTGGGCGCGGAACTGGTGCTGGTGCCGGCGGCGGCCTATTCGAATCCGGGGCATTTCGTGCACACCTCGCGCCGCATCGCCGAGGAGACTCCGAATGCGATCTGGGCCAACCAGTTCGACAATATCGCCAATCGCCGCGCGCATATCGTCGGCACGGCGGAGGAGATCTGGCAGCAGATGGACGGCCGGATAGACGGCTTCACCTGCGCGGCCGGGACGGGCGGCACGATCGCCGGAGTCGGGTTGGGGCTGAAGGCGAAGGACGAAACGATCTGTATCGCGCTCAGCGATCCGCACGGCGCGGCACTGTATGAATATTACGCGCATGGCGAGTTGAAGGCCGAGGGGTCCTCGGTCGCGGAGGGGATCGGGCAGGCGCGGATCACCGCCAATCTCGAAGGCGCCCCGATCGACACGCAATTCCGGATCTCGGACGAGGAGGGAATGGATTGGGTGGTGCGGCTGCTGGCCGAGGAAGGCCTCTGTCTAGGCCTGTCTTCGGGCATCAACGTGGCCGGCGCGGTGCGGTTGGGCAAGCACCTGGGGCCGGGCAAGCGGATCGCGACGATCCTCTGCGATACCGGCTTTCGCTACCTCTCGACACTGTACAATCGCGAGTGGCTGACGGCCAAGGGACTGCCGATTCCGCCCTGGCTTGCGGCAAGTTAAGCCGTGGCATCGACAAGACGACCCGTTTGCGTTACATTTATGCCACAGGCATGATGACATCACCGGAACCCAACCTCGATCGGGGCCAGACCACACAGCGCGTGAAGGTCGGCATGATCGGCCTAGCCGCCGTGCTGTTGCTGATCGGGCTGGCCGCCGCGATCTTCTCGACCGCGAGCCGCGAGCATGCCGTGGCGGGCGGCGCGAACCCGGCGGTGGTCGCCAATCTGACGATCGGCAACGACATGGCCGGGATCGGCGATGGTAGCGAACCGCTGGCCGATCTGGGCGTCGCGCCGAGCACCGCGACCGAAAATACCGATGCCGTGCCGAAAGCCAGCAAGACCGCCGCGCGATAACTCCGGTTTTTCGGTCGCCCTTCGATCATTTTTGCCGGGAATGGTTCAGCGCACGAATAGGCGGCTGGCAGTACCCTGCGTGCGAAAGCCCTGCAGATCGCCCAGCAGCACGATCGGGTCTGCGAGACGTTCGTCCTGCATGACATGCCGAAACGCCACATGGTCGGGATAGAGGTCCGGATTCAGCGTACGCACCAGATGAGCGGGTGATTGCACCGTGATATTCGGGCGGTCTCTTGTTAGAAGCCGCCCGAATTACTTGTCACAACGCTAATCAGGCGTATTCATATACCGTTACCAGACCGGCCATACCGGCACCACCGGACCGCGCTGCTCCGCTTCCCACCGAACTAGCACCGCCGCCGCCCGCACCATAAGCACCAGCCGCAAATCCCGGTGTGTTTCCTGCGCCGGCACCGCCCCCTCCATAGATCGATGGCGCGCCGCAACCGGCAATGACGGCATAGACACTCAATACCGAGCCATATTGGCCGCAAGATCCCAAAGCGCTTAGCAGATTGCCGCCGGTCGGGGCGCTGCCGGGAAGAGCCCCGCCGACCAGCGCAGGCGGGCTATAGGCAGGACTTCCAGGTCCCCCCAACCCGCCCGGCGCGGAAACCAACGTTCCGAAGTTGGACGTGCCGCCGGAGTTGCCGGTCACCGACCCAGCCGACGTCGCGGCGCCCCCCGCTCCCACGGTCACCGCCACATTGGAAAAATTGGCGGTCAGGCGCGCGCGTGCGAAGGAACCGGCGCTACCGCCACCGGCGGCCGAGCCTTGCGAACCGCTGGTGGCAGCACATCCGCCGCCGCTGCCACCACCACCGACCGCTTCGACGATCACGCTGTTCGTCCCCGGCGTGGGTACGTAGGTGCCGTTGCTCGTGAACGTCTGCACGCCGACCAATCCGCCGGGCGTGGAGGTGGCGGCCGTCGTCGTGACGCGCTCGTCCGTGATCGCCGTGTTGGTAATCGCAGTGGTGGCGGGGGCAAGCGCGATCCGGGCGAGCGGCAAATAGCCCGACGGTACCAGCGGCGGCGTCGGGGATGCCGCCTCCGTTCCCTGAACAACCAAGATCACATCCGTCTGCGGATTGACGACGACGCGGTCAATTCGAGGATTGTTCGCGGGTGCCGCGATCGGCGGCGTGGTCCGGGTCGGAACGTCCACGACCGTGCCGCCGCGGAAGGCTGCGCCGGCGGCGACGCTTCGTTTACCGCGTATGCAGCGGCAATACGCCCCATCACCGCGACGTCGCCGCCGAGTTGGGAGAAATAGGAGGCCAGATACTCCTGGTACGGCAACAACTGCTGAAAAGAGTATTTGCTCATTGGATCGTCCTTTCGAGTCGAGGGACGTTCTAACCGAACATCAAAATCCAACTTTGGAAGAACAAAAACAGAACTTTCGGGGTAAATAGGCGTAGGGCCGCCAACCGACGGCTCGGCTTCGTCAGGACCTGGGGGAGGCCGATGGCTGTCATGATTCCGGTCGACGAATGGCGGATTCGCCCGCCGACCATGAAATCCCCGGCAATCCCCGTCCCGTCTGTTCATCTCCCGCGAACGGATCCGGAACGCCCCATTTCGGGTGCGATATATTTGGTGTTATTTAGCGACAGATAGCAGCAAATCCCGCTCCGTCCCCGGGTTTCCCCTTGAATCCCCGGTTAACCCAAGATAACCATCTTCACATAGAGGGGCATACTCTTTCGCCTGCGCCAGTCAGGAACCGGAAGCCGACTTGAAGGTCGCTTTCCGGGAACGCGAGAGCTTTGCCCGCTAATGTGGGGACCAAGTGGCCGAACGGGTGGACTATCAGGGGGACGGTATCGGCCTTGTCGACGACAAGGGTCGGTGCGCTATCCCTGCGTCCCTCCGCCAGGCGCTGGCGGCGAACAGCCCGCGAGCCGATGGCAAGGACGGCGGCACCGTCATCGTCGGCGTCCATCCCAAGCAGACCTGCCTGCGCGCCTACGATCCGGCCTATGTCGCGATCCTGAAGGCGCAACTGGATGCGCGCGAGGCGCTGCACACCGGCGAGGACGGCGAGCCTAACTACAATTTCAAGCGGCGCGGCGCGAGCGGCGAAGCGGTGCCGTTCGACGGCAGCGGCCGGTTCATTATGCCCGGCTTCCCGCGCGATTATGCCGGGATCGACGAGACGGCGTTCTTCTGGGGCACGATGGACTGGATCGAGATCTGGGATCCCAGGACGCTGATGGCGGCGAGTGACGTCGATCCCGTCATGCAGGCGGCCTGCCGCTATCACTGCAAGCAGAAGGGGATCGCGCTGTGACCCCGCATGCCGACGCCCCGCACATCCCCGTCCTGTTCAGCGAAATGCTCGATGCGCTCGCCATTGCCCCCGGCGAGGTCCATGTCGACGCGACCTTCGGCGCGGGCGGCTATACGCGCGGCATGCTGGCGGCCGGCGCGAGCGTCTATGCCTTCGATCGCGATCCCGACGCGATCGCGGCCGGCCGCGCGCTGGAGGCCGAATACGACACGCTGACGCTCGTGCCCGCGACCTTTTCGGCGATGGAGGCGGAGCTGGCGGCGCGCGACGCGGTGCCGGTGGACGGCGTGACGATGGATATCGGCGTGTCTTCGATGCAGCTCGACCAGGCCGAGCGCGGCTTCAGCTTCCAGTCGGACGGTCCGCTCGACATGCGCATGTCGCAGGAGGGGCCGACCGCCGCCGATTTCGTCAACACCGCCGACGAGAGCGAGATCGCCGACGTGCTGTACGAATATGGCGACGAGCCGCGGTCGCGCCGGGTGGCGCAGTTCATCGTCGCGGCGCGGCCGATCACGCGCACGGCGGAGCTGGCGCATGTCGTACGTCGCGCGCTCGGCTACAAACCGCACGACAAGAAGGATCCGGCGACGCGGACCTTCCAGGCGCTGCGCATCGAGGTGAACCGCGAACTGGGCGAACTGGCCGATGGCCTGGCCGCCGCCGAACGGGTGCTGAAACCGGGCGGGACGTTGGCCGTGATCACCTTCCATTCGGGAGAAGACCGGATGGTGAAGCGTTTCCTGAAGGAGCGCAGCGGCGGCCTGCCTTCGGGATCGCGGCACATGCCCGAGATAAAGGCGGCCGCCGCGCCGAGCTTCGAACAGGTCGCCCGCGCCGTCCGCGCCGGCGACGAAGAGATCGCGCGCAACCCGCGGGCGCGATCGGCGACGTTGCGGGTGGCGAAGCGGACGTCGGCCGCGCCCTGGACCAGTGTAGGAGTACGGAAATGATCGCGCTTGCGTGGAAGATGCTGGTCTGGTTCGGGATCGGCGTGGCGATGGCGCTCAGCGTGCTGATCGTGCCGCTGCATGTCGCCGCCGAGCGCAAGAAGCTGGACGCGACCACCGCCGAGGTCGCGCAGGCCGAGCGCGACATCCGCGCGCTGGAAACCGAGTTCGAGACGCGCTCGAACATCGCGCAGCTGGAAAAGTGGAACGGCGACACGCTGCGCCTGTCCGCGCCCGTCGCCGCGCAATATGTGCGCGACGAAGCCGCGCTGGCATCGCTCGATTTCCACCGTCCGCTGACCGGCGGTGCCGATGTGCGGATGGCCTCGGCGATCGTGCCGTCGCAGGCGGCAGGTTCGGCCGCTCCGGTTGCTACGACGCCGGCCCCCGCAGCGCAGGCTCCGGTGGCGATGGCCGCTGTCCTGACTACGCCGCGCGCCGAGCCGGCGATTGCGCATAGCGCGGCGATGGTGAAGACTGCCGCCGTGACCCGTCCGCACCTCCAGGCGATGAAGACCCAGGCGGTGGCGATGCTCGACCGCAAGTTGCTGAGCGATTCGATGCTCGGCGATCTGGCCAGCGGCGCGAACGCAGAAGCGCGACGCCTGCGTTGAGCGTCATGGTCGCCCGACCGATGCCGGGCCGCCGGCCAGCCGGGCAGCGCCATGCGCTGATCCAGACGGCACATATGCGCCTGATGATCCTGCTGCTGCTGTTCACGGCGGCGATCATCGTCGTGCTGATCCGGCTGACCGCGCTGGCGTTCGTGTCCGATTCCGGCAGCACGCGCACGGCGATGATCGGCGAGAATTGGAGCCGGGCGGACATCGTCGATCGCAACGGCGAACCGCTTGCGCGCACGATCGAGGCGTGGGGCATCGGTGTGCATCCGGGCAAGATCCTGGGCGACAAGCGCGAGATTGCCGAGAAGCTGGCGCAACTGATCCCGGGCCACGACGTCGAGTATTTCTATCAGCGCCTGACGATGGACGTGAACTTCACGTATCTCGAACACCATGTGTCGCCGTCGCTGGTGACCCAGGTGCATGCGCTGGGCGAGCCGGCGCTGACCTTCGAGAAGGAGGCCGAGCGGCTGTACCCGCAGACGACGATGGCGGCGCACGTGCTGGGCTTTCTCGGCCACAACAAGAACGACTCGCGCATCATCGAGGGGCAGGGCGGGATCGAGCGCGCGTTCGAGGAGCGGCTGACCAGCCCGGCCGAGCGCGGCACGCCGCTGGCGCTGTCGCTCGACTACCGCGTGCAGGCGGCGATGGAGAGCGAACTCAGCCAGGCGATGACGACCTTCTCGGCGCGCGGTGCCGCGGGGATCGTGCTCGACGTCGACACGGGCGAGGTCATCTCGATGGTCTCGCTACCCGTGTTCAACCCCAACCGGGTCGGTCTGTCGGGCAGCGAGCAATTGCGCAACAACACGACGCAGAGCGTCTATGAACTCGGTTCGACCTTCAAGCCGCTCACGGTCGCCGCGGCGATCGAGTTTGGGGTGGTGAAGGACATCAGCCGACGGTTCGATGCGACCGCGCCGCTCAAGGTGGGGCGGTTCACGATCCACGACGAGGCGGGCGATCCCAAAAGATGGCTGAACATGCCCGAGACGCTGATCTATTCGTCGAACGTCGCCACCGCACGGATCGCGGACGAGATCGGGCCGCAGCGGATGCAGACCATGTTTCGTCGGATGGGGCTCGACACGAAGCCCGATATCGAACTGCGCGAAAAGGGGCGACCGCTCTGGCCCAAATTCTGGGCGCGAACCACTACCATGACCACGGGATACGGCCACGGCATCGCGATCACCCCGCTGCAATTGGCCGCGTCCTATGCGGCCCTGGTCAACGGCGGGACGTGGCGGCCTTCCACCCTGCTGAAGGTGGGGCCGGGGCATCCGGTCGCGCCGGGCCGCAAGGTGATCAGCGATGCGACGAGCTATCGCATGCGCCAGATGCTGCGCCTGATCGTGCTCAAGGGCACCGGCCGCAAGGGCGAGGCCCCGGGCTATCGCGTCGCCGGCAAGACCGGAACGGGCGAAGTGCCGAGCGGGGGCGGGTATGATCGGTCGCGCAACATGGCGACGTTCGTCGCTGCCTTCCCGATCGATCGTCCGCGTTACGTGGTGCTGGCGATGCTCGATTCGCCGCAGGGCACCAAGGAAACCGGCGGATGGAAGACCGCGGCCTGGAACGCGGCGCCCGTCGTCGGCCGCGTGATCACGCGGGTCGGCGGGTTGCTCGGGGTCATCCCCGACACGACGCTGGATATCGACGAGTCCGATCTGCTGCCCTTGCTGTGGCAGGCCCCGGGCGAGCGCACGGCAGATCCGGAATGAAGCTGGGCCAGCTGACAGGTGCCGGCGAGACCGACACGGTCAGCGGCTTCGCGATCGACCATCGCAAGGTCGCGGACGGCTGCGTCTTCGGCGCGTTCGCCGGGGCCAAGGTGAATGGCGAGGATTATATCGCCGCGGCGGTGAAAGCCGGGGCGATCGCGGTGGTCGCTCGGCCCGAGGCGGTGGTGAAGGGCGCGGTGCACATCGCCGACGCCAATCCGCGCAAGGTGTTCGCTGGGCTGGCGGCGAAGTTCTTCGCGCCGTTCCCGACCGTCGCGGTGGCGGTGACGGGGACCAACGGCAAGACGAGCAGCGTGGAGATGACGCGGCAATTGTGGCGCATGGCGGGGTTTCATGCCGCGTCGATCGGGACTTTGGGCGTAACGACCGGCGACGACCGGGTCTCGACCGGGCTGACGACGCCCGACGTGGTGACGTTCCTGTCGAACACGGCGGGGCTGGCGCGCGAGGGCGTGAGCCATGTCGCGTTCGAGGCATCGAGCCACGGGCTGGACCAGTATCGCACCGAAGGGCTGCCGGTGCGGGCGGCGGCGTTCACCAACCTGTCGCGCGATCACCTCGATTATCACGGCACGATGGACGCCTATTTCGACGCCAAGGCGCGGCTATTTTCCGAAGTCGTCGCGGCGGACGGCGCGGTGGTGGTGTGGGCCGACGATCCCTGGTCGGCTAAGGTGATCGAGATTGCGGCGGCGCGCGGCGTGCGGGTGCTGTCGGTCGGTACGCAGGGCGAAACGCTGAAACTGGTGTCGCGCGATCCGACCCTGCTCGGGCAGGGGCTGGTGATCGAGGCTGAGGGCCAGACGCACAAGGTGAACCTGCCGCTGATCGGGGCGTATCAGGCGGCGAATGCTCTGGTTTCGGCCGGACTGGCGATCGCGACCGGCGGCGACGTGACCGCGACGCTGGCGGCGGTGGCGCGGTTGCAGCCGGTGCGCGGGCGGCTGGAGCGCGCGGTGATCTCGGCCAAGGGATCGCCGGTCTATGTCGATTACGCGCATACGCCGGATGCGCTGGAGGCGGCGATCTCCGCGCTGAAACCCCATGCCAAGGGCCGGCTGATCGTGGTGTTTGGCGCAGGCGGCGATCGCGACCAGGGCAAGCGCTCCGCGATGGGCGCGATCGCCTCGGCGATGGCGGACGTGGTGATCGTGACCGACGACAATCCGCGTGGCGAGGATGCGGCGGCGATCCGCGCGATGGTGATGCAGGGCGCACCGGGCGCGACGGAGATCGGATCGCGGCGCGACGCGATCGGCGCGGCCATCGCGATGGCAGGCCCCGAGGATATCGTGCTGGTCGCGGGCAAGGGGCATGAGCAGGGGCAGATCGTCGGCGATCTGGTGCTGCCGTTCGATGACGTGTCCGTGGCGCGGGAGATGGCGGCGTGAGTTCGCCCCAAGTTCCGTTCGCTTCGAGCGCAGTCGAGAAGCCATTGGGGCTGGACGGATCGCTTGTAACTTGTTTCTCGACTTCGCTCGAAACGAACGGTTTTTTTTGTGACTGACGCTCTCTGGGCCTCTTCCGACATCGCGACCGCGACCGGCGGTATCGCATCGACGCCTTTCGACGCGACTGGCGTCACCTTCGACTCCCGCGAAGTCGGGCCCGGCGATCTGTTCGTCGCGCTGACCGGCGAGGCGACCGATGGCCACAAATTCCTGGCCCAGGCGTTCGAGCGCGGCGCGGCGGGGGCGATCGTCTCCGAAGATTGTCCGTACCCGCATGTTCGCGTGGCCGATACGTTCGCCGCGCTGGAGGCGCTGGGCGTCGCGGCCCGCGCCCGCACGTCGGCGAAGATCATCGGCGTGACCGGATCGGTCGGGAAGACCAGCACCAAGGAGGCGTTGTTCGCGGCGCTGGACCGGGCGCGGCCGGGCGCGGCGCATCGCTCGGTCAAAAGCTACAACAATCATGTCGGCGTGCCGCTGAGCCTCGCGCGGATGCCGGCGGCGTCGAAATTCGCCGTGCTAGAAATGGGCATGAACCATCCCGGCGAGCTGGCGCATCTGACCACTCTGGTGCGCCCGCACGTCGCGATGGTGACGGCGATCGCCCCGGCGCACACCGCCTTCTTCCCGGACGAGAGCGCGATCGCCGATGCCAAGGGCGAGATTTTCGCCGGGCTGGAGCCGGGCGGGGTGGCGATCATCCCCTACGACAGCGCGCACCGCGATCGACTGATCGGCCATTCCGAACCGCATGCCGGCAGGATCGTGACCTTCGGGCTGGATGCCGGGGCCGATGTACGCGCGATCGAGACGATGCGGCTGGCGACCGGCGCGACCTTCGTGACCGCGCGGATCGGCGATCGCGAACTGAGCTTCACGATCGCGCAGCCCGGCATACACTGGGTATCCAACGCGCTTGGCGTGCTGGCGGCGGTGGATGCGGTGGGCGGCGATCTCGGCTCAGCGGGCCTTGCGCTGGCCGAGCTGGGCGGGCTGCAGGGGCGCGGCGCGCGCTTTATGGCGAAGGTCGCGGACGGCGAGGCGCTGGTGATCGACGAGAGCTACAACGCCAATCCCGCCTCGATGCGCGCGACGCTCGCGGTGCTGGGGGCAGAAGGTGCCGGGCGGAAGATCGCGGTTCTGGGCGAGATGCGCGAACTGGGCGACGGCAGCGCGGACTATCACGCCGCTTTGGCGGATCCCGTCGCCGAAGCGGGTATTTCCCACGCCGTATTGGTCGGCGCGGAGATGGCGGCGCTCGTGGAAGCGCTTGAGGGCCGCGTGCAATTCGTCCATGTGGCGGATGCCGCCGCCGCCCGGGCAAGCTTGCTCCAGATATTGGCGCCGGGCGATGCGGTGCTCATCAAGGGATCGAACGGCGTAGGGCTGGCGGCATTGGTCGCGGCCCTCAAATCCCCCGCAACCGGGGTCGGGACAGCATAATGCTCTATTTCATCGCCGAACATCTGGGCTTTCCGGGGCTGCTCAACCTGATCCGCTACCAATCGGTGCGGACCGGCGGGGCGGTGACGATGGCGCTGATCGTCGGGCTGATCATCGGCCCGCGCTTCATCGGCTGGCTGCGCGTGCGGCAGGGGCGGGGACAGCCGATCCGTGCCGACGGCCCGCAGACCCACCTCGCCAAGCGCGGCACGCCGACGATGGGCGGGCTGATGATCCTGACCAGCATGTGCCTGTCGATCCTGATCTGGATGGACCTGCGCAATCCGTTCGTCTGGGCCTGCCTGTTCGTTACCCTGGGCTTCGGCGCGATCGGATTCCTCGACGATTACGACAAGGTGCGGAAGGCGAGCACCGCAGGCGTATCGGGGCGGACGCGGCTGATCGGCGAGTTCCTGATCGCCGGCATCGCCAGCTGGATCATCGTCGGCGAGAGCGGCACGCATCTGTACGTGCCGTTCTTCAGCAGCGTGTCGATCGATCTGGGCTATTTCTACATCTTGTTCGCCGCCTTCACGATCGTGTCGTTCGGCAACGCGGTGAACCTGACCGACGGGCTGGATGGACTGGCGACGATGCCGGTGATCATCGCCTCGGTCGCGTTCATGATCATCGTGTATCTGGCGGGCAACGTGAAGTTCGCCGCTTATCTCGGCATTCCGCACGTGCCGGGGGCGGGCGAACTGGCGATCTTCTGCGGCGCGATCGTCGGGGCGGGGCTCGCCTTCCTGTGGTTCAACGCGCCGCCGGCGGCGGTGTTCATGGGCGATACCGGCAGCCTGGCGCTGGGCGGCGCGCTGGGCGCGATCGCGGTCGTCGCGCATCACGAGATCGTGCTGGGGATCATCGGCGGATTGTTCGTGATGGAGGCGCTGAGCGTCATCATCCAGGTGTTCTTCTACAAGCGCACCGGCAAGCGCGTGTTCAAGATGGCGCCGATCCACCACCATTTCGAACAGCTCGGCTGGGCCGAGGCGACGGTGGTGATCCGTTTCTGGATCATCGCCTTCGTGCTGGCGCTGGCCGGCCTCTCGACGTTGAAGCTCAGGTGATCACGAGCGACCTCTGGCGCGGAAAACGCTTCGCGGTGCTGGGGCTGGCGCGCTCCGGCGCGGCGACCGTGCGCGCGCTGCTGGCGTCCGGCGCCGAGGTCGTGGCGTGGGATTCGGATGCGGCGAAGCGGGAGGGGCTTACTTCGCCTCGTTTGAGTTTCGCCGATCCCGAACTTATCGACCTTGCCGGGTTCGATGCGCTGGTCGTGTCGCCCGGCGTGCCGCTCAACCGGCACCCGGTCGCCGCGAAGGCGCGGGCAGCGGGGGTGCCGATCATCGGCGATATCGAATTGTTCGCGCAGGCGCGCGTCGGATTGCCGTCGCACAAAGTGGTCGGCGTCACCGGGACGAACGGCAAGTCGACTACCGTGTCGCTGATCCATCACATCCTGCAGACGGCGGGCGTTCCGTCACGGCTGGGCGGCAATATCGGCTTGCCGATCCTGGAGCAGGAGCCGCTGCCCGAGGGCGGCGTGTATGTGCTGGAATTGTCGAGCTATCAGATCGACCTGACGCAGACGCTGGATTGCGACGTGGCGGTGCTGCTCAACATCACGCCGGACCATCTCGATAGGTATGATGGGTTCGAGGCGTATGCGGCATCGAAGCTGCGCTTATTCGCAATGCAGACCGGCTATCATGTGATGGTTGTCGACAACGAAACCGATGCCATGTTCGGCGCGACCGAAGAGCGCGAAGATCCGCTCATTTATTTTTCCGATATGGCCGACGTGTCGGCGCAAAATGAATGGCCGTCTTTAAAAGGACCGCACAACGCCGCCAATGCGGCCTGTGCGATCGCAACTTGTATCCAGCTTGATATTGCTGCGGGAGACGTTGAACTCGGCCTCCGCACCTTCACCGGCCTGCCGCACCGCATGGAACGCGTCGCCACCAAGCACGGCGTCGCCTTCGTCAACGACAGCAAGGCGACCAACCCGGAATCCGCGGCGCCGGCGCTGGCGGCATTCGACCGGGTGCATTGGATCTTGGGTGGGCAATCGAAGAGCGACGATCTCGACGCCTGCGCGCCGAGCTTCGGGCATGTCGTGCGCGCCTACACGATCGGGGCGGCGGGGCCGAAATTCGCCGCGATTTTGAAGGGGCGGATGCCGGTCGAGGAAAGCGCTACGCTCGCGGCGGCGGTGATCAGCGCGGCGGCGCAGGCGAAGCCGGGCGAGACGGTGTTGCTGTCTCCAGCCTGCGCCTCGTTCGACCAGTTTCGCGATTTCGAGGATCGCGGCGATCAGTTTCGGCAGGCGGTGGAGGCTTTGGCATGACCGATATGCGCGCGCAGAGTTCCACACCGGGCAGCGGCGTGTGGAGCCGGATGAAGGGCCGTGGCGGGCGTGGCGATCGCTCGGCGCTGGGCATGTGGTTCTGGGATATCGACCGGGTGCTGCTGTTGCTTGCCCTGCTGCTGATCGCGATCGGCCTGGTCGCGGTCGGCGCGGCGAGCCCGTCGGCGGCGCAGCGCTATTCCGGCGACAAGCATCACATCGCGCCGCTTTACTATCTGTGGTGGCAATTGGGCTGGGTTGGCGTGTCGCTGCCGGTGCTGTTCGTCACCTCGATGCTGCCGGTGTCGGCCGCGCGCCGCATGGCTTTGATCGGCACGGTGATCTGCCTGCTGCTGCTGATCGCGGTGCCGTTCATCGGCGTGACGCGCAACGGTGCCACGCGCTGGCTCGATTTCGGCCTTTCGCTGCTCCAGCCATCCGAGTTCCTGAAGCCGTTCTTCATCGTGACCACCGCCTGGCTGCTGTCGATGCGGGCGCAGGACGAACAACTGCCGGTGGTGCTGATCACCGGCGCGCTCACCGCGTTCGTCGCGATGCTGCTGATGCTGCAGCCCGATTTCGGCCAGACCGTGGTGTTCTGTTCGGTGTGGATCGCGTTGCTGCTGATTTCGGGCACGCCGGTCAGGACGATGGCGGCGTTGATCGGGTGCGTGCCGGTCGGGCTGGTCGCGGCCTATCTGTTCTACGACACCGCGCGGGTGCGGATCGACGCGTTCCTGTTCCCGGGCGCAGAGGGCGGATCGGACAATTTCCAGACCAATGCGGCGTACAACACGATCACCAATGGCGGGTGGCGCGGCACCGGCCCCGGTGGCGGCACGATGAAGTTCCGCTTGCCCGAGGGGCATACCGATTACATCTTCTCGGTGATCGGCGAAGAATTCGGGCTGGTCGCGTGTGCGGTGATCGCGATCCTGTTCCTGGCGATCGTGGTGCGCGTGTTCGTCAAGCTGCTCGACGAGCAGGACGAGTTCCGCCTGTATGCCGCCGCCGGGCTGGCGACCCAATTCGGGGCACAGGCGCTGATCAGCATGTGCGTGAACACCGGCATGGCCCCGAGCAAGGGCATGACCTTGCCGTTCATTTCCTATGGCGGATCGTCGATGATCGCGCTGTCGATCGGCATGGGATTGCTGCTTGCATTCACGCGGCGAAACCCGTTCGTGTCGCGCTCACCCTATATCGCGCGGTGGAGCGGCGAATGAGGATCTCGGAGTGACCGGTCAGAAGCATTTCGTCTTGGCGGCGGGCGGCACCGGCGGGCACATGGTGCCGGCGGCGTCGCTGGCGGCGGAACTTGGCCGGCGCGGGCATCACGTCTCGCTGATCAGCGACGATCGGGGCGTGCGCTTTCCGGGCCTGTTCGAAAAGGTGCAGACGCATGTGCTGCCGGCCGGTCGGCTGGCGGGCGGGCCTGTCGGCTGGGCGAAGGCCGCGAAGGCGATGATGGCGGGCCGTGCGCAGGCGATCGAACTGTACCGGCATCAGAAGCCGGCGGCGGTGATCGGCTTCGGCGGATATCCCGCGCTGCCCGCGCTGCTGGCGGCGTTCAAGACCGGCATCCCGACCGCAGTGCACGAACAGAATGCGGTGCTGGGGCGGGTCAACCGGCTGG
The DNA here is from genome assembly GCF_001423845.1 of Sphingomonas sp. Leaf357. Classification (NCBI taxonomy): domain Bacteria; kingdom Pseudomonadati; phylum Pseudomonadota; class Alphaproteobacteria; order Sphingomonadales; family Sphingomonadaceae; genus Sphingomonas; species Sphingomonas sp. Leaf357. Next base: position 233,745 of record NZ_LMPM01000002.1, on the reverse strand, counting down.
TCGCTGGCAAGGTGGATGCGATCGCGACCTCCTACGCCAATGTCGCGCGGCTAAAGGACAAGTATCGCGGCAAGGCGCATCTGGTCGGCAATCCGGTGCGCGATGCGGTGCTGGCGCTGCGCTCGCAACCCTATCCGCTGCTGGAAGAGGACGGCATTTTCCGCGTGCTGGTGACGGGCGGCAGTCAGGGCGCGAGCGTGCTGAGCCAGGTGGTGCCCGATGGGCTCTCGCTGCTGCCGGTCGCGTTCCGGCGGCGCTTGCAGGTGACGCATCAGGCGCGGATCGAGGATATCGACGCGGCGCGGGCGAAGTATGCCGAACTGTCGATCGCGGCGGAACTGGCGACCTATCTGCCCGACATGCCGGAGCAACTGGCCTGGGCGCATCTGGTGATCGCGCGGGCCGGGGCCTCGACGCTGGCGGAACTGACCTGTGCCGGGCGTCCGGCGATCCTGGTGCCGCTGCCCAGCGCGACCGACGATCACCAGACGGCGAACGCGAAGGAAATGACAGAGGCGGGCGGCGCGCGGACGATTCCGCAGCCGGCGTTCACGCCGATCGAACTGGCCAAGCAGATGCAGCGGCTCGGGCTCGATCCCGCTGCGTTGCAGAATGCCGCCGGCCGGGCGCGGAGTTGCGGGCGGCCCGATGCGGCGCGCGATCTCGCCGATCTCGTCGAGAGCCTCGATGCGCCGCTCGGTACCATGCCGATCGGCGTGCCGCTGCCGACCGGAAAGCCGAGCTTCGCATGAGGGGCGTGGCGACCGATATCGGGACGATCCATTTCGTCGGCATCGGCGGGATCGGCATGTCCGGCATCGCCGAGGTGATGCATAATCTCGGCTATCGCGTGCAGGGATCGGATGTTGGCGAAGGTTACGCAGTAGAGGGTCTGCGCAAACTCGGCATCTCCGTGGCTATCGGACATAATATCAATAACTTAGGTGACGCGGTAGTTGTCGTTACATCGACTGCGATCAAGCGCGACAACCCCGAAGTTGTCGCCGCGCTGGAGCGGCGCATTCCGGTGGTGCGGCGCGCGGAGATGCTGGCGGAATTGATGCGGCTGAAATCCACCGTCGCGGTGGCGGGTACGCACGGCAAGACGACGACGACGAGCATGATCGCGGCGTTGCTCGATGCCGGCGGCGTAGACCCCACGGTGATCAATGGCGGGATCATCAACAGTTACGGGTCGAACGCGCGGCTGGGCGCGAGCGACTGGATGGTGGTGGAGGCGGACGAGAGCGACGGCAGCTTCCTGCGGCTCGACGGCACGATCGCGGTGGTCACCAATATCGATCCCGAGCATCTCGACCATTACGGATCGTTCGATGCGGTGAAGGATGCGTTCGTCGAATTCGTCGAGAACGTGCCCTTCTACGGCGCGGCTCTGCTGTGCCTCGATCATCCGGAAGTGCAGGCGATCATCCCGCGCGTGCGCGACCGGCGCGTGGTGACGTACGGCTTCGCGGCGCAGGCCGACGTGCGCGGCGTTAACGTGACGCCGATCCCCGGCGGCAACCGCTTCGACGCGGTGGTCCGCGCGCGCGACGGATCGGTGCGCACGATCGAGCGGATCGAGCTGCCGATGCCGGGCCGGCACAATGTGCAGAACGCGCTGTCGGCGATCGGCGTGGCGCTGGAAATGAACATTCCGGACGCCACGATCTGCACCGGCTTCGCCAAGTTCGGCGGGGTGAAGCGGCGCTTCACCAAGGTCGGCGAGGTCGCGGTCGAGGGCGGCGTGGTGACGATCATCGACGATTACGGCCACCACCCGGTCGAGATCCGCGCCGTGCTGGCGGCGGCGCGCGAAGGAGTTGCGCAGGTTGGCTTGCCCCCGGCAAGCCAAGGTCATGCCGGGGGCATGACCGACCTGACAACTCAGAACCGCGTGATCGCGGTGGTGCAGCCGCATCGCTACACGCGGCTCGGCAATCTGATGGAGGATTTCCAGCAGGCGTTCAACGATGCCGATATGGTGCTGGTTACGCCGGTCTATGCCGCCGGCGAGGCGCCGATCGAGGGTGTCGATGCCGCGGCTCTGGTCGAGGGACTGAAGCGGCGCGGGCACCGTTCGGCGGCGACCGTGGCGGATGCCGGCGCGCTGGCGGAGGCGCTGGCGGGCGTGGTTCAGGCCGGCGACATGGTCGTATGCCTCGGTGCCGGCGACATCACGAAATGGGCGGCCGGTCTGGCTGCCGGGATCGAGGCGGCGCGGGTATGAGCATCGCTTCCCTCCTACCGTTCGTTTCGAGCGCAGTCGAGAAACCGGTCCCAATAACCGGTTTCTCGACTGCGCTCGAAACGAACGGATTGGGGGGCGGGTCGTGAATTTTGCGACGGCCATTCCTCACGTTGCCGGGCGGCTGACCGCAAACGCCCCGCTGGCACCGCTCGTCTGGTTCAAATCGGGCGGCGCGGCGCAATGGCTGTTCGAGCCGAAGGACGTGGCCGACCTGCGCGATTTTCTCGCGGCGCTCGATCCCGCCGTGCCGGTGATGGCGCTCGGGCTCGGATCGAACATGATCGTGCGCGACGGGGGCGTGCCGGGCGTTGTGGTGCGGCTGGGCAAGGCGTTCGCTCAGGTCGAGCGCCTGGACGAGACCGCGCTGAGCTGCGGTGGTGGCGCATCCGGCATCCTCGTATCGTCCAAGGCGCGCGATGCGGGGATCGGCGGGGTCGAATTCCTCCGCTCGATCCCGGGCACGGTCGGCGGGTTCGTGCGGATGAACGGCGGTGCCTACGGGCGCGAGGTGAAGGACATTCTGGTCGCATGCGACGTCGTGCTGCGATCGGGCGAACTGGTCACGCTGGCGGTCGGCAATCTGGGCTACACCTATCGCCACAGCAATCTGCCCGAAGGCGCGATCGTGGTCGGCGCGACATTTCGCGGGCATGCCGAGGAGCCGGCGACGATCCAGGCGGAGATGGACCGCATCTCGTTCGAGCGCGAGGCGTCGCAGCCGCTGCGCTCGCGCACCGGGGGATCGACTTTCAAGAACCCCGAGGGGCACAAGGCCTGGGCGCTGGTCGATGCCGCCGGCTGCCGTGGGCTGACACGCGGTGATGCCCAGGTGTCTGAGAAACATTGCAATTTCCTTCTCAATCTCGGATCGGCGACGAGTGCCGAGATCGAGGCGCTGGGCGAGGAGGTGCGCGATCGCGTGCGGGCGCAATCGGGTGTGACGCTTGAATGGGAAATTCAGCGCGTGGGGGTGGTGAAGTGATTAATTTTCAGATCCTCCCCGGTATTGGGAGGTGGCACGCGCAGCGTGACGGAGGGGGCTCTCCCCAAGCGCCGCGTTGCCGGCCCGCCCCCTCCACCACGCCGCTTCGCGTCGCGGTCCCCCTCCCCGTCCCGGGGAGGATTTCATGACACTCCACATCGCCGTGCTGATGGGCGGCTGGTCGGCCGAGCGTGAGGTGTCGCTCATGTCGGGCGCGGGTGTGGCCGAGGCGCTGGAATCGCTCGGCCACCGGGTGACGCGTGTCGATATGGACCGCGATGTCGCCACCAAGCTGAAGGAGATCGCGCCGGACGTGGTGTTCAACGCGCTGCACGGCACGCCGGGGGAAGACGGGTCGGTGCAGGGCCTGCTCGACATCATGCGTTTGAAATATACCCATTCGGGCCTCGCCACCTCGGTGATCGCGATCGACAAGGTGCTGACCAAGCAGGCGCTCGTGCCGCACGGCATCCCGATGCCGGGGGGGCGGATCGTGAAGACGGCGACCTTGTTCGAGGGCGATCCGCTGCCGCGTCCATACGTCCTCAAGCCGGTCAACGAAGGATCGTCGGTCGGAGTGGCGATCGTCACCGACCAGGGCAATCACGGCAACCCGATCGCACCCGCCTCGGTGGGGCCATGGCAGGAGTTCGACGAACTGCTCGCCGAGCCATTCATCCGCGGGCGCGAACTGACGACCGCCGTGCTGGGCGGAGAGGCGCTTGGCGTGACCGAACTTCGCCCAAAGAGCGGGTTCTACGATTACGAATCCAAATATACCGACGGTCTGACCGAGCATATCTACCCCGCCGACATCCCAGACGAGATCACCGAGGCATGCAAGGCGCTGGCGCTGGAATCGCACCGCTTGCTCGGCTGCAAGGGCTGTTCGCGCTCCGACTTCCGCTGGGACGACCAGCGCGGGGTGGACGGGCTGTTCCTGCTCGAGGTCAACACGCAGCCGGGCATGACGGCGTTGAGCCTGGTGCCGGAACAGGCGCGGCATAATGGGATGAGCTATCCCGAGCTGGTGCAGAAAATCATCGATGAGGCGCTGCTGTGAGCAGCCGCACGCTCAAACGCGCCCCGGCGCGGCGGCCGGTGCCGAAGCGCAAGGTGCCGCGCACGTCGATCCTCGACCGGATCATCGCCGCGCTGCCGATCAGCGAGGTGGCGCTCCACCGGATCGCGACCTGGACGATCACCGGCGCGGTGATCGCGGGCCTCGGCACGCTGGCGGTGTGGGCGGGCGTGCCCGCCGCGATCGGATCGGCGCTGGCCGAGGGCGTCGGGCGCGCCGGCTTCCGGGTCGAGCAGATCGAGGTGACCGGGCTGTCGCGGATGGACCGCATGTCGGTCTATGCCGTGGCGCTGGACCAGAAATCGCGCGCGATGCCGTTGGTCAGCCTGGAAGACACGCGCGAGAAGCTGCTGAAATATGGCTGGATCCAGGACGCGCACGTCTCGCGCCGTCTGCCTGACACGTTGCTCGTCCACATCGTCGAGCGCAAGCCCACGGCGGTGTGGCAGGACAAGGGGCAATTGGCGCTGATCGGCTCGAACGGCGTGTGGCTGGAGCGGGTGCGCGCCGATGCGATGCCCGATCTGCCGCTGGTGATCGGGCCGGGTGCGAACGAGCAGGAAGCGGCATATCAGAAGCTGCTGAGCGCCGCGCCGGCGCTCAGGCCCAGCGTGAAGGCGGCGACCTGGGTCGGCAATCGACGCTGGAATTTGACATTCGAGAGCGGAGAGACTCTGGCATTGCCGGAGGGCGAGATGGCGGCGGCGCATGCGCTGGTGAAGTTCGCCGAACTGGACGGGGTGAAGCCGTTGCTCGGCAAGGGCTGGCTGCGGTTCGACATGCGCGATCCGAGCAAGTTGGTCGCCAGGCGGCCGGGCGAGGCGGAAGGGCGGGCGATCACCGACCCGAACGAGACGGACGCCGCGCCGAAGCCCGCGGTGATCGAGGCGAAGAAGACGGTAAAGCAAGTGGGCAGCCTGGGGCAGGGCTAAAAGGGGTGAACGGGGCATGGCGAAGGTAGCACCAGAGGGTTTGATCACGGCGCTCGATATCGGGTCGTCGAAGGTGTCGGCGATGATCGCGCAGAAGGGCGATGGGGGCGAACTGATCGTGCTCGGCACCGGGCAGCGCGAAAGCCGGGGCGTGAAGCGCGGCTATATCGCCGATGCCGATGCGACCGAGGCGGCGGTACGCGAAGCGGTGGAGCAGGCCGAGCGGATCGCGGGCGTCAACATCCAGAACGTGTGGGTCAGCTTCTCCGCCGGCGGGCTCGTGAGCGATGTCGCCTCGATCGAGTTCGAGCTTGGCGGCCACCGGGTCGAGCAATCCGATATCGACGCGTTGCTGCATGCCGGGCGGGAGTCGATCGATCCGGCGGGGCGCATGGTGCTGCACGCGCAACCGGCGCTGTACACGCTGGACGGGCTGACCGGCGTCAAGAAGCCGCTGGGCCTGCATGCCGATCGATTGGGGGTGCACATTCACGTCGTCGCCGCCGATGGCTCGCCGGTGCGCAACCTCGGCCTGTGCGTCGCGAACGCGCATCTCGAGGTCAAGTCGATCATCGCCGCGCCGGTCGCGACGGGCATGGCGTGCCTGTCCGACGAGGAGCGCGAGCTTGGCGTCGCGCTGGTCGAGATGGGGGCGGGGATCACGAACGTATCGCTGTTCGCCGGCGGCATGCTCGTGGGCCTGACCTCGATCCCGTACGGCGCGCAGGACATCACCGACGACATCGCCAGCGCGTTCGGCACCAGCCGGGCGCAGGCCGAGCGGCTGAAATGTTTCTACGGATCGGCCAATGCCTCCCCGCGCGACAATCACGACATGATCGAGGTCGCGCCGATCAGCGAGGACGGGCAGGCCGAGGGCAGCCGCATCACCCGCGCGCAGCTGATCGCGGTGATCCGCCAGCGGCTCGATCATCTGATCGGCGAGGTGCAGAAGGCGCTGACCGACCTGAAATTCTCCGGCCCCGTAGGGCGGCAGGTGGTGTTGACCGGCGGCGGCGCGGAGCTGAAGGGCATCGCCGATTATGCGCAACAGGCGCTGGGTCGCTCGGTGCGGATCGGCCGGCCGCGTGGGCTGACGGCACTGCCGGAGGCGCATTCGGGGCCGGCGTTCGCGACGCTGGCGGGGTTGGCCTTCTACGCCGCGTCCGACCCGGTCGACCTGCGTTCGCTGTCGAGCAAGCATCAGACGGTGCACCGGCCGAAGGGCCTTGGGGCGATCCGCCGCCTGATCGCGATGGCCCGGGCGAATTATTGAAGAATTACGACATCTGGTAGCTTTCGCGCTGGCACGCCGCCAAGTGTTGGTGCAGAACGGTTAACATTAAAACTTTGGCGCCGGGGTGTGGGCGCGCGTTGGAGACAAGACCATGAGCATCGAATTTCTTGCCCCCGAAGTCGACGAATTGACCCCGCGTATCGCGGTGATCGGTGTGGGCGGCGCGGGCGGCAACGCGATCGCCAACATGATCGCCGCGGAGGTTCAGGGCGTGGACTTCCTGGTCGCTAACACCGATGCGCAGGCGCTGAAGCAGTCGACCGCCTCGAAGCGCATTCAGCTGGGCGCGAAGATCACGCAGGGGTTGGGTGCCGGCAGCCGGCCCGAAATCGGTCGCGCGGCGGCGGAAGAGACGATCGATGCGCTCGCCAAGATGCTCGAGGGCAGCCACATGGTGTTCATCGCCGCGGGCATGGGCGGCGGCACCGGCACCGGCGCGGCACCGGTGATCGCCAAGGCGGCGCGCGACATGGGCATCCTGACGGTGGGCGTCGTGACCAAGCCGTTCGCATTCGAAGGCAGCCGCCGCGCCAAGAGCGCCGAGGCGGGCATCGACGAACTGCAGAAGTATGTCGACACGCTGATCGTCATCCCGAACCAGAACCTGTTCCTGGTCGCCAACGCCAACACCACCTTCAAGGAGGCGTTCCAGATGGCGGACGAGGTGCTGCAGCAGGGCGTGCGCGGCATCACCGACCTGATGGTCATGCCCGGCCTGATCAACCTGGATTTCGCCGACGTCCGTTCCGTGATGCAGGAAATGGGCAAGGCGATGATGGGCACCGGCGAGGCGACCGGCGACAATCGCGCGATCGAGGCGGCGTCGAAGGCGATCGCCAACCCGCTGCTCGACGGCGTTTCGATGAAGGGTGCCAAGGGCGTGATCGTCTCGATCACCGGCGGCGACGACATGCGCCTGCTCGAAGTTGACGAGGCGGCGAACCATATTCGCGAACTGGTCGACGAAGATGCGAACATCATCTGGGGCTCGGCGTTCAACCCGGAACTGGAAGGCAAGATCCGCGTCTCGGTCGTCGCGACCGGCATAGAGGCGACCGCGCGCCCGGCCGAGGCCGCGCCATCGTCGCGCGCCTTCAGCTTCTCCGCGCCGAAAAAAACCGAGGAAGTGGCACCAGCCGCCGTTGCGCCGTTGGTCGAGCCTGCGCCGACGATGGAGGACGCCTCGGGCTCCGCGCCCGAGCCCGAAGCGATCGCGCCCGAGCCGGAAGCGGCCGACGAACTGGTGCTGGGCAGCGATATCGAAGCGCCGCCCGCGCCGCCGGTGGCGAAGACGCCGATCACGTTCGGTGACGAACCCGCCGCGCCGGCGCTGGATGTTGCCGAAGGTGGCGCGCGTCGGCGCTGGCTGTCGCCCGGTGCGCCGGTCGAGACGCCTGCCGCCGAAGCCCCGGCCGAGCCGCTCGCTCCCGCGCCGCGCGTGAAGCTGGGTGGCACGTTGTTCGAGCGGATGTCGGGCGCGAGCCGTGGTGCCGCGCGCGACGAGGAGGCCGAAAAGGCCGACAAGGATGCGCTCGATATTCCGCGCTTCCTGCATCGGCAGAATAATCAGTGAGGTGAGCGGGCAGGACGCCACCGGCTCGTCGCCGGTGCGCGTCGTCCCGTCGCGCATGGCCGATCTCGGACATTGCCGGTTAAGCCAGTCTGGCGTCTAGGCTGCGACGCTCATGAAACCGATATTTCCGACGTCCGCCGCCGTGATGGCTCTTGCCGTGGTGACGACGATTCCCGCGGCTCGCGCGCAGGTCTATGTCCAGCAGACGCCGGGCCAGACGCAATACGGTCCGCAATCGCCGGCCGATGAACTGGCGGGCGAGATGCGCGTGCTCGCCGTCAACCCGACCGACGTGCGGGCGATGGTGCGCGCGGGCGAACTGACGCTCAAGCTGGACGATACGACCGCGGCATCGGGCTTCTTTGCGCGGGCCGAGCGGATCGACCCGAACAATCCGCGCATCAAGGCGGGCAAGGGCATCATCCTGCTGCGCTCGGGGCGGCCGGGCGAGGCGCTGCGCCGGTTCGCCGAGGCGGAGCAGGCGCGCGGCGACGTGCGCATCTTCGCCGCCGAACGCGCCCTGGCCTACGACCTAATCGGCGAACAGGAGCGGGCGCAGCGCGATTACCGGCTGGCGCTCAAATCCGGCACGCTGAACGGGGTGAGCGCGGACGAAACGGCGCGGCTCTACGCATTGTCGCTGGGCATTTCGGGCAAGCGTGACGAGGCGCTGGCGGAGATCGATCCGTTGCTCCGTCGCAGCGATCGCGGTGCCTGGCGCGCGCGCGCCTTCATCCTGGCGATGAACGGCGACGGGCGTGGGGCGGAGCGGATCGCGGCGAGCATGATGCCCGGCGGACTGGGGCAGGGCCTGCAACCGTTCTTCGAGAAACTGGCGACGCTGGGGCCGGCGGATCGCGCCTTCGCGGTGCATTTCGGCGAGGTGCGCATGACGCCGCAACGTCTGGCCGATGCGCGGATGGCACCGGTGATGGCCGCCCTAGGCCCCGATCCGGACAAGCCGGCGGCGGTGGCGGTGGCCGCTACGCGCCCGGCCGAGGTGGAGACCAAGACGAACAAGCGCGACAAGAAACGCGGCAAGCGCGACAAGGTCGTGTTGGCGATCGCGGAACAGGCTCCGGTGCCGCTGCCGCCGCCGCCAACCTACCAGGCCCCAGCGGTGGCGATGGTGCAGGCGTTGCCGACGCGCCCGACCTACGCCCCGCTGACGCGCTCGCCGCTGCTTTCACCGACGCCGACGCCTACGCCGACGCCGACGCCGACGCCGACCCCTTCGCAATCGGTGGTGCTGGCCTCGAACCGGGCGAATCTGCCCAGTGCGCTGCCGGCACCCCGGCGCGACGAGGTCACCTCCAATCGCGCGGCGGCGGAAACCGATATGCGCGTGGCGAGCGTGGTGCCGGATCGTGCGCTCGCGCCGACCGCGCGGTCTGGGTTGGCGACGGGGCGGGTTGCGATTCCTTCGACGCCCACGCCCATGCCCACGCCGCTCGGCGATTCCGCAGGGCCGTATGAGCCGATCGCTCCGACCGCGCTTGCCAAGTCTCTACCGACACCGGCTCCGACTCCGTCGCAACCTCTTGCGGCTGTGCCCTCGGCGGACGTCACGCCGGTGTTGAAGTCCGAACTTTCGTCGCCGGTCGTAGCGACCCCGCCGTCGGTGGCGGTGCGGGAGCCGACCATCGCGCAGGCCGCGCCGAAATCGCTTCCGCCGGTGCCGGGGCCGATCAAGGGCGAGGATTCGATCCTGGCGAAGATCATCGCCAACATAACCGTGCCCGGGTCAGAATTGGATGTGTCGACGCCGGAGCGCGAGGCCGCACCGGTCGCGGCGCAGCCGGTCAAATTGGCCGAGGCGGCGCCGGTGCGCACGATTGCCAAGGCTCCGGCCCGCGTCGAGCCGGATCCCGCCGAGATCCAGGCCAAGGCGGCCGAGAAAGCGGCCGCCGACAAGCTGCTGGCCGACAAGAAGGCGGCGGACAAGAAACTCGCCGACAAGAAATTGGCGGACAAGAAGGCCGCCGATGCCAAGAAACTGGCCGACGCCAAGAAGGCGGAGGAACTGAAGAAGAAGAACGATCCCAAGATCCTCGAACCGTCGCGGATCTGGGTGCAGGTCGCCGGCGGCGCCAACGAGGGCGATCTGCCCAAGGAATGGGCCAAGGTGCGCGAGAAGGCCCCAGCGGCATTCAAAGGAAAGAGCGGCTGGATGACGCCGCTGCGCGCCACCAACCGCGTGCTGACCGGGCCGTTCAAGACCGATGCCGAGGCGCGCGCGTTCGTCAACGCGCTGGCAAAGGAGGGGATGTCGGGGTTCACGTTCACCAGCGAGGCGGGGCAGAAGGTTACGCGGCTGGCGGGCAAGTGAGTTTTCGCTACGCTCGATTACCGTCGTCATCCCGGACTCGATCCGGGATCCAACGTGCCGCAGGGATCGCGGACGTTGCTTCCGCGGCACGTTGGATCCCGGATCTAGTCCGGGATGACGGCTGTGGGTTTGGCGAGGGCAGGGTTTGACCACGCTCGCCCGCTGGGCCTCGGACCCGGAGCATAGTCGCGGCCGCCTGCATCCCGAGCGTGTCGGATCCGTGCGGGGGCCGCGCGACGCGTTTCAGCGCGATCGCGATCGGATCATCCATTCGATCAGCTTTCGCCGGCTGCGTCACAAGACCCAGGTGTTCATGTCGCCCGACGGCGATCATTTCCGCGTCCGGCTGACGCACAGCCTGGAGGTGGCGCAGATCGGGCGGACGATCGCACGGGCGCTGGGGCTGAACGAAGACCTGACCGAAGCGCTGTGCCTCGCGCACGATATCGGCCATCCGCCGTTCGGTCATGCGGGGGAGGACGCGCTGAAGACCGCGCTCGCGGGGCAGGGCGGGTTCGATCACAACGGCAACACGCTGCGCGCGCTGATGACGATCGATTCGCCCTATCCGCGCTGGCCGGGGCTGAACCTGACGTGGGAGACGCTGGAGGGGCTAGCCAAGCATAATGGTCCGATCCACGACACCGGCTGGGCGCTGGCGCAGGCGGATGCGGCGTTCCCGCTCGATCTGACGCGCTGGCCGAGCCTGGAGGCGCAGGTCGCGGCGATCGCCGACGACATCGCGTACGACAATCACGATATCGACGATGGCCTGCGCGCCGGCTTGCTCAGCATCGACCAGATGATGGCGGTCGGGTTCGTCGCGAACGGCTGGCGGCAGACCTGTTCCGACAATGACGATATCGCGCCGATCAAGCTGGTCGGCGAGCTGATCCGCGCGCAGATCGGGGCGATGGTCAACGACGTGATCGCCGAAACGCGGTCGCGGCTGGCCGATGCGCGGGTCGAAACCGCGGAGGACGTGCGGGCGGCGGGGCAATTGGTCGGATTTTCGGATGCGATGCGCGAGGACGAGCGCGGGTTGAAGCGCTTCATGTACGCCAATCTCTATCACCACCCCCGGCAATTGGAGGCGGCGCAGGCGGCGCATGGCGTGGTGGCGGGCCTGTTCGCGGCCTATCATGCCGATCCCGCGCTGATGCCCGGGGACTGGCCGGAGCGCCTGCCGACGGCCGAGCCCGAGCGCAGCCGGCACATCGCCGATTTCATTGCCGGGATGACGGATCGCTATGCGGTGACACGATATCGCGAGGCGGTCGGGCCGGTGGATCTGCCAGAGGGGTTTTGAGAAACGTCTGTTCGCCCTAAGCCTGTCGAAGGGCCGTTCTTCTCATTCGATCTGAATAGAAAAACGGTGCTTCGACAGGCTCAGCACGAACGGTGCGTGATTTAACGCGCGGCCAGTTCCAGGCCGCCGGTGGTCGCGCTGTCGACGTCGAACGAGACGGGCACGCCGCCCGAACGACCGGTGACATGGCCGTTGCGCACGGTGAGGCGGAAGTCGCGGCCGGACGAACTACGGCCCGACAGGACCGTCGCGTCGCCCTTGACGGCGGCGGTGTAGACATAGGTTTCGCCATCGCGCGTGAAGCTGCGCTGGGCGGCCACATCCTTGGCGAAGGCCGGGGCGGCGAGCGTGGCGATCAAAGCCGCGGCGGTGAGGAGCTTGGTCATGGTCTGGTCCCTTCGAATAGCGAAGCCGGATCAGCATCCTCGTCCTGTGATCATCGTTCGTTGACGCCATCATATTGCAGTGCAGCATGATCCCAAGCGCAAAGATTGCGCGACCGGTTGCACCGAACGCAAGATGATCGGCGGGGCCGGGCGGTGAATCCACCGGCTCCGCCGATCACGGCAGCGGCGGCCCGGGGCGGGCGGATCCCCCGCGATCCGGCGAGGATTTGAGTCGAGGGCGGCGTTCCGCTAAGGCGCGCGCTCGCTTTCAGGTTCGGAACCTTTCATGACGCTCTACACCCGTTTCGCCGCGCATCTCGATGCGGTGCTCGATACCCTCGTCGCTTCGGGCGATCTGCCGGCGGGGTTGAATCGCACCGCCGTGACGGTGGAGCCGCCGCGCGACGTGACACATGGCGATCTGGCGACCAATGCCGCGATGGTGCTGGCCAAGCCGGCCGCGACCAATCCGCGCGCGCTGGCCGAGAAGATCGCCGCCGAACTGGGCAAGTTCGACGAGGTCGAGAGGGTGTCGATCGCCGGGCCGGGCTTCATCAACATGACGCTGACCGAGGATACGTGGCGCGCGGAGCTGTCGGCGATCACCGATGGCGGCGCGGATTACGGACGGTCGTCGCGCGGGCGGGGGACGACGGTCAATATCGAATATGTCTCGGCCAATCCTACTGGTCCGATGCATATGGGGCATTGCCGTGGCGCGGTGGTCGGCGATGCGCTGGCATCGCTGCTGGAATTCGCCGGCAACACGGTGATCCGCGAATATTACGTCAACGATGCCGGCGGGCAGGTCGACGTCCTAGCGCGCTCGGCGCACCTGCGCTACCGCGAGGCGCTGGGCGAGGGCGTCGAGATTCCCGAAGGGCTGTATCCGGGCGACTACCTGATCCCGGTCGGCCAGGCGTTGGCGCAGGAATTCGAGGACAAATATGTCGATGCGCCCGAGGCGGAGTGGCTCGACCTGTTCCGCAAGAGCGCGGTCGCGGCGATGCTGGTGCTGATCAAGGCCGATCTGGCGCTGCTCGGCATCCATCACGACCTATTCTCTTCGGAAGCCGAGTTGCAGGCGGCAGGCAAGCCCGAGGCGGCCGAGGCGGAATTGCGGTCGCGCGGATTGATCTATGACGGCGTGCTGGAAGCGCCGAAGGGCGAGACGCCGGACGATTGGGAGCCGGTGGTGCTGCCGCTGTTCCGCTCGACCCAGTTCGGCGACGATCAGGACCGGCCGATCCGCAAATCGACGGGCGCCTGGACGTATTTCGGGGCCGATCTTGCCTACCACTATCAGAAGGCGCAGTCGGCCGACGCGCTGATCGATATCTGGGGCGCGGATCACGCTGGCACGGTCAAGCGGATCGTCGCGGCGGTGCAGGCGCTGACCGGCGGCAAGACGAAGTTCGACGTCAAGCTGGTGCAGATGGTGCGGCTGCTCCGCGCCGGCGAGCCGGTGAAGATGTCCAAGCGGTCCGGCAACTTCGTCACGCTGGCCGATGTCGTGAACGAGGTCGGCAAGGATGTCGTCCGCTTCACGATGCTGACGCGCAAGGCCGATGCGCAGATGGATTTCGATTTCGCCAAGGTGGTGGAGGCGTCGAAGGACAATCCGGTCTTCTACGTGCAATATGCGCACGCCCGCATCATGTCGCTGCATCGCCGCGCCAAGGAGGCCGGAATCGCGTGCGCGGCCATCGATCTGTCCCAGCTTGAAACGGACGATCTGGCGCTGGTGAAGCTCGCCGCGCAGTTCCCGCGGGTGGTGGATACCGCCGCGGCGGCGCGCGAGCCGCACAGAATCGCCTTTTATCTCTATGACTTGGCGGCGGCGTTCCACGCGCTGTGGAATGTCGGCAACGACAATCCGGCGCGGCGCTTCCTGATCGCGGACGATGCCAGCGTCACGTGCGCGCGTCTTTTCTTGGCCGACGCAATCGGGCAGATCATCCGCAACGGACTCGGCATCATGGGGGTGCAGGCGGTCCAGGAGATGAATTGATGGCTTCCGACAACCACGCGGTGCGTGACGAGGATCGGCTGCCCTGGCTGGAAACGGTCGAGGAGGATTACGACAACGGCCCGAGCATCGCGCGCATCCTCGGGCTGGTGGTGATCGGCCTGGCGGTGATCGCCGCGGCGATCCTGGGCTATCATTATTTCCAGAAGAGCCGGGGGGCAGACGGGAACGGCGCGCTGATCGAGGCGCAGCCGGGCGACTACAAGGTCAAGCCCGACGATCCCGGCGGCATGAAGGTGAAGGGCGAGGGCGACACCGCGATCGCGACCAGCGATGGCACGGGCACGAACAACGGCGTGATCAACCTCGACGCCGCGCCGGAAGCGCCGGTGGCGGGCACCAAGGCGAAGCCGGGCGCTCCGGCAGCGGCGGCCGGCGCGGCCAAGACGGTGGCGCCGGTGCCGGCATCGGGCGGCAAGCTGACCGCGGCGCCGACCGGTCCCGACATCAACGTGGCCGGCGCGGCCGCCTCGGGCGGGTCGCTGGTGCAGCTCGGGTCGCTGGGCAGCGAGGCGGAGGCCAACGCGGTCTGGACGAAACTGTCCAAGCGGTTCACCGATCTCGCGCCGCTAGGCAAATTGGTCCAGAAGGCGGACGTCAACGGCAACACCGTATATCGGCTGCGCGTGAACGCCGGCAGCGCCGGACAGGCCAAGACGCTGTGCGGCAAGCTGAAGGTCGCGGGCGAGGCCTGCTTCATTCCGAACAACTGAGTTCGGCTACCGGTTTCCGTCCGTCCTGAGGATATCATCCCTACTCAGGGCGGGCGGAGCTTGTTAGAACGGGGCATGATCCCCGTCATCTTCGGCCTTTCCGGCCTTGCCATCACCGCTGAAGAACGCAGCTTCTTCGCCAGCGCCAACCCCGCCGGCTATATCCTGTTCAAACGCAATATCGAGACTCGCGCGCAGGTCCGCGCGCTGACCGACGATCTGCGCGCGCTGTCCGGGCGGGACGACCTGCCGATCCTGATCGATCAGGAGGGCGGGCGCGTGGCGCGAATGCGGGCACCGGAATGGCCGGAATTCCCCGCCGGCCCCGCCTTCGATGCGCTGTACGAGCGTGCGCCGATCTCGGGGATCGAGGCGGCGCGAGTCAACGCTCAGGGCATCGCGTTGATGCTGGCCGAGGTCGGCATCACGGTCGACTGCCTGCCGCTGCTCGACGTGGCGCAGCCCGATACGACCGAGGCGATCGCCTGCCGCACTCTGGGAAGCGAGCCGATGCGGGTCGCGGCGATGGGGCGGGCGATGCTCGATGGATTGCAGCGCGGCGGTGTCGTCGGGGTGGTCAAGCACATGCCCGGGCATGGCCGCGCGATCGTCGATACGCATCACCATTTGCCGACCGTCACCGCGTCGGATGCCGAGCTGGAGACCGATCTCGCGCCGTTCATCGCGCTGAAGGATGCACCGATGGGCATGACCTCGCACATCGTGTTCGAGGCTTGGGATCCGGAGCGCCCCGCGACCCTCTCGCCGATCATCGTCCAGGAGATCATCCGCAAGCGGATCGGCTTCGACGGGCTGTTGATGACCGACGATATCGACATGAAGGCGCTGAGCGGGAGCGCGGGCGACAAGGCGGCGGGCGCGATCGCGGCGGGGTGCGACATCGTGCTCGATTGCTGGGCGCGGATGCCGGAGATGGAGGAGATCGCCGGGCGATCGAGCGCGATCTCCGACGTGTCGCGCGCGCGGCTCGATCGGGCGATGGCGACGATCGCGGGGGCGGTGCCGCAGGGCGATCTGGCGGACCTGATCGCCAAGCGGGATGCGTTGCTGGCGGTGGTGTGAGCGATCCTCGACCCAGCCCGTCACCCCAGCGCAGGCTGGGGTCTCCCGGAGGCGCGCGGATCGCTTTCCCCACAGAGACCCCAGCCTGCGCTGGGGTGACGATCGGGTTTGGCGACGAAGGGGTTTAGCTGCCGTAGCGATTATGGGTAATGTGCGCCCGTGACCGACGAGCCCGAACAATTGACGCTGGATATCGACGGGTGGGAAGGGCCGCTCGATCTGCTGCTCGATCTGGCGCGGCGGCAGAAGGTGGATCTGCGCGAGATTTCGATCCTGGCGCTGGTCGATCAATATCTGCGCTATGTCGAGGAGGCGAAGGCGATCAAGCTGGAGCTGGCGGCCGATTATCTCGTGATGGCGGCGTGGCTCGCGTATCTGAAGTCGGCGTTGCTGCTGCCGCGCGATCCCGAGGCCCAGCCCGATCCGGAGGAACTGGCGCTCAGGCTGCAGCTGCGGCTCGAACGGCTGAACGCGATGCGCGAGGCCGGCGCGCGGCTGATCGCGCGCGACCGGATCGGCCGCGACGTGTTCGTGCGCGGGCAGCCGGAGGGGCTGCGGACGGTGCGCAGGGCCTTGTGGCAGGCGGAGGTCTTCGACCTGATCGCAGCGTATGGCCGGATCACGGCGCGCACCCGGCCGGTGATGCATGTCGTCGCCGATCGGCATGTGATGACGCTGGAGGCGGCGCTCGAACGCGTGTCGCGACTGCTCGGCATGACGGTCGAATGGGGTACGATCGAAAGTTTCCTGCCCGACGCGGCGGCGGGGCCTTTTCGCAAATCGGCGCTGGCGAGCAGCTTCCTCGCCGCGCTGGAACTGGCGCGTCAGGGGCGGGTGGAACTGCGCCAGAAATCGCCGTTCGCGCCGCTGTATCTGCGGGCGCCGGTATGAGCCCTCCGGACGATCTGGCGCGCGCGGTGGAGGCGGTGCTGTTCGCCGCGACCGAACCGATGACCGCGGACGCGATCCGCGCGCACCTGAACGGAGCGACCGGCGTGCGCGAGGCGCTGGCGCGGTTGCAGGCCGATTATGACGGGCGCGGCGTGGAACTGGTGGTGCGCGGCGAGCGCTGGCATTTCCAGACCGCGGCGGACATGGCGCATCTGCTGCGCCGCGACCGCGAGGAGCCGCGCAAGCTGAGCCGGGCGGGGATCGAGACACTGGCGATCATCGCCTATCACGAGCCTGCGACGCGCGCGGAAATCGAGGCGATTCGCGGCGTGCAGATTTCCAAGGGCACGATCGACGTGCTGATGGAGGCGGGCTGGGTGCGCCCGGCGGGGCGGCGCGACGTGCCGGGGCGACCGCTACTGTATGCCACGACGGCGGATTTCCTCGCCCATTTCGGATTGTCCAGTCGCCGCGATCTGCCGGGGCTGGACGATCTCAAGGCGGCGGGGCTGCTCGATCCGGTCGATCTCGCTTTTGAAACTATCGAGGTGGCCAATCCGTATGAGGAAGACTAGATAGGGTCCAACTCCAAGGAGAAGTTTCATGGGTAGTTTCAGCCTCGTGCATTGGCTGGTGTTGGGCGTCGTGATGGTGCTCGTGCTCGGCGGCGGCCGCTTCTCCAACATGATGGGCGACGTCGCCAAGGGCATCAAGCAGTTCAAGAAGGGCATGGCCGAGGAAGACGACAAGGCGACGCCGTCGCGGATCGACGCGAAGCCCGCCGCCGATCCCGCATTCGATCGCGACGGCGAAAAGCTGCGCGAAGAGCGCTGAGTTTCCCCACCGTATTGGGCCCCCGCCCATGCTGAGCCTGTCAAAGCATTGCCCTTCTCCTGCCTGGCAGAGAAGGACAGTCCTTCGACAAGCTCAGGACGGACGGCGGGATTCGATGACATTTTCCACCCTCCCGCCTGAACGATAGCCCGTCATGTTCGACATCGCGCCTACCGAATTGATGCTCGTCGCGGTCGTCGCGCTGGTCGTCATCGGGCCCAAGGATCTGCCGCGCGCGATGCGCTTCGTCGGCCATTGGGTCGCGAAGGGGCGCGGGGTGATGAATCAGGTCCGCTCCGGCTTCGACACGATGGTGCGCGAGGCGGAACTCCAGGAAATGGAGAAGAAATGGGCCGAGGAGAACGCCCGGATCATGCGCGAACATGCCGATCCGGTGCCGTCCTTGCCGTCCAGCCCGGCCGATCACGCCAGTGAAACCGTGGTCGAGCCTGTTTCGGAGGATGCACCGCCGGTGATGGTCGAGCAGCCGGTCGTCACGCCGGCCGCCGAGCCGCAACTCGAACTCGAACCCGGTGCGCCGCGGCCCGTCGCCAAGACGCGCAAGCCGCGCGCCAAGAGCGCCGAACCCAAGGCCGCGTCGTGAGCGACGATGTGAGCGAGATCGACGCGTCGCGTGCGCCGCTGCTCGATCATCTGATCGAACTGCGCCGCCGGCTGCTGTATTGCGCGGTGGCGATGCTGCTGACGTTCCTGATCGGCTTCTATTTCTCGCGCCCGATCTTCGCGTTCCTGGTGCATCCACTGGTGATGGCGGGGCAGAAGACGATCATCTCCACCGAAGTGTTCGGCGGCTTCCTGGTGCAGGTGAAGGTGGCGTTCTTCGCCGCGATGATGATGTCGTTTCCGGTGATCGCCAACCAATTGTGGCAATTCGTCGCGCCCGGCCTGTACCGTCAGGAGAAGCGCGCCTTGCTGCCGTTCCTGCTCGCCACGCCGGTCTTGTTCATCGCCGGCGCGTCGATGGCGTATTTCATCGCCGTTCCGATGGCGCTCAAATTCCTGCTCTCCTATCAGGGCGATCTTGGCGGCATCCGCCAGGAGGCACTGCCGACGGTGACAAGCTACCTCTCGTTCGTCATGCAGTTCCTGTTCGCGTTCGGCCTGTCGTTTCTGCTACCGGTGCTGCTGATGCTGCTGGAGCGTGCCGGCATCGTGACGCGCAAGCAATTGGTCGCGGCGCGGCGCTACGCGATCGTCGCGGCGTTCGCGATCGCGGCGGTGTTGACGCCGCCGGATGTGGGTTCGCAGCTGCTGCTCGCGATCCCGCTGGTGCTGCTCTACGAAATGGCGCTGATCGGGATCTGGTTCACCGAGCGCAAGCGCGCGAAGGTTGCGGCGGAAACGCCCGAGGCGTCCGAGGGGGTCTGAAGCTATTTTCCGTTCGGCCTGAGCTTGTCGAAGGGCGGGATCGGGGCATCCCCGTCGACCAGCTCGGGGTCAAACGGAGATGTGAAGCGTACTTCCGAGAAGGTCGCCGACAATGAAGAAGGCCCCCTCCCGGGTGGGAGAGGGCCTTTCCTGTTTCGGCCAGAGCCGAAAGCTTATTTGGCGTCGTCGGCCGTCTTCGCGACCGTCTTGCCGGCGGACGACACGTCCTTGCCGGCGCCTTCGATCGTGTTGCACGCACTGACCAAAAGGGCTGCGGCGACTACGGCCATTCCTGCGAGCTTACGCATTTGACTTCTCCTTGTTGTGGATGGGTGAAACCTGACCTGAGAATGATCGGGTCGTCGGTTCGTTCCGGACACGACGCGACATTTACGACGACCGGCGGCACGGTAAGGAGTTTGCGATGTCGGAAAGTTATTGGGCCCGGAAGCGCCTCCGGGGGGGGGAGGGTAGACGCTTCCGGGCCCATGTCTTGGATAGCGAGAGCGGGGGGGCATAAATTCGCTATCCGAAGACTATAACGGGCTTCACAAAAATCGGTTCCGACGATTCTTACAAAAACCGAATCTTTTTTCGCGCCATCCCGGTTTCAGTCGCGCCCGATCACCGCGATGGTGATTTCATAGGCGCCGATCAGCGGATCGTGGTGCAGCTTCGACCGCAATTGGCGCGACAGGCCTTCCATAACGCGGCCGTAGCGATCCTTGATCGCGCCCTGCAACGCATCGCAATCGATCAGCGATGGCGAACTGATCCGGAGCACCGCGCGCTCCTCCGTCTCGCCCGGTTTGACCGATATGCGGATCTGCGCGGCCGGATTGCAGCTCATCGCCAGCTCGACGATCTCGGTGATCAGGAAGGCGACGGCGATGCCGATATCCTGATTGACCAGCCACGGTTCGACATCGAGCAGTATCCCAAGGCCGGAAGAATTGTCGGGCGCGGTCGCGCGGATGTTGGAGGCGAGTTCACCGATCACCGAGCGCAGCGACAGGCCGCGATGCTCCTCCATCTCGGCGAAATGGTGGCGGTGGACGACGGCCAGCGCATCGACGCGACGCTGGATGCCCGCATAGGCCGCGCTCGCCTCGACCGATTTGGCGCTGCGGGCGTGGAAATTGATCAGGCTGGAGATGACCTGAAGATTGTTCTTCACGCGATGATGCACCTCGCGCGTCAACTTGGTCTGGCGCACGAGCCCCTCGGCCAGCCCGGCCTCGTGCGTGGCGACGGTGCGGCTGATGTTGCGGAACGTGTCGCCCAGTTCGCGAATTTCCTGCGCGGGGAGGGCACGGACCTCTTCGGGATCGATCTCCTCGCCCGGCACATAGGCAGCGACCGCGGTGCGCAGGCGACGCAGGGGACGGATCAGCAGACGATCGACGATGAACCAGCCGATGCTGGCGGCGGCGAACCACATCAGGATCGGGAACAGCAAGGCGATCAACACCGGCGGCGTGATCGGCTGGCTGCGGATCGTCATCTCGAGATCGAGATCCCCGAGGCCGAGCGCGATCCGCTGTGTCTCGCGTCGTTCCAGCGTGGCGCGGTCGGGCAGGGGAGTCAGGGTCAGTTCGACATCGCCCTGCGCCAGGCGGGTTTCGAACGGGATCGGAAATCCGCTCGGCTGGCCGATGTCGGCGAGGAAGCGGGCCGGGAAGAAGGCGTTGGCGCTCGCCCCGCTGCGATTGCCGCCGATCGCCAGCACGACGCCCTTACCGGGAACGACGCGCGCCGCGATCTGTGCGGTGCCAGGGGCGGCGAGCAAGGTGAGATCGGATGGCAGCGCGGTGCCGCACAGCACCCGCCGGTTGGCGTCGATGATCGCGAAGCGCGTGCCGCTGGCCGCCTGCTGCGCGAACACGCCCTGCGCGCGGGCGCAACTCGGGGCGTCGCCGGCATCGCTGTCCAAAGCATTGAGCGCGACGCGCAATGCGGTCATGTCGCCGATCATCTCGATCGCGAGGCGGCGCGCAGTTTCGGAGGACGCGACTCGCACCCGGGCCCGCGCATCCGCCGTAGCGTTCTGCGCGGTGTTCAGCGTGGCGAAGAAGGCGATCACGGCCAGCGGCAGCAAGGCCGCGCTCAGGATCAGGAAAACTTTGGCGCCGGTCGGAATCGCGGCGACGAACAGGGAGGATCGGAGGGGGATATTGCCGACCGTGCCGGACAGGGGACGTGTCTCTGCGGGCTGGCCCGTAACGCTGTGGTCGTTCACTATCCGGTCAATCGAGTTTACCCAAAAGATCGAGCAGGTCGGACGGAATGTCTTCTTCCACGGTCTTCTGGTACACGGTGCGCAGTGCCGCGCCCATGTCGCGATCCTTGCTCTGTACCCTGGTGGAACCGACCGGAGTCTTTCCGGTCGATGCCGGCTTCCTCGAAGATCTTGAAGACTCGTCGCCCGAACGCAATGCCGTCCCCCCTGAACACGCCGGCGGCAGCCGGGTACGATATGAAACACCGACTTGGGATCGGCCAGATGACAAAAAACCGGCCCGCGACACGCACCGATTCATCGCACGTACATCGTGCGACGACTGCATGAAACCAAATAGCGCGCCGATTGTTCCACCTGCGATGCGAAAATTCCCACACGACTGAATCGCATTGCAAACCACCGGAGCCGCTTCCACAAGGACGGCGATTTTTCATGTCAGGAGACCCCGACAGCCATGTCGCTTGGACAGCAGCTTGCCCCCCATCTCCCCTTCCTGCGCCGCTATGGCCGGGCACTCACCGGCAGCCAGACGCATGGCGACCGTTACGTCCGCGCCACGCTGGAAGCGATCGTCGCCGCCCCGAACGAATTCCCCCGCGATGTCGATCCCCGGCTCGGGCTGTATCGTATGTTCCAGGCGATCTGGGGCTCCACCAATTATGACGAGACGCCGGAAAACGCATCCGCGGACGATGGTGACGATCAGGAATCGATCGCGCGGGCGCGGTTGGCGCGGATGACGCCGCTGTCGCGTCAGGCGCTGCTGCTGACCGCGATGGAAGGCTTCACGCCGGAAGACGCGGCGTATCTGATCGAGGTCGAGACGTCCGAAGTCGACTCGCTGGTCGCCGAGGCCCTCGCTGAGATCGAGAAGCAGACCCGGGCCCGTGTGCTGATCATCGAGGACGAGCCGCTGATCGCGATGGATATCGAGACGATCGTGCGCGATCTCGGCCATGAGGTGACCGGCGTCGCCGTGACGCGCGACGAGGCCGTGGCCCTGGCGATGGAGGATCGCCCCGGTCTCGTGCTGGCCGACATCCAATTGGCCGACGATTCCTCGGGCATCGATGCGGTGAAGGACATCCTGGCCGAGTTCCAGGTGCCGGTGATCTTCATCACCGCGTTTCCGGAGCGCCTGCTGACAGGCGAGCGGCCCGAGCCGACCTTCCTGATCACCAAGCCGTTCCAGCGCTCGACCGTCAAGGCGGCGATCGCCCAGGCACTGTTCTTCGACTCGGCGACCGTACCAGCGCTTTGAGTCCACGGGATTTCCGTATCGTTGGCGACGAAAGTTCCCAACGATACGGACCCAAAACGGTTTTCGCGGGTTTATCCTGCATGACCGATCCAAACGAAAAGATCCGCGTTTCCGGCCAAGATGCCCGTGCGGGCGCCACGCCCCACATGACGCGTTATATCCTGGGCATCTCGCTGGTGCTCGTCATCGTGATCTTCGCCTTCCTGTTCATGAAATAGATCAGGCTAAGCGTTTGATTTTCGGGGGCGTGCTGGCGTTCTGCCGGTCTTATCCCTATGTCCGGTACGAATGAGGCAAAAGCGGGTGTTCATGTCTGAATCCGAAACGAACGGCGACGAGGTCGGCGCAGAAGCGGCGAACGAGGTCGTCGAGCACGTCGCGTTGTCCGATCCCGAGTTCAAGAAAGAACTCGCGCAGGTCATTCCGCATCTGCGCGCCTTCGGTCGCTCTCTGTCCGGCAACCGCGATCTCGCCGACGATCTGGTGCAGGAAACGCTGATGAAGGCCTGGGCCGCGCGGCAGCGCTTCCAGGCCGGTACGAACATGCGCGCCTGGACGTTCATCATCCTGCGCAACCTGTATCTCAGCCAGATGCGCCGTGCGCGCTTCAAGGGCGAATGGGACGATCTTGTCGCCGACAAGATCCTTGCCGCCCCGGCGAGCCAGGATCGCCATGTCGAACTCGGCGACATGCAGCGCGCGTTGCTGCATCTGCCGCAGCCGCAGCGCGAGGCGCTGATTCTGGTGGGGGCCGGTGGTTTCGCCTATGAGGAGGCGGCCGAGATCTGCGGCGTCGCGGTTGGCACGATCAAGAGTCGCGTCGCACGCGGTCGCGTGGCGCTCGAGACGATCCTTGGTGACGGATCGCTGCCGTCGCGTCGGACGCATAGCAATGAGCCTGGCATGACGGCGCTCGATACGATCATGGGCGAGGTCGAGAGCCTAAGTCGCGATCGCGGCTGATGCAGATTCTTTTCCGGTGAAAGCCGGAAAGAGTTTCTCGGCCTAGCTGAGCCTCAGTCGATCTCGTCGAGACTATTTAGTAGCCGGCACCAGTCCGGTGGAAGATCGTCCTGCTCGCCAAAGGCCGAGTTCAACGCACCGCTGACCGAATCGCCCATGAATGGGGCAACGACGCGAAAAGCGCCCTGGTTCGCGACCTGCGTCGAAGTAAGAAGAGCCTCGGCCATCATATCGTCTAAACGGCCGAAAAGCCCATTTGTTGCTTGCCAATAGGTGGCGGAAGCGCCGATGCACCGGTTCGTCGCATGAACAGGCCGCTGCCAGACCCCCGGATCGTGGATGCCCTGTCGCGGGCGCGCGCCGGCTCGCCGTTTTTGACGATGGTGGCGGGGCGCGAGCCGGAGTTGGCCGCGGCGCTCGAAGCGGGCGTGCTGCCGCCGCTCGATGTCCTGAGCGATGTTTCATCGGACGAGCCGGTGGCCCGCAGGCTCAGGCTCGCGCGGCGCCGCATATCCTTGCTCGTGGCGATCGGCGACCTGGCGGGCGTGCTGAACCTCACCGCCGTGACCGGGGCGTTGAGCGACTTCGCCGATCGCGCGCTCGATCTGGCGATCCGCACCGCGATCGCGGAGCGCACGCCGGGGGCCGAACCGGTCGGCTTCGTCGGCATCGCGCTCGGCAAGCAGGGCAGCCACGAACTGAATTACTCGTCCGATATCGATCCGATCCTGCTGTTCGATCCCGCCACCTTGCCACGCCGGGGTCGCGAAGAGCCGCAAGAGGCTGCGGTGCGGATCGGCAAGCGCGTGGTCGAACTGCTCCAGGCGCGCGATGGCGACGGATATGTTCTACGCGTCGACCTGCGGCTGCGCCCATCGCCCGAGGCGACGCCGCTCGCGCTGCCGGTCGATGCTGCGATCGCCTATTACGAAGCGCAGGCGCTGCCATGGGAGCGTGCCGCGTTCATCCGTGCCCGCGCCGCTGCCGGGGATCTCGCGCTGGGCCAGCGTTTCCTCGATACGATCCGCCCGTTCGTCTGGCGCCGCGCGCTCGATTTCGGCGCGATCGGCGAGATCCGGGGTATCTCGCGCCGTATTCGCGATCATCATGCGCAGGGGCAGGCGTTCGGCCCCGGCTTCGACCTGAAGCGCGGGCGCGGCGGCATCCGCGAGGTCGAATTCTTCGCGCAGATCCACCAGTTGATTCACGGCGGGCGCGACCCCGCCTTGCGCGCGCCAGCAACCCGCGACGCCCTGGCGGCGCTGGCCGGGGCGGGGTGGATCGGCACGGACGATGCCATGGCGATGGCCGAGAGCTACACATTGTTGCGCACGATCGAACACCGCGTGCAGATGATCGACGATCGCCAGACGCATCACCTGCCGACCGGCGCTGCGCTCGACGGCGTGGCGCGGCTGCACGGGCTGGAGAGCGGTGCGGCGTTGCTCGATCTGCTGCGGCCGCACGTCGCCAGTACCGCGCGCATCTATGATTCGATCGAGCCGGACGAGGGCGACGGTTTGTCGCACGATACCGCGCGTCTGGCCGAGCAGCTCGCCGCCTCGGGCTTCACCGATACGGCGGGCGCGGTGCAGCGCGTCGTGCAGTGGCGCGCCGGATCCTATGCCGCGCTGCGCAGCCCGGCGGCGCTGGAGGCATTGGAGGCGGTGCTGCCCGGCCTGATCGACGCGCTCGGCACCGCGCCGGACCCGCATGCCGCGATCCTGCGGCTCGATGCGATGCTGTCGCGGTTGCCCAGCGCGATCAATTTCCTGCGCCTGCTGGAAGCGCGCCCGGCGCTGGCGCGCCTGCTCGGCGCGATCCTCAGCCATGCCGCGCCGCTGGCCGAGGCGCTGGGACGGCGGGCGGACCTGCTGGACGGGTTGATCGACGCGACTGCGCTGGAGGCGGTCGGTTCGGTCGCCGAACTGGCCGCGGAAATGGGGGAGGGGGCGGATTATCAGGCGCGGCTCGATCATGTGCGCAAGGTGGTGGGCGAGAAGCGCTTCGCCCTGGGCGCGCAGATCGTGGCCGGCGTGTCCGATCCGCTCGACGTCTCGGCCGGCTATGCGCGCGTCGCGGAGGCCGCGATCCAGGTGCTGGCCGAGGCGACCGTCGCCGATTTCGCCGCGAAGCATGGCCGCGTACCCGACAGCGAATTGGTCGTTCTGGCGCTCGGGCGGATGGGCGGTGGGGCATTGACCCATGCCTCGGATCTCGACCTCATCTACCTCTTCACCGGCGATTTCGCGGCCGAATCCGACGGCGAAAAGCGTCTGGGGGCAGTGCTTTACTACAATCGGCTGGCACAGCGTCTTACCGGTGCGCTGTCGGTCGCGACCGCCTCCGGCCCGCTTTACGAGGTGGATACGCGGCTTCGGCCGTCCGGCACGCAAGGACCGCTGTCGGTCTCGCTCGACGGTTTCGCGCGCTATCAGCGCGAAAGCGCGTGGACGTGGGAGCATATGGCGCTGACCCGCGCGCGGCCGGTGTTCGGATCGGCGGCGGCGCGCGCGGAGACGGTCGCGGTGATCGATGCCGTCCTGCACGGCGAGCGCCCCGAACGCGACCTGATCGCCGATGCGGTGACGATGCGCGCCGACATGGCCGCGCACAAGCCGCCGGCCGGGCCGCTCGATGCCAAGCTGTCGCCGGGCGCGCTGGTCGATCTTGAGTTCGCCACGCATGTCGCGCAGCTCGTCCATCGCGCCGGCTTCGATGCCAATCTGGGTCGTGCGATCGATGCGCAGATCGCTGCCGGGCTGGCCCCGCCGGAAATGCGCGGCGCGCACGATCTGCTGACCCGTCTGATCGTCACGCTGCGCCTCGTCGCACCCGATGCTCAGGTGCCGGAACCGACGACGCAGGCGTTGATCGCCCGCGCCGTCGGGTTGCCCGACTGGCCGACGACGCTTGCCGCGTTCGAACGGACGCGGCAGGAGGTGATGCGGTTCTGGGCGAGCGTGGGAGGCGACGATGTCGGTTGAGCTGGGCGATACATCGCCGGACGTCGCGTTGACGCGTCCCGGTGGCGAGAAGGTCGATCTGCGCGCCTATCTCGGCAAGCCGCTGGTGCTGTATTTCTATCCCAAGGACGACACGACCGGCTGCACGCGCGAGGCGCAGGATTTCGGTGCGCTCTATCCTGAATTCCAGGCGCTGGGCGTCGAAGTTCTCGGCGTGTCGAAGGACACGCCGGCGAAACACACGAAATTCATCGCCAAATACGATCTTAAGGTGCCGCTGGCGAGCGATGAGGATGGCTCGGTGACCGAGGCGTTCGGCGTGTGGATCGAGAAGAAGCTCTACGGTAAAGCCTATCTCGGCATCGATCGATCGACGTGGCTGTTCGATGCCGCCGGCGTGCTGCAACGGGTGTGGCGCAAGGTGAAAGTGCCGGGCCATGCGATGGCCGTATTGGCGGCGGCCAAGGAGCTGACCTGACCCCAGGTTCGCGCCGCTGAATTCCACCGATCCGCTCGCCGGATCCGGCCCTTCCGATCACCGAAATTGTGCGCCGCACCAGCCGGCTTCCCGAACGTTCACGCGCGATTCAACGACTCGCCGCGCGACCCCTGCAACTGACCGCGCAAACCCGGGCCTAGGGTTGTTAGTTAAAGACTCTGTGGGCCACAAAGGCCGGGTCGAGAACGCGGAGGGGCTGCGATCGAGACGAATCAGGGGTTGGACGCCGGAATGATCCGGTGTCCCTAGCAAGATCGCCGGGGATTAATGACCAAGATTTCGATCGCGCACGTCGCGGAAGATACCGCGAACAAGCTTGCGCGGTTCCGGACGTGGTTCGTCACGCGGGACTTCATTTTCCACGACGGCCGCGCCCTGCGCCGTTTCAGCATCGGTGGCCGGACCCAGGCGATCGCCGCCAGCGTTGCCGCCGTCACGATGTGTTTCTCGGTCTACGGCGCGGCCCAGGCCGCCGTCGGCGCCGTCGCACTGACCGGCATGGTCGATGCGCATTCCTCCGCCGACGCCAAGGTCGCGCAGATGCAGGCGAAGGTCGCAGCGATGCAGGCCGATGTCGCCACGATCAAGAGCGTCGCCCAGGCGCATGCCGTCCGCGTCGAGCAGCGTCAGGCTCTCATCACCGCCGTCGTCACCGGCAAGGGCGCGCCGCAGGAAGTGGCCGCGACCGTGATCGATCCCAAGGCCGCCAAGCTCGCGGCCGACGTCGTCGCCCCGCTGGAAAAGATCGAGCGCCGCCAGGTCGTGCTGGCCGTGCAGGCCCGCCGCGTCGTCGAGCAGCGTATCGCGATGACCACGCAGAAGGTCAGCCGCCTCGGTGTTGCTGCGAAGCGCCTGGCCAAGATGCCGGCCCGAAATCTGGCGATGGGCGGCCCGTTCGAAGCTGCCGACAGCAACGAAGCCAGCGTCGACCTGCAGGCCGACCAGCAATTCCGCTCTTTGTTCATGACTTGGAAGAAGCTCGATTCGCTCGAGCAGTCGGTGATCGCGATCCCGTCGGCGCAGCCGGTCGAGCGGCTCAGCTTCACCAGCAATTACGGCGTCCGCGCCGATCCGTTCCGTGGCACCGCGGCGATGCATGCCGGTGTGGATATTCCCGGCCCGGTCGGGACGCCGATCTACGCCACCGCCGACGGTTACGTTGATCGCGCCGAGCGCTCGGGCGGCTATGGCAATCTGGTCGAGATCGATCACGGCAAGGGCATCCAGACCCGTTACGGCCACCTCTCCAAGATCCTCGTCGCGCCCTTCACCCGCGTTAAGCGCGGCCAGTTGATCGCGCTGATGGGCTCGACCGGTCGCTCGACCGGCCCGCACCTTCACTACGAAGTGCGCATCGATGGCCATGCCGTGAACCCGATCCCGTTCCTGCAGACCGCCGACTATCTCGCCGCGAGCAAGAGCGGCCTGAAGATGACGCCGGTATCGATGGGCGGCCCTGCGGCCGACGGCGCGGAGTAAATTCGTCGTCATCCTGAAACACCTTCAGGATGCCGTGATAGGTGAAAGATCGGTCCGTCCTCGCAGAGCGCTTTGCTCGCGAAAGACCAAACACAGGCATCCCCGTTGCCGTTCCCCTTTGGACGGCCTATCTCCCCCTGATGGCTACCATCGCACCATCGCCCGTTTCCCTGACACCGTCCGCCGCCGCGCGCGTCGCGGCGATTGCGGAGCGGCAGGGCAAGCCCGCGATCCTGCGCCTCGCGGTCGATGGCGGCGGATGTTCGGGATTCCAGTACAAATTCGAACTGGCCGATACGGTGGCCGATGACGATGTCGTCGCGGAAACCGATGCGGTGAAGCTGGTGGTCGACGCGATCAGCCTCGATCTGGTGCGCGGTTGTGCGGTGGATTATGTCGAATCGCTCGGCGGTGCGGCGTTCAAGGTCGAGAATCCCAACGCCGCGTCCGGTTGCGGCTGCGGCTCGAGCTTCTCGGTCTGATTGCCCTGCCACGTGAAGATCGTCACCTACAATATCAACGGCATCAAGGCGCGCTTGCCGCGTCTGGTCGAATATCTGGCCGAGCAGCAGCCCGACGTGGTCTGCCTCCAGGAACTGAAGACCAGCGACGAAACCTTTCCCGAGGCGGATATCCGCGCGGCGGGCTACGGTGCCGTGTGGCACGGGCAGAAGAGCTGGAACGGCGTGGCCGTGCTGGCCAGAGGCGCGGACCCGATCGAGCGCCAGCGCGGGCTGGAGGGCGAGCCCGAGGACGAACATAGCCGCTATCTCGAGTGCGAGGTGGACGGGGTGATCGTCGCCTCGCTCTATCTGCCCAACGGCAATCCGCAGCCGGGGCCGAAGTTCGACTATAAGTTGCGCTGGATCGAACGACTGTCCGCGCGCGCGCGTGTGCTGCTTGCCGAGGAAAAGGCGGTAGTGCTGGCCGGCGACTACAATGTCATTGCCAATGACGACGATACCTATTCGGTGCGCGCGATGGCCGAAGATGCCTTGATGCAGCCGGAAAGCCGCGAGGGTCTGCGCCGGTTGGTCGCTCAGGGCTGGACCGACGCGCTGCGCACGCGCTTCCCCAAAGGCGGTGTCTGGACCTTCTGGGACTATCAGGCCGGTGCATGGCAACGCGATGCCGGATTCCGCATCGATCACCTGCTGCTGTCGCCGGTGGCCGCCGATCGGCTGGCCGATGCCGGCGTCGACAAGGACTATCGCGGGCGCGAAAAAGCGAGCGATCACGCACCGACCTGGGTCAAGCTCCGCTAAAAGGGAATCATATGCGCTGGATGCTGGCCGGACTGTTGACGATCGTCGCCGCGCCTGCCGCCGCGCAGGATCGCGAGTATTGCCCCGAACGGCCCGGGCTCGGCACGCCGGCCTGCACGATCTCGCCCGGCCGCGTGTCGGTGGAAACCGCGCTGGGCGATTGGACGCGGGACGAGGATGCCGATCAGCGCAGCGACACGGTCCTGCTCGGAGATACCCTGATGCGCATCGGACTGACGGATACGATCGAGGCGCAGATCGGCTTCACGCCGTTCGGCCATGTCCGAACGCGTGACAAACTCGCCGGGGATATCGACAGCGCCGATCGCGTCGGCGATGCGATGCTCGGTTTCAAGGCCAACCTGAAGAATCCGGACGGCAAGGGCCTGTCCGTCGCGGTACATCCGTTTGTCACCGTGCCGGTCGGGCGCTCGCCCGTCGGTGCCGGCGATTGGGGGGCGGGGCTGGTCGTGCCGGTGACCTATGATCTGAGCGACGCGCTCAATTTCGAGACGACGTCCGAAATCGATGCGGCGGTGGATGAAGACGGCCGCGGCCGTCACGTCGCGTTCAGCGAAACGGTCGGATTGGGTCTCGCCCTCAGCAAGGCGCTGACCGCGACGGCGGAGTTGCAGGCGCTGCGGGATGACGATCCCTCGGGCGCGACGACGCAAATGCTCGCCGGCGTGTCGCTCGCCTGCGTGCTGGGCGAAAACCTGCAGATCGACGCTGGCGCGAACGCCGGGCTCAATCGCGACGCGCCGGATATGGAGGTGTATCTCGGGGTGTCGCGACGTTTCTGAACCGTTCGATCGCGGCGCATAGAGCACCGATGATTGGCGAAATTTCCCGAAGTCTCGTTTCTATTGCCGCATGATCCATGCCGATATTCCGATAAGCTATTGAACTTGCGTCGACCAGGTGTTTGGCATGCATAATGCACTAACACAGTTACGACCGGCACGATGCCGGATCGGTCGATGGAGGATTTCATGATCAAGACCGTAATCGCCGCGCTTTCGGGCGCGCTGATCGCCGCTGCTACTCCGGCATTCGCCGATATCGCAAAACCTGCGACCGAAGTTCCGGTAGAAGCTTCGACCTCTGCTGTTGCGCCGTCAATCTCAGCAAAGACAGCGGTAAAGCCTACCAACTATTGTGTTGTGCAAAGGATTACCGGGTCCATGCTCCCGATCCGCACCTGCCACACGCGGGAAGATTGGCTGTCGCGTGGTTTCGATCCGCTCGCCAAGTGAAGGCAACAGGCCCGCGACGCTAAAAAACGTCGCGGGCCGCGCCGCTCACAACGTGCGTTCGTAGACTTCGTATTTCTTGTTGATCTTGCATTCGATCAGGTCGGCGATCGATCGCATGCCCTGATTGTCCTCGAGGATCCAGCCGATCTCGCCCCGCGACGCGCCATATTCGGCCACGGCGGACCGACGAATATATTCGATCATCATCAGCGCCAACTGGCTCGCCATGCGCGACGATTGCAGGCGTTTGACCACGCCCATCAGCGGCACGCGAACGGTGCGGACCTTGGGCTTGCGCAACCACCACAGCAATTTCGCCCAGCCGAACGGGAACAGGCTGCCGTTGAGCGGCGCGATCGCTTCGTTGAGGTCGGGCAGGACGATCATGAACGCGACCGGTTCGCCATCCACCTCGGCGATGCGGATCAGATCCTCGAACACGATCGGCTTCAACTTCACGCCGACGTCGACGATCTCGGGCTCGGTCAAGGGCACATAGCCCCAATTGTCCGACCAGGCGTCGTTGAGGATCGCGAGGATGATCGCGGCTTCCTTGTCGAACTGCGACTTGTCGACCTTGCGGATGCGGATGCGCGCGTTCTTTTCGCCCGCGGCGATGATCCGGCCGACCAGCGGTGGAAACTCCTTCGTGATATCGAGGTCATACGTGTAAAGCGTCTTGACGCCGCGATAGCCGGCGGATTCGATCCATTCCTGATAATGCGGCTTGTGATGGCCCATCATGATCGTCGGCGGATGATCGAAGCCCTCGATCAGCAGGCCCGGCTCTTCCCAGATCGACATGCTGATCGGCCCGAGCGCGCGCACCATGTGCTTGTCGCGCAGCCATTGCTCGGCGGTCGCGATCAGCGCGTGCGCCAGATCGCGACCCTCCGCCTCCAGCAGCCCCCAGCACCCCACGCCGGGGCCGAAGCCTTGTTCCGCCGGCAACGTCAGCGCCAGCGTGTCGATATGCGCGGAAATCCGCCCGACGATCTTGCCGCCGCGCTCCGCCAGATAGAGTTGCGCCTCGGCATGGCTGAACCAGCCGTTCTTCTCCGGCGTGATCAGCCCCAGCGCTTCGCCCTTGAGCGGCGGCACCCAATTGGGGTCATCCGCGTTGAGACGGAAAGCGAGGTCGATGAACGCCTTGCGATCGGCCTTGCTGTGGATCGGGCGGATGGTGAGGGATTGGTCGGCCAAGATACGCGCCTTTTGCGGGAAGGAGGTCGTTTCAGTCCTGCGTGCACGGTCTGCTGTCAAGGCTGCAACCCCTGCAACACCGTAGACCTTTCACCGCCACGCTGCCGCCACTATCTGGGGATAATGGAACGCCTTATGGAAACCGCTCTCACCTTCGATCGCCGCGCCGCCGCGCCCGCCGTGGCACCGCGCGCCGCCCGCGAGCGGATCGCCGACGATCGCGCGATGCTCCGCGCCGCCGCCGATCTGACGCGCGACATCCTGGCGCATCGTCCGGCGATCTATTGGACGGACCTGATCGTCTCGGCGGTGGTCGGTTATGCGGCGTTTGCCGCGGCCGTGCTGGCGCCGGGCGGCTGGGCCGTGCTGGCGGGGGTGATCTCGGTGCTGGCGCTCTACCGCGCGGGCTCGTTCATTCATGAACTGACGCATTTCAAGTCGTCGGCCGTGCCGGGCTTTCATATTGCGTGGAACCTGATCGCCGGCATTCCGCTGCTGGTGCCGAGCTTCATGTATGAGGGCGTGCACAATCTGCACCACGCCCGCACGCGCTACGGCACGGCGGAGGATCCCGAATATCTGCCGCTCGCGCTGATGAAGCCGTGGACGCTGCCGTTGTTCATCGTCGTCTCGGCGCTCGGCCCGATCGCGTTACTGTTCCGCTTTGCCGTGCTGACGCCGCTGTCGGTGATCCCGGCGGTGCGCCGGCTGGTGATCGAGCGCTATTCGTCGCTGTCGATCAACCCCGGCTTCCGTCGCCGCGCACCCGAAGGAGCCGCACGGACGCAGTGGTTGTGGCAGGAAGCGGCCGCCAGTGCATGGGCGATCGCGGTGATCACGATGGTCGCCACCGGCATCGTGCCGCTTCGCGTGTTCCTGATCGGTCTGGGCATCGCTTCGGCGGTGATGGTGATCAATCAGGTGCGCACGCTGGTCGCACATCTGTGGGAGAATGAGGGCGAGGCGATGACCGTCACCGCGCAATATCTCGACACCGTCAACGTGCCGCCGCCGGCGTTGCTGCCGATGCTGTGGGCACCGGTGGGCCTGCGCTATCATGCGCTGCATCACCTGCTGCCGGGCCTCCCCTATCACGCGCTGGGCGAGGCGCATCGCCGCATTTCCGCCGCGCTGGAAGTGGAGTCGCCCTACCACAAGGCCAGCTATCCTGGCCTGCCGGGTCTGGTGGCGAAGATCGCGCGCAGCACGATGGCGGCGCGCTGATCGATTCATAGTGCGAGCCGACGCGTCTTGTTGATGTCTCGTCCCATCGACAGGGCGCCACGAGGAAGATAGGCGGGTGCCATGCAACCGTGGCACGCCGATTTTGTAACCAGCGTGGCCGCAGCTGACGAGCGTCGGACGTGAGCGCCGGCCCCGAGCACGCGCCCAAGCGCCGGCCGATCACCAACCTTGCAGCATTCGCGCTCGTCTACGTCGTGGCGATGGCGCTGTTCTTCCGCGCGCCTATCCTCAGCGGATTCGATCTCGGCTTCGGCGACCGCGCGGACGGGATGATCGAGATCAGCATCCTCGAACATTGGCGCAACGTTCTGAGCGGTGCCGCCGCCTGGAATACGACCGGCTATTTCCATCCCTATACCGGGACGCTCGGCTACAATGACGGTTATTTCCTCTACGGCTTGGTCTATTCCTTCTGGCGGCTGTTCGCCGATCCCTTTCACGCCGACACGCTGAACATCCTGACCTTTAAGACGATCGGCTTCGCCGCCGCCTATCTGCTAGTCGCCCGGACGCTCGGCTGGGGTCGCTCGGGCGCGTTGATCGTGGCGCTGCTGTGGACCATCGCCAGCAACATCTTGCTTCAGGCGGTGCATGCCCAATTGCAGAGCGTCGCGTTGCTGCCGGTGGCGATGATCTTGGCGATCGGCGTGGTTCGGGTCGAGCGAGAAGGGCGCTATTTCCAGGCGCGATGGCTGGCCGTGGCACTCGCTGCGTTGACGGCGGCCTGGCTGCTGACATCCTATTACATGGCCTGGTTCACGATCTTTTCGGCCGGCCTGTTCGCCGTCTGTTGGTGTGTCCTGAGCGGCCATTGGCGGCCTGCGACGTTGCTCGGCCTCGCGCGCCGCCATGCGGGGACTTTCCTCTGCGGGGCGATCGCCTTCATCGTCCTGATCATACCCTTCCTCATCGTCTACCTGCCCAAGGCGCGCGAGACCGGCGGGCAGTCCTACCATCAGATGCTCGGCTATCTCGTCACGCCGGTGGTCGACATGATCAATGTCGGGCCGGGCAATTACGTCTGGGGCTGGATCTTCCGGGCGCTGGGCGCGCTGGTCCATGTGATCAATCCGGCGATCCCGACGCTGCCGGCACGCCTGCTCGGCGGGGAGCATCAATCGGGGCTGCCGGTAGTCCTGGTCACCCTAATCGTCACGGCGGCGTGGCGGATCATCGTGCGGCGGCGGGTCGGGCTGGATCGCCCGGTCTCGATCGAACTGCGCGCCTTTGCGCTGGCGACGATCGTAGCGTGGTTCCTGACATTGCAATTCGACGTGGCATCGCCCTGGGGTCTGGTGTTCGAACTGGTCCCGGGGGCGAAGGGCATGCGGGTCGTCTCGCGCTATCAGCTCTGGCTGGTGCTCCCGTTCCTGCTGCTGGTGGTCGCGGCGTGGCAGGAGCGGGCGAGACTGGTGGCACGATCGAAGCCCTGGCTGGCCGCCGGATTCCTGGCGTTGCTCGTCGCCGAAAACCTCAGCGCGGAATCGCCGGCACAGCTCAGCCGCTCGGCACAGCGTACGGCCTTGGAACCGATTCCCGCTCCGCCGGCAAGCTGCACGAGCTTCTACGTCGTGGCGGCGCGGCGGGACGAGCCGGTCTACATCAATCCGGAAGCGAACGGCGTCTATCCGCACAATGTCGACGCGATGTTCCTCGCCGAGATGTGGCGGGTGCCGACGATCAACGGCTTTTCCACCTTCAACCCGCCGGACTGGAAATTCGCCGACCCGCTCGCCGCGGACTACGATGCCCGTGTGCTGGCCTATGCGCGCCGCCACGATTTTCGCGACCTCTGCCGCCTCGACATGCGGCAGGCCGATCCCTGGACCCGGATTGCCGGCTGACGTCGCCGTCGGCAGAGCCTGGCTGCATAGCCGGAGCATCGGTACCAGCGTCTCAGATCGCGCGGTCCGAAGCGCCGTTACCGCATAATCCGAAGATTTCGCCGCGATGTCTGCGCATGGTGATCACGCTGGCGGCGCAAGACGCGTCACTGATCACATGAACAAAAAAACTGCTGTCTGGTGTGTCGGTTACAAAAACCAAACAAGAACCGAGCGGAAATTGGTGATCTAAATCAGGTTAACACCGTAATTCGAAATGTATGGACAACTAATTTCGGTATCATAACGATCTGTCAGGCACGAAATTCCGCAAGATGTCACAGTTTGAAACAGTATCCATATCACCATCTTGCGATTTATGAACAACCGGTTAAGAACGATTCCTTCGGCATCGGGCGCAATTTCTGCGGCCACGCAAACAGTACAAGAACTGGCCGAGAAGAGGGGAAGCTATAATGAAAAGCCTATATTTGACGGCTGCCGCCGCTATCGCGGTCGTCGCGTCCAGCGCGACGGCGGAGACGGTGAACAACACGAGCCTTCAGAACGTCAACGGTACGTTCGGTACGAGCACCGCCACGACGACGACGACCGCCACGGGCACGCGGACGATCGTGACCGGTCCGGGGCCGAATGCCGGCGCGAACCGTGCGTCGGGCACGACGGCGTTGAACAGCTGGTATCAGGCGAACGTCGGTGCTGGCTCCACCGTCGGCATCACGACCGATTATGCCCGCTCCGGTAATGGATCGGCGTATTTCAACAGCACGCAAGGTGATCCCGGCAAGGGCGATCTGGTCTATCTGTTCGGCAATGCCGGGGCGATCGCACCCGTCGCGCTCTCGACCCTGACGAGCGTGTCGTTCGATTTCTATCGCGCGGGCACGTCCACGACCGACGCCAATTTCTCGCCGGTGCTGCGCTTCGACATGCTGAAGGATGGGGTGTTCGCCGGATCGCTGGTGTTCGAAAATGTCTATCAGCAGCAGACGGCCGCGCCGGTCGATAGCTGGACCACGCTGACCGCCAATCTCAACACCGGCATCTGGTGGGCGACGAACGCCTCGCTCGGCCCGACGTTCGCAGCGGCGAATGGCGGGCAGAAGACGCTGGCGCAGTGGATGACGGACAATGCCAATGCGAACCTGACCGTCTACGGTCTGGAAATCGGCATCGGTTCGGGATGGAACAACCAGTTCTATGGCGCGGTCGACAACGTGAACGTCAACTTCAGCGGTGGTCGCGCGGTCAATTCGAACTTCGAAGTGGCAGCCGGCGCCGTGCCTGAGCCCGCAACCTGGGCCATGATGCTCGTCGGCTTCGGTGGCATCGGCCTCGGAATGCGCCGCAGCAAGAAGGGTGCGCCCCGGGTGTCCTACGCTGCCTGATCGGCGGATAGCCTAAAACGACGAAGCCGCCGATCGCGAGATCGGCGGCTTTTTTCGTGGCCGTCCGGCGGTCCGGGCCAGCCCGGCTTGGTTGCTATTCCTCGGTCCGCACCAGCACCGCTTCGCCGATCAGGAAGAACAGCAGGAAGGGTGCCCAGGCAGCCAGGAACGGCGGATATGCGCCCAGATTGCCCATCGCCAGCGCGAAATTGTCGGCGACGAAATAGGCGAAGCCCAGCCCCATGCCGATCGCCGCGCGCAGGAACAGCTTGCCCGATCGCGCCAGACCGAAGGCCGCCACCGCGCCGAGCAACGGCATCAGCACCGACGACAAGGGCGCGGAGAGCTTGTGCCAGGCCGATCCTTCGAGCGCCTTGGTCGGCCGGCCGGCATCGGACAGGTCGCCGATCGCGCTGCGCAACGCGCCGAAAGACAGCGAATCGGCATCGACCGTGGCGAGCGTGAACTGATCGGGTCGCACGCTCTTGGCGACCACCGGATTGCCGATCTTGATCTTTTTACCGCTTGCCACGTCGAAGCGCGTCGCGTGGAAGATCTGCCAGCCGGGCGCGGCATAGCGCCCGCGCTCGGCCTCGATGATGCCGACGAGATTGCCCTTCTCGCGATCGTAGAGCGTGATCCCGCCGAGCTGCGCCGCCGTGCCGCGGCCCTTGATCTGATCGGCCTGGATCAGATCGTCACCATCGCGCACCCAAACGTTGGAGCGATCGCCACGATCGATCGGCAGCGGGCCGTAATTGACGTTCTGCCACTGGTTGAGCGCCGACGTGGCGCGCGCGACGATGCGGTCGTTGAACGTGAAGGAGATCACCGCGACGATCAGGCTCGCCAGCACCAGCGGCGCCAGCACCTGATGCGCGGACAGCCCCGACGCCTTCAGCGCGATGATCTCGCTGTTCTGGTTCATCTGGCTCAGCGTCAGGATCGTACCGAGCAGGACGGAGAAGGGCAGCACGAAGGCGATGATCTGCGGCGCGCGCAGGCTCATATAATGCCATACCTGAGCATCGCCGTTGCCGGGATAGGCCAGGATGTTGCCCGACTGGCCGAGCAGATCGAGCGCCTGCAGCACCAGCACCAGGCCGGCCATCACCGCGAAGGTGCGCACGACGAACAGCCGCGCCATGTAGACGGCGACGACGCGGGAGGGGAAGAAGTTCATGCCGCCTGCACTCCCGTCGCGTCTTCGCGCCGGGGGCCGCGCATGCGGCGCACGATCCACTTGCCGAGCTTTCCGAACACGCGCTCCAGCGCGCCGATCGGCTGGCCGTCGGGGACATAGGCAATGGTGTAGAACATCCAGCCGACCAAGGCGGTGAAGATCGCGAACGGCGTCCACAAGGCGATCAGCGGATCGATCTTGCCCAGCCCGCCGATCGCCTCGGCATATTGGTTCACCTTGTGATAGGTGACGACCATCACGATCGCCAGGAATACGCCCAGCGCCGAGGTCGAGCGCTTGGGCGGGATGCCGAGCGCCAGCGCGAGCAACGGCAGCAGGAACATCGTCGCGATCTCGACCACGCGGAAGTGGAAGGCGGACCGGCTGGTGTCGCGCAGATCCTCGCTGGTCTGCGGGTTGCTGCCGATGCGCACCAATTCGGGCAGGGTGAGTTCCATATTGCCTTCGCCGCGCTGGCGGAAACTGCCGTATTTGGGCAGCGGAATCGGCAGGTTGTGCGTGGTGAAGGTCAGCACGCGCGGCGTCGGGATCTTCGGCGCCTGGCTGATCAGGACCCCGTCGGTGAGCTGGAACACGATCTCGTCGGGATTGTCGGTGGCGAGGAACTTGCCGCTCGCCGCCGTAACCGCGAACGACGTGCCGTCCTTGCCCACCGCCTGGACGAAGATGCCGGACAGCTTGCGGCCCTCGTCCCGGCTCTGTTCGATGCGGATCGTCATCTTGTCGCCGAAATGCGTGAACTCGCCGACCTTGATCGAGGCGCCGAGCGCGCCAGTGCGCAGTTCGTAGCGCAGATTCTCATAGGCGTAGCGCGCGGTCGGCTGGATATAGCCGACGATCGCCAGATTGATCGCCGCCAGCACGATCGCGAACATGTACGGCATGCGCAGCAACCGCCAGTAACTGATCCCGACGCCGCGCATCACGTCCAGTTCGGACGACGTGGCGAGCTTGCGGAAGGCGAGCAGCACGCCGAGCAGAAGGCCGATCGGAATGCCGAGCCCGAGATATTCCGGCAGCAGATTGGCCAGCATCTTCCACACGACCGTGATCGGTCCGCCCTCGGTCGCGACGAAATCGAACAGCCGCAACATGCGATCGAGCACCAGCAGCATCGCCGAGATCGTCAGCGTCGACAGCAGCGGCACCAGAATCAGCCGGACCATGTAGCGATCGATCGACTTCATGGTGGGGGCGGGGGGCTTTCGGAACAGGGACGCAGACGTGCGCCGGGATACTCGGAC
Source organism: Sphingomonas sp. Leaf357 (assembly GCF_001423845.1). NCBI lineage: Bacteria > Pseudomonadati > Pseudomonadota > Alphaproteobacteria > Sphingomonadales > Sphingomonadaceae > Sphingomonas > Sphingomonas sp. Leaf357. The sequence continues at coordinate 194,607 of NZ_LMPM01000002.1, read as the reverse complement.
GGGCAGCTATATCCGGGTCTGAGCCGTCCGTCAGCCGTTAATTGGCCTGTGGGCTCCCCTCCCTGGAAGGGAGGGGCTGGGGGTGGGTCGGCATGGGGAGAGGACGGCGTTTCCTGGTGAGCAACCCACCCCTGCCCCTCCCTTTCAGGGAGGGGAGAAGTGAGGCCCTACGTCACTCGGCCGCGATGCTCTGCGGCGCAGGCCGTTCCGCCGCCATCGCGGCCCCCACCGCGCGTTCCAGTGCGGCGATCGTGAACGGTTTGCGCAGCACGTGATGGCCGCCGAATTCCGCCTCGCCGCCCGCCTCCCCGGCATAGCCGGTGACGAACAGCACCGCGACGTGCGGATAGTCGGCGGTGAGTTCCGCGATCAGTTCCGGTCCCGTCTGGCCCGGCATCAGCACGTCGGACACGATCAGGTCGACCGAGCCCGCCTCGGCGAGCATGGCCGGCGCGGCACGCGGATCGCTGCACGGGATCGGGCGGTGGCCGAGATCCTGCAGCGCGCCGATCGTCGCGGTCAGCACGCGCGGATCGTCCTCGACCACCAATATATCGAGTGCGGCGGTCGGGCCGATCTCCGGCAGCGGGGCGGGGCGTGCCGACTTGGCCGGCGCGTCCGCGATGTGGCGCGGCAAATAGAGCGTCACCGTCGTGCCCTTGCCGGGCTTGGACTGAAGCCCGATCTCGCCGTTCGCCTGACGCACGAACGCGAAGATCTGGCTGAGCCCTAGGCCGGTGCCCTGGCCGATCGGCTTGGTGGTGAAGAAGGGCTCGAACACGCGTTCCATCACCTCGGGCGTCATGCCGTGGCCGGTGTCGGTGACGGCGATGGTGACGTATTGGCCCGCCGGGCAGCGGCCGACCGCATGTTCGGCGAGCTGCGTGCCGGCGGTCACGATCGTCATCTGTCCACGCCCGTCCATCGCGTCGCGGGCGTTGACGGCGAGGTTGAGGATGACGTTTTCCAGTTGATGCCGGTCGGCGCAGGTCAGCCAGTTCCTGCCCTTGTCGCGCGCCTCGACCGTGATCGCGTCGCCCAGCGTGCGATCGAGTAGGTCCGACATGCCGGCGATCAATTCGCCCGCCGCGATCGGCTCCAGCTTCAGCGTCTCTTCGCGGCTGAAGGCGAGCAATTGGCGGGTCAGGGCGGCGGCGCGGTTGGCGCCTTCCATTGCATTGTCGATGTGGCGCGGCGTCGCGTCGCTATCCTTGTCCAGACTGCGCCTGGCGAGTTCCAGGCCGCCGACGACGACGGCAAGCATATTGTTGAAATCATGCGCGATCCCGCCCGTCAGCTGGCCGACCGCCTCCATCTTCTGCACCTGGCGCAGCTTGCTCTCCTGCTTCTGCAATTCGCTCGTCGCATGCTCGACGGCGAATTCCAGTTCCATCGCGCGCTCGCGCTGCTGCTCCGCCTCGGCCCGCGCGCTGGCGCGCTCGCCGAGCGCCTTGACCGTCAGCCAGCCGAGCACGATCGCCCCGATCACGATCAGCATGCCGAACACCGCCAGCACCGCCGCCGACCGATTGGAGCGTTCGGCCGATTTCATCGCATTGCTGGTGCGCGCATCGAGCAGGGCGCGTTCGTGCGCGATGATCTGGTCGAGCAGGTCGTTGATCTGGCGCAGTGCGGCCGAGTTGCGCGCCTTGTAATAGCGCTTCAGCGCCATGTCGTTCTTGCCGTAATTGGTGCTGAGCGCGGTATCCGACAATTCCTCGCCGCGCGCGGTATAGGCCCGGCGCAGGCGCGTGATCAGGCGGTTTTGTCCGGTATTGTCGCGCGTGACCTGGTCGAGCCGAGCGATCTGCTGCCCCGCGATCTTCCAGTCGTCCGAATAGAGCCGTCCGAGCTGCTTGTCGGTGCTGATCACGTAGCGGCCGAGCGATGCCTCGGATCGCGCGATCGTGCTGGAGAAGGTGCGCGCGAGGATCATCACCTCGTAGCTGTGCGATTGCAGGCGCAGCGCGCGATCGCGCTGGCGATTGGCTTCGCCCAGGGTCATCGTCAGCCCGACGAGCACCACCGCACCCAGCAGCGCCATCACGATCAGCATGCTGGTGCGCCAGGCAGTCTTGCGTTCCCCCGCAGCCGCGATCTCGCCCTCTTTCCCCGTCATGCCCGCTTTGTACACCTTGCCGCGACTCGTGCAAAGATACGGATTGGCTACGGATCGGGGCGGCCATCATCGCCGGCGGTTCGACAACCCTCTGTCCTACAAACCCCGATCCATGCCACAGGGCGAGCATGCTCAGCCGATCGCATCCGGGCCAAGGCCTGCCGCCGACCCTCAAACCTGTCAGCGCGAGGACGCCTCAAGCGTCGTATCGCGTGACTTTCGTGACTTTCGGAGAGCAGGCATGAGCTTCGAACTGCCCGGTTTCGACCTCGACTCGTTCGTCCGCGCGACGCTGGCCGAGGATCTGGGGGAGGGGGGTGACATCACTTCCGCTGCCGTCATTCCGGCGGAGGCGCGCTTCAGCGGCGTGATGGACAGCCGCGATGCGATCGTCGTCGCCGGGCTGGGCATCGCCGAGGCGTTCTTCCGCGCGCTCGATCCGGAGGTCGGGATCGAAATGCTCGTCGCGGACGGGCAACGCGTGCCCGCCGGCACCGATCTCATGCGCCTCGAAGGCTCCGCGCGGGCGATGCTGACCGCCGAGCGTTCGGCGCTCAACACGGTGCAGCATCTGTCCGGTATCGCGACGATGACGCGCGCTTACGTCGACAAGATCGTCGGCACCGGCGCGACCCTGCTCGATACGCGCAAGACCATCCCGGGCCTTCGCCGACTCGAGAAGTACGCGACCAGTATGGGCGGTGCGACCAATCACCGCATGGGCCTGTGGGATGCGGCGATGATCAAGGACAATCACGTGGCGGTCGCCGGTGGAGTCGGCGCGGCGGTCGCGCGCGCGAAAGCGGCGGGGATCGCCAGCATCATCGTCGAGGTCGACCGGGTCGATCAGATCGAACCGGCCTTGGCGGCGGGCGCGACTCACCTGCTGCTCGACAATATGGACGCGCCGACGCTGCGCGGCGCGGTGACGTTGGTCGGCGGACGCGTGCCGACCGAGGCGTCGGGCGGCGTAAGGCTGGACACGATCCGCGCGCTGGCGGAAACCGGCGTGACCTATGTCAGCGTCGGCCGCTTGACGCAGTCCGCGCCCGCCGCCGATATCGGCCTGGATTTCACGGAGATGCCAGCATGAAACTGAAGCTTCTCGCCTTGGTCGCGCTCGGCCTGCCCGGTGTCGCGCAGGCGCAGGCCTATCAATGCGCCATTCCCGGCAATGTGCCGACGCCGCGCCCCGATCTGCCGTCGGCCGACCAGCCGAAGCGCGTGCTGCCGATCGGCAGCTATACGCTCGCGATCACCTGGGCACCGGGCTATTGCCGCGCGCACAAGGACGATCGCTCGGCGCGCTTCCAATGCGGGGGAGGCAATAGCTTCGGCTTCACGTTGCACGGCCTGTGGCCGGACGGCGTGGGCAAGGACTGGCCGCAATATTGCGCCGCCACGCCGATCGTGCCGAAAAAGGTGATCCGCGACACCCTGTGCTCGACGCCGTCGCCGCAACTGATCCAGCACGAATGGGCCAAGCACGGCACCTGCATGGGCACCACGCCGACCGCCTATTTCCGCAGCTCGACCCGACTGTTCGCGGCGTTGCGCTATCCGGACATGGACGGCCTGTCGCGCGCGCCTCTGACGGTCGGCGATTTTTCGGCCGCGTTCGCGAAGGCCAATCCGGGGCTACCGGTCACGTCGATCCGCGTGACCGCGACGAAGCAGGGCTGGCTGGACGAGATCTGGTTGTGCCTCGACAAGGCCTATAATTACGAACGCTGCCGGCCCAATTCCGGCGGCCTGCCGGCGGGCGCGGACCTCAAGATCTGGCGCGGGCGGCGGTAACCTTCAGCCGTCCACCGTGACGGTGGACGGGTGATGCTTGTCGAGATGCTTCTTGATGATGCGCAGGTTGCGCGTGTTCGATCGGAAGAAGAAGTCGGGCACGACACCGATGATCGGGATCAGCCCGAGCAGGAAATCGGTGCCGACATTGCCGAACATGCGCGCCATCTGCAGCTTCGACATGCCGAGGTTGCGCGCTTCCCACACCAACCAGGAGCCCATCGCCGCGGCGATCACGTCGCCGGCCACGGGCACGATGCCGATCAGCACGTCCAGCCCGACCTTGCGGTTGGTGCCGGGAATGGTGAACAATCCTTCCAGCAGATGTTCCATCGCCACCACGCGTTGGCGCACGGCGGCGGCGTCGGTGCCGAGCGGCAGCATGCCCGACATGCGGCGGATGGGATCGTCGTCGATGCGCGTGGTGTTGGCCATGAATCTCAATTGGGGGCGGCGCGCAGATGATTCAACGGGTGCCACGCGCGCGCGTTCGGCTCCCACTGCTTGAGCCGCACCGCGACCAGCGACCAGCGCAGCGGCCGGGCGATCGGAATGTAGGCGACGTCGGCGGCAAGCGCGATGTCGGCCTCGGCGATCCGCAGCGCGCGGGACGCCATGTCCGGGGCGTCACGCGCGGCGTCGATCGCCGCCGTGGCCGCCTCGCCGCACGGTGCGCAGGCGGTGGCGAGATACCAGCGTGCGCTGTCGTAGGGCGCGACCGCATCGATCAGGCGCAGGTCGGTATCCTCTTCCGCACCGACGCGCTGTACCCGGATACCCATCGTGGCGAGGCTCGCGCCGATCTGGCCGTATAATATCGTCGCACCCGGCCCGGCAGGCAGCGCCAGGCGGAGTGTGAGCGGACCGGGATGCGCCGATCGCCACGCGGCCACGAGTGCGCGGATCGTCTGCAAGCGGTCGTCCTGCGCCACCGCGCTCCAGTCCGGCACGACCGGCACGGTGGCGGAATCGAGCTGTTCGGGCAGAAGCTGCGTCGTCGGGGTCCATTCCGGCAGGAATGCGCCGACGATCGCCTGCCGATCCAGCGCGCCCGAGATCGCGGCACGGACGCGCGCATCAGCGAGGAAGCCGGTGCGGTTCACGATCGCCAGCCCGAACAGGCCAGCCGCCGGATCGATCTTGCGGTTGGTCGGCGCGATCGTCGCGCTACCGATCAGCGGCCAGTCGACGAAGGTGCCGCCGGTGACGAGATCGGACTCGCCCGCCGCGAACCGCGCGATCGCCCGGGCGGCGCGTTCGCCGATCAGCCGCACCTCGTCTTCGGGCGTGGGATCGGCGACGTCGTCGGGCGAGCGCGTCGGATCGATCGCGGGGCGCAGCAGGGCCATGTCGCGCGTCCGGTTGACGACGCGCAACGGGCCGCTGCCGCCGAATGGCCGGGTCCGGAACACGGCCAGCTCGGGTTGCGCGAACAGCTTGAGCAGATCGGGGCGTGGGCGCTTCAACCGCACCTCGATGACCTCGGGCGTCATCTCGACGATCTCGTCGATCGCGCTGAGGAACGGAGCGAGCGGATTGCGCGATCGAGCCGCGATCTGCCGGCGCAGCACCGCGACCACTTCCGATGCCGTGACGGGCGCACCATTGCTCCATTCCGCATCGCGCAGCCGGAAGATGTAGCTCATCCCGTCATCGATCACGATCCATCGCTCGGCGATTCCCGGCTCGATCTGACCGCTGGCATCGAACCGCACCAGGCCCTGCGCGGTGGAATCCATCATCACCCGTGCAGCGTAGCCCTGCGGCGTGCGCGAGGGGTCGCCGATCGCCAGATCGCCACCGATCGCGCTGACCACCACGCGCCCCGCGTCGCGGCGCTTGTCGCACGCCGCCGTCATCAGGAGCGCGGCGATCAGCAAAGCAGGGCGAAGGTTCATCCTTCCGTTCTGCCATTCGCCGGCGCGGGGCGCTACCGGCGAAGTTACGCCGTGTCGGCTTACTGGCCGACCTTGATCCTGAATCCGGCCACGACGGCATGGTCCACGAGGGTGTCGCCGCCGGGATGGACGACGTACTGCACGTCCGGCTGAACGCGCAGCCATGGTGCCAGCTGGGCGAGATAGCCCGCCTCGATCACGATTTCGCGCGGCCCGGCCGGCTCGCCCGACAGCGCCTGCGATCGCCGATAACGATCTCCGAACTCGGCGACCGCGACGGACAGGCCGATCTGGTCGGTCTTTCGTCGCGCGAACGGGCCGGCATAGACGAGGCCGCCGCCCAGATAGCGCGCGATCGGATTGTAGCGCGTGTCGGCAATGCCGAAACGCAGCCACCCCGCCAATCCGTCCGCATCTTCGGCGCGTGTGCCCCGCCACCGGTGTTCGGCGAAGACATAGGTTCCGGAATTGCCGTGGCCGGACGACGGTGCGGTGCCCAAGGGGATCGCATCGAACCGCCCGGTATAGGCCCATGCGCCGATCGCGGCCTTCGTGCCGCCGCTGAGATAGTTCACCTCGCCGACGACGAGTGCGCCGTCGCGGGCCGACAGCTTGATCGCGGTCGCGGCGGGATGTCCCGGGTCGCCGGGCACGCCGTCGAGCACCGCAACGCGCGCCAGCCAGTGCGTACCGAACTTGCCTTCCGCGCGCACCGCGAGCGAGGTCACCGGAAAGATCGACGGCCCGTTGCGCCCGCTTTGCGAGAAATCCGGGCCGATGCCGTGCGACGACAGCAGGAAGAACCCGCCGCTCTGTGTCGTGTCGAATTCCGAATTGAGATTGTAGAGCCCGGCCTTGAGCGAGGCATTGCGCCCGACATCCTGTTCCACCCAGGCCTCGAACAGCCGCAGCGCGCGCATGCCGGTTTCGATGTTCGACACCCCCTGGGTCGCGCCGGCCAGATCGGAAGAGAAATGCGTGCCGTTATTGTAGATCGCATAGCCAAACAGCCGCGCGCCGTGCCAGCCGACCAGCCGCTCCGCATCGACCGCGACCTGCAGGTCGAGATTGTCGAGATAGCGCGTGCCCCGCGCGATGCCGCCGTCGATGTCGCTGCGGACATCGGCGGTATAGACGGCGGATAGCGATACCGCCTTGGTCGATCCTTCGTTCGCCGACCGTGGATAGCCGGTCGGCCGCTCGTCCTGCGCCCAGGCCGGATGCGCCAGCAGCAGCAGGATCGCACTGACCATCCAGCGCATCACACGGCGTCGTCCAGCGAGAAGCGATCATCGTCCTCGTCATAGGCGAAGACCTCGGCATAGCGACCCCACAGCGTCACGGTGCGCAATGTCTCCTCGGCATAGTCCGGCGACATATGATCCTCGAGTTCGTCGCGGAAGCGACGTGCCGGGGCGACGTGCCCGGAGCGTTCGTCGAGAATGCGCTTGATGTGCTGGGCAAGCGGCACATGCGCGAGCAGGGCCTGCGCGAATATCGCCTTGCGGGTGTCGACATCGGCCTGCGCGTAACGGCGGGCGAGCGGGGTAAGCTGGATTTCGGCGCCCTGAAGTTCGGCGAAGCGCAGCAACTGCAACGTTTCCGCGATCGGGAACAGCTCGTCGATCTCCAGTTGAAGCTGATCGGCGAGATCGGCCATGCCCGCGCGGCCATCGAACGGGCCGGCATCGACCTCCTCGATCAAGCCGGCGAGCGAGTTGGTCGAGACGCGGGGCAGCACCATCTGGATACCGGTGCCGGGCGATCCGCCGTCGCGGACCGGCTGGGGCGCGGGGCGGGCCGTCATGCGGGCATAGATGTCATCGACCAGCGCGCGGAATGGCGGATCGAGCCGGTCGCGTGGTTGCGGCAGATCGACCTTGATCTCGGCGGCGATGCGGCCGGGATTGGACGAGAAGACGAGGATGCGATCGCACATCAGCACCGCCTCTTCGATATTGTGGGTGACGATCAGGATCGACTTGATCGGCATCCGCCCCTCCGCCCACAGATCGAGCAGATCTGTACGCAGCGTTTCGGCGGTCAGCACGTCGAGCGCGGAAAAGGGTTCGTCCATCAGCAGCAGCGAGGGGTTGACCACGATCGCGCGCGCCAGGCCGACGCGCTGGCGCATCCCGCCGGACAATTCCTTCGGATACGCGTTCTCGAATCCGTCCAGGCCGATCAGGTCGATCGCGGCGAGCGAGCGGGTGCGGCGTTCGTCGGCGGGAACGCGCTGCGCCTCCAGGCCGAGTTCGACGTTCTGCAGGACGGTCAGCCAGGGGAACAGGGCGAAGGTCTGGAACACCATGCTGACGGTCGGCGCGGCACCCTGCGCATCGGCGACGAAATCGATCTCGCCCTCGTCGGCGCGGATCAGCCCCGCGATCGAGCGCAGCAGTGTCGACTTGCCCGAGCCGGACCGGCCGAGCAGCCCGACGATCTCGTTCTCGCGCAGGGTGAGTCCGACATCGTCGAGCACCAGCAATCCGCCCCCGCCGGCCTTGCCGTAGCGGTGGGTGAGACGTTCGACCCTGACGAGAGCTGGCGACGTGGCGGGGCGGGCGAGGGGCTTGGCCATGATCCGGTTCCTTCTGTCAGGCGAGGCGCAGGCGGCGGTCGGCATAAGCGTACAGCGGGCGCCACAGCAGGCGGTTGAAGCCGATCACGAAGATCGACATCACCGCGATGCCCAGCGTCACGCGCGGAAAATCGCCGGCGGTGGTGGCTTTGGCGATGTACGTGCCGAGGCCATGCGCCTCGAGACGTTCGCTGCCCCAGGACACCGCCTCGGCGACGATGCTGGCGTTCCACGATCCGCCCGAGGCGGTGAGCGCGCCGGTGACGTAATAGGGAAAGATGCCGGGGATGATCAGCGTGCGCCACCATTGCCAACGCCCCATTCCGAACATGCCGGCGGCCTCGCGCAGGTCGTTCGGGATCGCGGTGGCGCCGGCGATCACGTTGAACAGGATGTACCATTGCGTGCCCAGCACCATCAGCGGCGACAACCAGATGTCCGGATCGAGCCGCCAATGGACGATCGCGATCACCGCGAAGGGGAACAGGACGTTGGCCGGGAAGGCGGCGAGGAATTGCGCGACCGGCTGGAGCCGTTCCGCCCAGCGTGGGCGCAGGCCGATCCAGACGCCGACCGGCACCCAGACCAGGCTTGCCACCGCGATCAGCACGAGCACGCGCAGCATCGTGATGCAGCCGAGCCCGAGCGCGGTGAGCGCGTCGCCCCAGGCGAGGTGCGACGCGAGATAATCGATCACCAGCCATGCCGCACCCAGCACCGCCGCCGCGACGATCGCCGACCAGACGACGCGGCCGAGCGGATTCGGTGCGGTTTCCCGCCGCGTTTTGGCACGGCGGGCAGGGCGCCGGTCGATCGCCATCATCAGCCGCCCGAATCCGGTCAGCGGAGCGAACAGGACGGGCAGCAATCGCGCACGGCGGAACAGATCATAGGCCCAGCTTTTCGGGCCGTCCTGCGACGCGGTCTGTTCGAAGCGGAAGCGATCGGCCCAGGCGACGACCGGCCGGAACACGAACTGGTCGTAGAGCAGGATCACCACCGCCATCGCGCCGACCGCCCAGCCGACGGCGCGAAAATCCTGCCCGTCGATCGCCAGCGCGAGCCACGATCCGATGCCGGGCAGCATGATCCGGGTGTTGCCGACGCTGATCGCCTCCGCCGCGACGATGAAGAACCATCCGCCCGACATCGACATCATCGCGTTCCACACCAGCGACGGCGTGGCGAAGGGCAGTTCCAGACGGATGAAGCGCCGCCACGGCGACAGTGCGAAACCGCGCGACACTTCTTCCAGGTCGCCCGGCACCGAGCGGAGCGACTGATAGAAGCTGAACGCCATGTTCCACGCCTGGCTGGTGAAGATCGCGAAGATCGCCGCCAGTTCGACGCCCAATTGGCGCCCCGGAAACAGGCCCATGAAAAAGGTGACGGTGAAGGTGAGGAAGCCCAGGATCGGCACCGACTGCAGGATGTCGAGCGCGGGGACGATGACCATCTCCGCGCGCTTGCTCTTGGCCGCCAGCGTGGCGACGACGAAGGTGAAGAGGAGCGAGGCACCGAGCGCGGCGAACATGCGGAGCGTGGTGCGCAGAGCGTAGGCCGGCAAGTTCCACGGATCGAGTGCGATCGGATCAAGCCGGAGTTCGGACAAAGGCTGCGCCACGCCCACCGCGCCGCGCGCGACGAGCACGGCAAGGCCAGCGAGAAGCAGGAAGGCGACGGCATCGGCCCAGCTCGGCGTCGTCGCGCGCCAATAGCGCGAGAAGGGGCGCACGCCACGGGCAATCTGGGGCAATTCACGCATTGTCTCACCTCGTCGGGCGGCCGCCGACGGCCACCCGAAGCGAGACTGACAGGATCAGGCTCGGCCGGGCGCCCCCGATGGCGCGTTCGTTCGACTACTGTCGCTTGGCATTTTTGTTCGATCCTGATCGCCGGCGATTCGCGCCGACGCGGCGCGATTGCTCCCGCACCGCAACATTGTCAATCGCGTCCGGACGGGCGCGGGCCGAACTTTACGCGGCCTATATGCGACGGCCCTGAAATCGCTCTCGAACCTTAATTCGGCGCGGACCTATATCGGTGCGCGCGCCCTCGCGGCACCCAAGGCCGCCCGCGATCGGGCCGCCAGCCGATACGTCGGTTTGCAGCATCTCCGAGGACTTATTCGACCATGACCCATCTTGCCGATCACTGCATCGCCGGACCGCTGCGGCACCCCGTTGCCCGCCCGCGCGGGACTCCGGCCGACACCCGGCCACGCTGTCGCGACCGTCGTTGGCCCGATGTGGCGGCCGCTTTGGTCTCGCTCCGCGCGGCACGGCGCTGCAGCGTGCGGATCGTGGATGTCGATTGCGGGTCCGGGACGCTGCTTCTGTGTGCGGTGCGGTACGCTCGCGCGCTGGGTTTCACCGCGATCGAGGCACGCGGGATCGACGACGCTCCGGCGCTGGTCGGCAAGGCGCGCGCCTCGGCCAGCGGGCTGCACGATGCGGCGATCGGCATCACGTTCGAGACGGGCGACAGGGTTCGCGCGCTGGAGGAGGAATCCGATTTCCCTGCGGATATCGTGATGTGGCACGGCTGCGTCGGCTGCAGCGCGGAGGAAGCACGGACGGTGGCGTGCGCCGGGCGCAGGCTGATCGCGGACCCGGAGGTCGCGGCATGACACGCCGGGATCTTGCGTGGCGCGGCATCGGCGTCGCGACGTTCGTGACGGCCATCACCGTCGGTTTGAGCATCCGCCCGGGCGAGGAGGGGGTGTTGGGCTTGCCGGCTTTCGGGCTCGCGCTGTTCGGTCTCGTCCTGATCGTGCAGGGCCGGCATGTGCCGGCTGCCTTTCGCGTCGAGCGGGGCCGGCATCGTGCGCTCGTGCAGACGATCCGCGATCGACGCCGCCAGCGCTCCGGATGATCCGGGCGAGCTTCGTTCGACAATGGTGCGGACGGCGGGACTCGAACCCGCACACCCAAAGGGCGAGGGATTTTAAGTCCCGTGCGTCTACCAATTTCGCCACGTCCGCGTTCGGAGCCTCGTGGCGTCAGTGCCTTGGCGCGTCAACCGGTCAGTGCGGTCAGACGTTCAAACGCGCGCGCATTTCCTTGCCGGGCTTGAAATAGGGCACGCGCTTGGCATCGACATCGACGGTTTCGCCGGTGCGCGGGTTGCGACCGGTGCGGGCGTCGCGGGCGCGAGTGGAGAAGGCACCGAAGCCGCGCAGTTCGACGCGACCGTCCTGCGCCAGGCGCTTGGTGATTTCATCGAAGAAGGTGCCGACGATCGCTTCGATGTCGCGAACCGACAGGTCCGGATTTTCGGCGGCGAGCATATCGACGAGTTCGGAACGGATCATGGCGGCGGCCCCTCAAAAGGCCGTCTCGACCGGCGCTGATACGCTACGCTGGCGAAACGAGAATCGTCATCCGGGATGGATGTGGGACCGCACATATCTTGATCTGGCTCAATCCGCCAGAAAAGATGCAAGCCTTGCGGACAAAATTATGCCCGGATCAAAGGCAGATGGACAGATCGGGCGGCAGGAGGGCCGTCAGGCCCTCCCGCCGGACACCGCTTACTTCTTGTCTTCGTTCTGTGCCTTCAGCGCGGCACCCAGGATGTCGCCCAGCGATGCGCCCGAATCGGACGAACCATATTGTGCCACGGCCTGCTTCTCTTCGGAGATCTGCATCGCCTTGATCGAGAAGGTCGGCTTCTTGGACCGGTCGAAGCCGGTGACCATCGCGTCGAACTTCTGTGCGACCTGGAAACGCTCCGGACGCTGCTCGTCGCGGTCGCGGCCGAGATCGGTCCGCTTGATGAAGCCCGTCGCGCCGTCGTCGCCGACCTGCACTTCGAGACCCGCATCGCGGACTTCGAGCACGGTGACCGTGACGATCTGGTTCTTGTTGAGACCCGAACCCGCCGCTGCCGTGCCGCCTGCGGCGACGCCGCCGGCTGCCGGAGCGCCACGCTCGAGCTGCTTCATGCCGAGCGAGATGCGCTCCTTCTCGGCATCGATGTCGAGCACGATCGCCTGAACGGTCTCACCCTTGCGATGCAGGTTGAGCGCGTCCTCGCCCGAAACGCCCCAGGCGATGTCGGACATGTGGACCATGCCGTCGACATCGTTGTCGAGGCCGATGAACAGGCCGAACTCGGTCGCGTTCTTGACTTCGCCTTCGACGGTCGAACCGATCGGATGTGCCTCCAGGAAGGCCTCCCACGGGTTGGACTGCGCCTGCTTGAGGCCGAGCGAGATGCGGCGCTTTTCCGAATCCACTTCGAGCACGATGACTTCGACTTCCTGCGAGGTCGAGACGATCTTGCCCGGATGGACGTTCTTCTTGGTCCAACTCATTTCCGAAACGTGGACGAGGCCCTCGATGCCGGCTTCCAGCTCGACGAACGCACCATATTCGGTGATGTTCGTGACGCGGCCCGACAGCTTGGCGCCGATCGGATACTTCGCCATCGCGCCATCCCACGGATCGCTCTCGAGCTGCTTCATGCCGAGGCTGATGCGCTGCGTGTCCTTGTTGATGCGGATGATCTGCACCTTCACGACATCGCCGATGTTCAGCACCTCGCTCGGATGACCGACGCGCTTGTAGCTGAGATCGGTGACGTGCAGCAGACCGTCGATGCCGCCGAGATCGACGAACGCACCGTAATCGGTGATGTTCTTGACGACGCCGTCGATGATCTGGCCTTCAGCCAGCGACAGGATCAGGCCCGAACGCTGCTCGGCGCGGGTCTCTTCGAGGATCGCGCGGCGCGAAACGACGATGTTGCCGCGCTTGCGGTCCATCTTCAGGATCTGAAACGGCTGCGGGATGTCCATCAGCGGGGTCACGTCGCGGACCGGGCGGATATCGACCTGCGAGCCGGGCAGGAACGCCACGGCACCGTTCAGGTCGACGGTGAAGCCACCCTTCACGCGGCCGAAGATCGTGCCTTCGACCCGCGCGGTCTTGGCGAATTCGGTTTCCAGCTTGTCCCATGCGGCTTCGCGGCGGGCGCGATCGCGCGACAGCATCGCTTCGCCGTGCACGTTCTCGACGCGATCGACATAGACTTCGACTTCGTCGCCGATCTTCAGATCGGCCTTCTGGCCCGGCGCGGCGAATTCACGCAGCGGCACGCGGCCTTCCGACTTCAGGCCGACGTCGATGACGGCGAGGTCGTTTTCAATTCCGGTAACGGTACCCTTGACGACACGGCCTTCGAAGCTGTCGGCGCCGCCGAACTGCTCGTCGAGCATGGCTGCGAAATCGTCACGGGTGGGATGTGCCTGAGTGGCCATAAAGATGGGTCGTCCTAAATCAGTTTCCGGCCAGCCGGTTGTGTCCGGCGGTCTTGGCCAAAACGCCGCGCAGGCCGAATGCCGGGCGCGGCATCCGTTCGGGCTGTGAAGGAGGAGTCTCTTGCGCGTCTTGGAAGCGAAAAGGGCGCGACGGACATGCCACCTGCGCCTTCCTCCGAGAGCATAGCCCGCCGGACGGACGCGCCCCTAGCGCAAAGGCGGAGAAAAGGCAAGGATCGGGGGGTCGCGACCCAACGGATTCGGAATGACCGCTGGAATCGAATGGCGTCAGGACGGGCGGTAGGCGTCGCGTTCCGCGCGGAGGGCGACCTGCCGTTCGACCAGTTCGATCGCGCGCTGCAGGCTGGCCTCGATCGACAGGAAGCTGGTGTCGAGCAGCGCCGCGTCGTTCGCCGCCACCAGCGGGGCCGCGCTGCGGGTCGAATCGCGCAGGTCGCGGGCGCGGATGTCGGCCAGTACCTTGTCGAGGCTGACGGTCGAGCCGTTCTCGCGCAGTTCGGCGTGGCGACGCTTGGCGCGGATCGTCGGGGTCGCGCGGATGAACAATTTGGCGTCGGCCTCGGGTGCGATCACCGTGCCGATGTCGCGGCCGTCGAGCACGGCGCCGCCCGGCTGGTTGGCGAAGCGCCGCTGGCGATGGAACAGCGTGGCGCGGACGAGGGGATGCACCGACACGACCGACGCGAGCTTGCCGACCTCGTCGGTGCGCAGGACGGCGTCGTCGAGCAGGGCGTCGTCGAAATTGCACGCCGCGACGGCGTCCGCCTCGATCTCCGGATTGAGTTCCATTTGCCGCACGTTCTGGGCGACCGCGCGGTAGAGCAGGCCGGTGTCGAGATACGGCAGCGCGTAATGCCGCGACAGGGCGCGCGCGATCGTGCCCTTGCCCGAAGCGGCGGGTCCATCGACGGCGATGATCATGCGGCAGCCACGGCGTTCGTTCCCCTGAGCGCGTCGAGCGAGGCGAAGAACATAGGGTAACTCGTCGCGATGGGCGAGGCGTCGTCGATCGTCACCGGCGCGGTCGAGACCAACGCCGCGACTGAGAGGCTCATCGCGATACGGTGGTCGAGTTTCGTGGCGATCGTGCCGCCGCCGGGCAGGGGGGCGCCGCCCGAGCCGTGGATCGCGAGGCCGTCCTCGAACTCCTCGGTCCGCACGCCGACCGCCCCCAGCGCCGCCGCCATCGTGGCGATCCGGTCCGATTCCTTGACGCGCAGTTCGTGCGCGCCGCGCGCGATCGTGATGCCCTCGGCGCAGGCCGCGGCGACGAACAGGATCGGATATTCGTCGATCATGCTCGGCGCGAGCTCGGGCGGCACCGCGATCGCGGTGAGCTTCGCATGGCGCACGTGCAGATCCGCGACGGGTTCGCCGCCGACGCTGCGGGGATCGACCTCGGTGATGTCCGCGCCCATCATGCGCAACGCGGTGAAGATGCCGGCGCGCGTCGGGTTCAGCCCGACATTCGTCACCACCACGTCCGATCCCGGCACGATCGTCGCCGCGACGACCAGGAAGGCGGCGGAGGAGGGGTCGCCCGGCACGACAATCTGCTGCGGCTTGAGTTCGGCCTCGCCGACCAGCGAGATCACGCGGCCATCGGGCGTCTGTTCGACCCTCAGGTCGGCGCCGAATCCGGCCAGCATCCGTTCGCTGTGATCGCGCGTCGCGACCGGCTCGATCACACGGGTGATGCCCGGCGTGTTCAGGCCGGCGAGCAGTATCGCCGACTTCACCTGCGCCGAGGCGACGGGCAGGGTGTAGGTGATCGGGATCGCCGGATTCATCCCCCGCACCATCAGCGGCAGGCGGCCGCCGGGGCTGGCGGTGATGTCCGCCCCCATCTGCGACAGCGGATCGATCACCCGCGCCATCGGCCGGCCGGAGAGCGAGGCGTCGCCGGTGAAGGTGGCGGTGATGCCGTGGCTCGCAACCAGCCCCATGAGCAGGCGAGTCGAGGTGCCCGAATTGCCCATCTCCAGCGCGCCCGCCGGTTGCATCAGGCCGCCGACGCCGACGCCGTTGACCGTCCAGACGCCGTCCGCGTGGCGCGTGATCGTCGCGCCCATCGCGCGCATCGCGGCGGCGGTGGCGAGAACGTCCTCGCCCTCCAGCAGGCCCTCGATGTGGCTTTCGCCCACCGCCAGCGCGGAGAGCATCAGCGAACGGTGGCTAATCGATTTGTCGCCCGGCACGGCGACGCGGCCGCGCAACGGACCGGAGGCGTGGATCTGGCGGGGGGAGGGAGCAGGGTGCGACATGAGCGCCGGGCTTTTGACAGTGCGCTTGTGCTATGGCAAGGCGCGCCCCACTTTGCTGGGCATATCCCGCAAACTCCGAAATTCGAAAGGTTCAACCAAGGCTATGGTCAAGGCCGAATGGGGCACGAAGAGAACGTGCCCGAAATGCGCAACGCGCTTCTACGATCTGGGTAACGACGAGCCGGTCACGTGCATCGAATGCGGATCGACCTGGTCGCCGGAGCCGATTCTCAAGTCCAAGCAGCCGCTGCCGTTCGAGCAGGCCAAGCCCGATCTGGTCAAGAAGGACGACGATCTTGCCGGCGACGACGAGGATATCGACACCGGTGAGGACGAGGAAATCTCGCCCGACGACGAGGTCGATCTTGGCGGCGACGACGATATCGGCGTGGAAGCGCCGGTCGAAGACGACGAGCATTGAGTTCCTGATCTGAAGATATTTTGGCAAGCGGCGCGCAACGCCGCTTGCCAAGCAGGCGACGCCTCGGTAGGGGCAGCGCCTTCCCGGGGCCAACCCGCCCGGGAGATGGGGCCGTAGCTCAGCTGGGAGAGCGTTCGCATGGCATGCGAAAGGTCAGGGGTTCGATCCCCCTCGGCTCCACCATCCTTTCAAAATCCCTGATCCAGCAGGCGAACTTCGGTCCGCCTTAGCCCTCGACGACCGCCTGGTCGGTCTCGATGCGGCGGCGGACGTGTTCGCGCCAGACGATGTACAGGCCGCTGGCGATGATCACCGGTGCGCCGACCCAGGTCCAGGTGTCGGGCAACACGCCGAACACCACCCAGCCGGACAGGGTCGCCCATAACAGGCTGGAATAGTCCATCGGCACAACGACCGAGACGGGGCCGAAGCGCAACGCGCCGGTCATCGCGAGTTGCGCCGCGCCGCCGATCACCCCGATACCGACGAGCAGCAGCCAGACGAGCGGCGCGTGCGGCTGCATCGCGAACGCATAGACGATGCCGAGCGGGACCAGCGACAGCGTCGAGAACCAAAACACCGTCGTCGTGATGCTTTCGGTGCGCGAGATCTGGCGGAGCAGGATCGAGACCCCGGCGGTGAGCAGAGCCGCGCCCAGCCCGGTGAGCGCGCCGATCAGCGGGAAGTGCCCGGTGCCCGGCTGCGCGACGATCAGCACGCCGACGAAGCCGAGCACCACTGCGCCCCAGCGATGCCAGCCGGTCGGCTCCCCCAGCACGAGCGCGCCCAGGATCGTCGCGAAGATCGGCATGGTGAAACCGATCGTGGTCGATTCGGCGAGCGGCAGCGCAAGGATCGTCGCGAAGGTCAGCGCCATCGCGCTCAGCCCCATCGCCATGCGCAGGATGTGCGCGGGCAGGCGGCTGGTCGCCACCGAGCGCAGCCCCGGCCCGGTCAGCAGGACCACGACCATGAACGCGGCAGCGCCGGCCTGACGGAAGAACAGGATCTCGCCGATCGTCGCGCCGCCCGCCTCGCTCAGCTTGATCAACGTGTTCATGCACGCGAACAACAAGACGGAGGTCAGCCGCAACCCGATCGCGAGCAGGATTCGGTCGGGAGAAGCGTTCGCCATGACGGCGCTTCTACACATCTCGTGCGGTGGTGGGAGACGCCTTTCGAAATTGCCGATCCTTGCGGGATCGCCCGACGCGCCTTAGGGCCTGCGCCCATGATAAAGCGTGCACTCCCCGTCACCCGCGAAGCCGATTTCGCCGCCTGGTATCAATCCGTCATCTCGGAGGCCGATCTGGCCGAGGAGAGCGGCGTGCGCGGGTGCATGGTCATCCGGCCATGGGGGTACGGCATCTGGGAGCGGATCCAGCGCCTGCTCGACGATCGCATCAAGGCGACGGGCCACGAGAATTGCTATTTCCCGCTGTTCATCCCGCTTTCCTATTTCGAGAAGGAGGCCGAGCATGTCGAGGGCTTCGCCAAGGAGATGGCGGTCGTCACGCATCACCGGCTGATCTCGGACGGCAAGGGCGGGCTGGTCCCCGATCCGTCGGCCAAGCTGGAAGAGCCGCTGGTCGTGCGGCCGACGTCGGAGACGGTAATCGGCACCGCGTTCGCGCGCTGGGTGCAATCGTGGCGCGACCTGCCGGTGCTGATCAACCAATGGGCCAACGTGGTGCGCTGGGAAATGCGCACGCGGATGTTCCTGCGCACGTCGGAATTCCTCTGGCAGGAGGGGCACACCGCGCACGCCACGGCGGACGAGGCGCGCGACGAGACCCTGAAGATGCTCGAAGTGTATCGCGAGTTCGCCGAGAACTGTCTCGCGCTGCCGGTGGTCGCGGGCGAGAAGCCGGAGAACGAGCGCTTCCCCGGAGCGGTCGCAACCTATTCGATCGAGGCGATGATGCAGGACGGGAAAGCGTTGCAGGCCGGTACGTCGCACTTCCTCGGCACCAATTTCGCGCATGCCCAGAACATCCGGTTCCAGAACGCGGTGGGCGAGCTCGAATATGCCAATACGACGAGCTGGGGCGTGTCGACGCGGATGATCGGCGGCGTGATCATGGTGCATGGCGACGATGACGGTCTGCGCGTGCCACCGCGCATCGCGCCGTGGCAGGTGGTGATCGTGCCGATGCTGCGCGACCAGCCGGAGGACGAGGAGATCGTCGCCTATTGCAAGACGTTGCAAGGCGAGCTGGCCAAGCAGTCCGCATTGGGCGAGCCGGTGCGCGCGTTGCTCGACCTGAAGTTCGGCAAGGCGGCGACCAAGCGCTGGGGCTGGGTGAAGAAGGGCGCGCCGGTGATCGTCGAGGTCGGCGGGCGCGACGTGGCGGGCGGCAACGTCTCGGTCATCCGCCGCGACCGGCTGTACCGCGAGGACGGCAAGCTCGACAGCGCGGTGCTCGCGCAGGGCGATTTCGTCGCCGGCGTGGCGGCGATGCTGGAGGATGTGCAGACCTCGCTCCACACCGAGGCGCGGAAGCGGTTGCAGGCGAACATCGCCCCGGCGGCGGACTTCGCGGCGATCGAGGCGCATTTCGCGGAAGGGCGGAAGAACCCCGGCTGGCTCGAGGTGCAATGGTCGAAGCCGACGGGTGCGGCGCTGGACGCGGTGGTCGAGAAACTGAAGGCGCTGAAGCTGACGCTGCGCAACGCGCCGATGGAGCAGGCGGCGATGGACGCGCCCTGCGTGTTCACCGGCGATACGGCGGTGGAGCGGGTGCTGGTCGGGCGGAGCTATTAGGACCAATCGTCATTCGGCTTTTCATCGATGCATTTGCTCAAGAGGATCGTCACCCCGGACGTGTTCCGGGGTCCGCCAGGCCGCTTGATCCGAACCGTGAGCCTCCGGCCTTGAGCTGGTGGCACGGTAGGCCCCGGAACAAGTCCGGGGTGACGGTGATCTCGTTTCTCGGCGCCGTCCTGGTATCTTTGGTCGCCCTGCCGGCGCAGGCGCAGCAGCAGGATGCGCAGCTGTGGCTGCAGCTCAACACCAACGTGCCGGTCGCGAAGAAGCTGCGCGTGACGCTGGAGCAGATCGCGCGGTTCAGCGATCGGCAGCGCGGGCTGTTCCAGACCGAGATCGGGGCGTTGCTCGGCTATCAGGTCGCGGACGGGATCGAACTCGGCTTCGGCTATCGTCGCGTGGGGGCCTATAACGGCAATACCGCGGCGGACGAGGATCGCATACGGCAGCAGGTCGTCGCGACGTTCGGGCATTTCGTGACCCGGTTTCGCGTCGACGAGCGCTTCAACCCCGGTGGCCGCGAGATCGGGTTCCGCATCCGCCCGCTGCTGCGCTACAACCGGCCGCTGGCGAAGAAGGGCTGGGCGGTGTTCCTCAGCCATGAGAGTTTCCTGCTGCCGAACAGCACGGTCTGGGGCCAGCGCAGCGGGTATGAGCGGATGCGCAACATCGTCGGCGTGACCCTGCCGTTCGGGCGCAAGGTGAGCGCCGATGTCGGCTATCTGAACCAGTACCGGTTCGCGCGGGGTGGGGCGCAGGCCCAGATGGATCATGCGCTGAGCTTGCAACTGACGGTCAACATCTCGCCGCATACCGGGGCGAAGCTGGACGATTGACCTCTCGTCACCCCGGACTTGATCCGGGGTCCAACCAGCGGCTTTCGATGCATGCGATCTTTGGGTGCGCGCTTGCGGCATGTCGGTCGCGGATCGAGTCCGGGATGACGAACTGGGCCAGGGCGGTGCCGAATTTAGCCTTTGGCGGTAAATTCCGCACCGACATGCGTCTCGCCCCGCGCTTCGGCGAGCACGACCTGGCGGTGGCGCTCCGCATAGCCCGCACGCTGCGCCTCGTCGCGGGTCGCGTGGCACGCCGGGCAGGATACGCCCTCCTCATACAGCGGCGAGGCCCGGTCTTCGAGGCTGACCGGCACGCGGCAGGCGTGGCACAGGCCGTGCGTGCCGATCGCCAGCCCGTGGCCGACCGCGACGCGCTGGTCGAACACGAAGCATTCGCCTTCCCAGCGGCTCTCGGTCGCCGGCACCTGCTCGAGATATTTCAGGATCCCGCCTTCGAGGTGATAGACCTCGTTCAGCCCCTCGCTCTTCAGGAAGGCGGTGGATTTCTCGCAGCGGATGCCGCCGGTGCAGAACATCGCGATCTTCTTGCCGGCCAGGTCCTCGCGGTGCGCGCGGAACCAGTCGGGAAATTCGCTGAAGCTGCGCGTCTGCGGATCGAGCGCGCCGGCGAAGGTGCCGACCTTCACCTCGTAATCGTTGCGCGTGTCGATCACCACCGTATCGGGGTCGTCGATCAGAGCGTTCCACTCGCCGGGTTTCACATAATGGCCCGTGCCGGTCAGTGGATCGACGTCGGGCTGCCCCATCGTCACGATCTCGCGCTTCAGGCGGACCTTCATGCGGTGGAAGGGCAGGGTGTCGGCGGAACTGAACTTCACGTCGAGATCGGCGCAGCCGGGCAGGGTGCGGATATGCGCCAGCACCGCATCGATCGCTTCGGGCGCTCCGGCGATCGTGCCGTTGATACCTTCGCGGGCGAGCAGCAGCGTGCCCCTGATGTGGTTCGCGGTGCACACGCCGAGCAGCGGCCCACGCAGCGCGGCGGGATCGGCGAAGCGCGCGAACTTGTAGAGCGCGGCGACCCGAATGGGGGGCACGGGGGCAGGCATGACGCGATGCGCTCTAGGCCCGCCCCCGTGCCGACGCAATCAGCCGTGCGCCGGCGGCAGCCTGTCGATGACGAACCGGTACGTCGCGTCGCTCTTCACCGTCCGCCCATAAGACGAGCGTGGAGAAGCACATCGCCACTGCGGGTGTCGGCATGTGGCCATTATCGCGATCCTCCGCTAGATCGAGCGTCATGACCGTTCGTGAAGCGACCTGTCGGTGCGGACAGTTGCGGGCTACCTGCAGCGGGGATCCGGTGCGCGTGTCGGTTTGCCATTGCCTCGCCTGCCAGAAACGCAGCGGCAGCGCGTTCGCGGCGCAAGCCCGCTGGCCGGACGACCGGGTGCAGCTGAGCGGCGCGTTCGAAGAATGGTCCCAGGCGGGCGGCAGCGGTTCGCGCGCGACCTTCCGCTTCTGCGCGACGTGCAGCGCGACGATCGCCTTCGTCAACGAGAGCCTGCCGGGTACGATCGCCATTCCCCTCGGGGCGTTTGCCGATCCCACGTTTCCGCCGCCCCAATTCTCGGTGTACGAAGAGCGCAAGCATCCCTGGCTCGCCGTGCTGGGTGCCGGCGTCGAGCATTTCGACTAGCCCCGCACTGGCGGTCCACTGGCGTGGGATCAACCAGTCGTGAGCGTATCCCAGCGGGCGGTGAATTGTGCGCGCTCCGCTTCGCTCAGGTGCAGGCCGAGCTTGGTGCGGCGCTTGAGCACGTCGTCGGCGGTACGCGCCCATTCGCGGTCGCGAAGCCAGCGCGCCTCGACCTCGGTGAGGCCGCCGCCCAGATCCGCGCCCATGCCGGCTTCATCGGAGACGCCATCCAATAGATCCGCGAGCATCTGGCCGTAGCCGTGCGCCATGCGGGCACTGCGCGCGTCGCCGAGAAACGGCCAGGTCTCGCGCACCTGCGTCAGGAATGTCTCGAAATCGGCGATCGCGCCGCCGGGGAAGACACGCGCGCGGGTGACGGGGTGCGCCTTGAAGCCCATCACGGGCGCGAGCTTCTCCATCGCTTCTTCGGCGAGGTGGCGGGCGGTGGTGATCTTGCCGCCGAACACGCTGAGCAGGGCAGGGCCGTTGGTATCGAGTTCCAGCACGTAATCGCGCGTCACCGCCTTCGCCTCGCTCGCGCCGTCGTCGTAGAGTGGGCGGACGCCCGACCAGGTGGAGGTGACGTCGGCTGGCGCGATCTGCTTGGTGAAGTGGCGGTTCGCTGCCTCGCACAGGTACGCGATCTCGTCGGCGTCGATCCGCGCGTCCTCGGGCTTGTCGACCGGCACGTCGGTGGTGCCGATCTCGGTGCCGTCCTGATAGGGAATGGCGAAGACGATGCGCCGGTCCGGCTGTTGCAGGATATAGGCGTGGTCGCCCTCGAACAGCTTGGGCACGACGATATGGCTGCCCTTGACGAGACGCACGTTGCTGGCGGCGTTGACGCCGAGATTGCCGAGCATCTGGTGTACCCACGGCCCGGCGGCGTTGACGATCGCGCGCGCTTCGACCGTACGCCAGTCCGACAGCGTGGCACGCCACACGCCGCCCTCGCGCCGGGCGGATTCAAGCGCGGTGCCGACGAGCACGTCCGCGCCGTTGGCGGCGGCATCGACTGCATTCAGGACGGTGAGGCGAGAATCGTCCACGAACGCATCGGAATAGACGAAGCCGCGATCGCCGCCCTTGAGCGGTGCGGTGTAGAGCGTGTCGGACTTGCGCAGGCCGCGCGAGCGGGCGAGGGTCATCTTGCCCCCGAGGAAATCGTAGAGGTAGAGGCCAATGCGGACCATCCACCACGGACGCACGGCATTTTCCTGCGGCAGGACGAAGCGCATCGGGCGGATGATGTGCGGCGCGGCTTTTACGAGACGCTCGCGCTCGCGAAGCGCCTCGGCCACGAGCTTGAAGTCGTAATATTCGAGGTAGCGCAGGCCGCCATGAATGAGCTTGGTCGAGGCTGACGAGGTGTGCCCGGCAAGGTCGTCGCGTTCGACCAGCAGCACCTTGAGGCCGAGCAGGGACGCTTCGCGCGCGATGGCGCAGCCGTTGATGCCGCCGCCGATGATGAGGAGATCGTAGGTCACCGCTGTCACCTAGCTGAGGGGGACAGGCACGTCATCCCGCTTCTGTGTCGCAAGACGCAATCGTATCGTGGCGCGGTTGACCCCATCCGAGTCGCCGTATATAGGCGCCGCTGCTCCGGTGGACCTGTGTCCCCCGGGCAAGCTTGAACATTGCTGGATGCATTCCAGGGCCCGGGGAGCAAAACCGCTCCTAACGGTCCTTTTTGTATTCCCAATTTTTGGTTTCATGGGGTGTGCCTCATGGCTCCAGCAAAGTAACCATTTGAAAGGTGAAGGCTTCAATGCCGACGATTAACCAGCTGGTCCGCAAGGGCCGCGATCCGCAGAAGGCCAAGTCCAAGGTCCCTGCGATGGAACAGAACCCGCAGAAGCGCGGCGTTTGCACCCGCGTGTACACGACGACCCCGAAGAAGCCGAACTCGGCTCTGCGCAAGGTGGCCAAGGTTCGCCTGACCAACCAGCGCGAAGTGATTTCGTACATTCCGGGTGAAGGCCACAATCTTCAGGAGCACTCGGTGGTCCTGATCCGTGGCGGCCGTGTGCGCGATCTTCCCGGTGTTCGGTATCACGTCCTGCGCGGCGTGCTCGATACACAGGGCGTGAAGGATCGTCGCCAGTCGCGTTCCAAGTACGGCGCCAAGCGTCCGAAGTGATCGGCTAGCCGATCACCCCGGCGCCGGCCGGGGTCCAGAATCAAAAAGTAAGCCCCGGACGGGTTCCGGACCAGGCTGAAGAGTAAAAGGAATTTGAAATGGCACGTCGTCGTCGCCCAGAAAAGCGTATCATCCTCCCCGATCCGAAGTATGGTGATGAGGTTCTCTCGAAGTTCATGAATTCGGTCATGCTCGATGGCAAGAAGTCCGTCGCGGAACTGATCGTCTACGGTGCGCTCGAGACCGTCGAAGCCCGTGCGAAGAAGGATCCGCTCAGCGTGTTCCACGACGCGCTGAACAACGTGAAGCCGAACATCGAAGTGCGCAGCCGCCGCGTCGGCGGTGCGACCTATCAGGTTCCTGTCGAAGTCCGCTTCGAGCGGTCGCAGGCGCTCGCGATCCGTTGGCTGATCGGTGCGGCCCGCAACCGCAGCGAGAACACCATGGCCGCCCGCCTGTCGGGTGAGCTGATGGATGCCGCCAACAACCGCGGCAACGCGGTGAAGAAGCGCGAAGACACGCACCGGATGGCGGAAGCCAACCGCGCGTTCTCGCACTACCGCTGGTAACAGCGGATTATCGGCCCTCGCTGGTAATCATGTCTCCGGTCTTTCGCCGGTAACATTCAAACCTATATATTGGGGAGCTGGCTTCGGTCCGCTCCCCATATCTTCAAGGAACAACGATCATGGCCCGCAGCCATCCGCTCGACCGCTATCGTAACATCGGCATCATGGCGCACATCGACGCCGGCAAGACGACGACGACCGAGCGCATCCTCTATTACACCGGCAAGTCCTACAAGATCGGCGAAGTGCATGAAGGCACCGCGACGATGGACTGGATGGAGCAGGAGCAGGAGCGCGGGATCACGATCACGTCCGCTGCCACGACGTGCAAGTGGCGCGCCGAAGAGGGCAAGGGCGACGAGCATCTGATCAACATCATCGACACACCGGGTCACGTCGACTTCACGATCGAAGTCGAGCGTTCGCTGCGCGTGCTCGACGGTGCGGTCGCCTGCTTCGACGGCGTTGCCGGCGTCGAGCCGCAGTCCGAGACCGTGTGGCGCCAGGCCGACAAGTACGGCGTGCCGCGCATGTGCTTCGTCAACAAGCTGGATCGCACCGGTGCCGATTTCTACTTTTGCGTCGACTCGATCGTCGATCGCCTCGGCGCGCGTCCGGCGGTGCTGTACCTCCCGATCGGGATCGAGGGCGGCTTCAAGGGTCTCGTCGATCTGGTCGAGAACCGTGCGATCATCTGGCTCGAAGAGAGCCTGGGCGCGAAGTTCGAATATCAGGAAATCCCCGCGGACCTGGTCGAGAAGGCCGCAAAGTATCGCAGCGACCTGATCGAGATGGCCGTCGAGCAGGACGACGACCTGATGGAGGCGTATCTCGAGGGCAATGAGCCGAGCACGGCCGACCTCAAGAAGCTGATCCGCAAGGGCACGCTCAGCATGGCCTTCGTGCCGGTGGTGTGCGGCTCGGCGTTCAAGAACAAGGGCGTGCAGCCGTTGCTCGACGCCGTGGTCGACTATCTGCCGAGCCCGCTCGACGTTCCGGCCATTCAGGGTCTGAAGCTCGACGGCGTGACGCCGGACGAGCGTCCTTCCTCGGACGAGGTGCCGTTCTCGGCGCTGGCGTTCAAGATCATGAACGATCCGTTCGTCGGCACGCTGACCTTCGCGCGCATCTATTCCGGCAAGCTCGAGACCTCGTCGCAGGTGACGAATTCGGTCAAGGATAAGAAGGAAAAGGTCGGCCGCATGCTGTTGATGCATGCGAACGAGCGCGAGGACATTCAGGTGGCCTATGCCGGCGACATCGTCGCACTGGCGGGCCTCAAGGACACCACGACGGGCGACACGCTGTGCGCCATGAACGCGCCGATCATCCTCGAGCGGATGGAATTCCCCGAGCCGGTGATCGAGCTGTCGGTGGAGCCGAAGACCAAGGCCGACCAGGAGAAGATGGGCGTCGCGCTCAATCGCCTGGCCCGCGAGGACCCTTCGTTCCGCGTCACTTCGGACGCCGAGAGCGGCCAGACCATCATCAAGGGTATGGGCGAGCTCCATCTCGAGATCCTGGTCGATCGCATGAAGCGCGAGTTCAAGGTCGAGGCCAATGTCGGCGCGCCGCAGGTGGCGTATCGCGAGTATCTGAAGAAGCCCGTCGATATCGACTACACGCACAAGAAGCAGTCGGGCGGCACCGGCCAGTTCGGTCGCGTCAAGGTGAAGCTGACGCCGGGCGAGCGCGGTTCGGGCATCGTCTTCAAGGACGAGATCAAGGGCGGTAATATTCCCAAGGAATATATCCCTGCGATCGAGAAGGGCTTCCGCGAAACGGCGGCCACGGGCTCGCTGGTCGGCTTCCCGATCATCGATTTCGAGATCAACCTGTACGACGGCGCCTATCACGACGTCGATTCGTCGGCACTGGCGTTCGAAATCTGTGCCCGCGGCGCGATGCGCGAAGCGGCCCAGAAGTCGGGCATCACGCTGCTCGAGCCGATCATGAAGGTCGAGGTCGTCACCCCGGAGGATTATCTGGGCGACGTGATCGGCGACATGAACAGCCGTCGTGGCCAAATCCAGGGCACCGACAGCCGCGGCAACGCGCAGACCGTTGAGGCGATGGTCCCGCTGGCCAACATGTTCGGTTACGTGAACGCGCTCCGCTCGTTCACGCAGGGCCGCGCGCAGTACAGCATGCAGTTCTCGCATTACGACGAAGTGCCGTCGAATGTGGCCGACGAAGTGAAAGCGAAGCTGGCCTGAGGCGTTGTAGCGCTAAGGGCTGGTGTATCCTGAAATAGGCCGTTAAGGGGCCACGTTCGCGTGGAGCCCCTTGGCCGCGAATCTGAATCAAGAAGAGGCGAAAATGGCAAAAGCAAAGTTCGAGCGGAACAAGCCGCATCTCAACATCGGCACCATCGGTCACGTCGACCATGGCAAGACCTCGCTGACCGCGGCGATCACCAAGGTGCTGGCCGAGACCGGCGGCGCCACCTTCACCAGCTATGCGAACATCGACAAGGCTCCGGAAGAGCGCGAGCGCGGCATCACGATCTCGACCGCACACGTCGAGTATGAGACGGAAGCCCGTCACTACGCGCACGTCGATTGCCCGGGCCACGCCGATTATGTGAAGAACATGATCACCGGTGCCGCCCAGATGGACGGCGCGATCCTGGTTGTTTCGGCCACCGACGGCCCGATGCCGCAGACCCGCGAGCACATCCTGCTCGCCCGTCAGGTCGGCGTGCCGACGATGGTCGTGTTCATGAACAAGGTCGATCTGGTCGACGACGCCGAGATCCTCGAACTGGTCGAGCTGGAAATCCGCGAACTGCTCAGCTCGTACGATTTCGACGGCGACAACATCCCGGTCATCCAGGGTTCGGCCGTTGCCGCACTCGAAGACAAGACCCCGGAAATCGGCCATGACGCCGTTCTGAAGCTGATGCAGGCCGTCGACACGTACCTGCCGCAGCCGGAGCGTCCGCTCGATAAGCCGTTCATGATGCCGATCGAAGACGTGTTCTCGATCTCGGGTCGCGGTACGGTCGTCACCGGCCGCGTCGAGACCGGCATCGTCAAGGTCGGCGAGGAAGTCGAGATCGTCGGCATCCAGCCCGCCGTGCGCAAGACCACCGTCACGGGCGTCGAAATGTTCCGCAAGCTGCTCGATCAGGGCCAGGCCGGCGACAACATCGGCGCGCTGATCCGCGGCGTGGGCCGTGAAGAAGTCGAGCGTGGCCAGGTTCTCTGCAAGCCCGGCTCGATCAAGCCGCACACCGACTTCCAGTCGGAAGTGTACGTGCTGTCGAAGGAAGAGGGTGGCCGTCACACGCCGTTCTTCGCCAACTATCGTCCGCAGTTCTACTTCCGCACCACGGACGTCACCGGCACCGTTGAGCTGCCCGAGGGCACCGAAATGGTCATGCCGGGCGACAACATCGCGCTCGGCGTGAAGCTGATCGCCCCGATCGCGATGGACGTCGGTCAGCGCTTCACGATCCGTGAAGGTGGCCGCACCGTCGGTTCGGGCATCGTCAGCGGCATCACCGCCTGATCGACGCCTGTTAAGGTAAAGCTCGGGTCCGGCTTCCCCTCGGGGAGGCCGGACTTTTGCGTTTGGGCGGGAGCGGCCTGCGGCTGACGATCCCGACCCGGAGACGAGCATTACGGCTAAGGGGTCGGCAACGTCTCCGCCGTGGTGATGATCCGCCACCGGTTTCGGTGCTTCGCCCAAGTGTCGACGCCAGCCAGGCGACCGGCCTCGTGGACGGCTCCTGGCGCGGTCCAGGATTCCTCCCACGTCGCGATCGCGACATTCCCGAAGAAACGGACGTTGGCTCGGTCCAGCTTCGACGTGGCACGCCGCACGTCGCGCCGGACCGCCGCGATCAGCTCCGTTCCGGCCAGCACCTTTCCGTTGCTCTGGACCCAGAGCGCCCTCGGATCCAGATGGCGCTGCAAGGGTGTCGGGTCGCCGGTCTTGAGCATATCGGTCAACTCGGCCGTGACCGTTAGGATGAAGCGGCAGCTTTCCGGATCGCCGCCGTCGCAGGCGATGGAGGTGCCGTTTTGAGCGGCAGCGCCGGTCGCCGCCATTCCGGTCGCCAGCAGCAAAGCACCGATCATTCTCTTCATCCGTTCCGTCTCACTTTATTGTCGACGGGCGCAAACCTCGCATTCTCTCCGTCCGGTTTCCAGCCACGTTGCGCGCTGGAACTGCGGCCGGGCCGAACTCCTGAGATGGTCCGATCACATCTTCGGGCTCCCGACATCGTTCCAGTCCTCGGCAGGGACCGAGTGAGGCAAAAGTCGATGCGACCAATGGCAGGCACATCGCGCGCTTTCCGGCTTGATCTTCCCTCGGCGCCCGTATAGAGGCGCGCCTTCGGTTTATCACTCAACAGCAAGAGCGCCGGCAACGGCGCCCGCTCTTTCGCATCGGTAGGGACTCATGGACACGCAGAATATCCGTATTCGTCTGAAGGCATTCGATCATCGCGTGCTCGACCAGGCAACCGGCGATATCGCCGACACCGCCCGTCGCACCGGCGCAATGATCCGCGGTCCGATCCCTTTGCCGACGCGCATCGAGAAGTTCACGGTCAACCGTGGCCCGCACATCGACAAGAAGTCGCGCGAGCAGTTCGAGGTGCGTACGTACAAGCGCATGCTGGACATCGTTCAGCCGACGCCGCAAACGGTCGACGCGTTGATGAAGCTGGACCTCGCCGCTGGCGTTGACGTGGAGATCAAGTTGGCCTAACAGGCCGCCTCCAACGAGATTCGGTTCGGCTTTAGAGCCAGCCAGATACAGGGATACCGCCGGATTTATCCGGGTCTGCGTCCCCCGACACGCTTCCCCAGGGAGGCACCAGCCCGGGTCGGGGCAGCAGTATAAAATCTATTGGGCTGACGAGCATCGCGAAGGGCAACTTTCGCGATGTTCACACGCACCTACGGAAATGGTTCCGGGGTGCCTCTGTTAAAGGAGCAAGATCATGCGCACTGGCGTGATCGCGAAGAAAATGGGGATGACCCGCTTGTTCAAGGACGATGGGCGCCACGTGCCCGTCACCGTCCTTGCACTGGAAAATCTGCAGGTCGTGGCCGTTCGCGAGGCCGACCGTGATGGTTACACCGCCGTCCAGCTGGGCGCCGGCACTGCGAAGGCGAAGAACGTCGCCAAGCCGCAGCGTGGCCATTTCGGCAAGGCCGAAGTCGAACCCAAGGCGAAGGTCGCCGAATTCCGCGTCAGCGACGATGCGCTGCTCGAAGTCGGTGCGACCATTTCCGCCGACCATTACGTCGCTGGCCAGATCGTCGATATCCAGGGCGTGACCCAGGGTAAGGGTTTTGCCGGCGGCATGAAGCGTTGGGGCTTCGGTGGTCTGCGCGCCACCCACGGCGTGTCCGTCTCGCACCGCTCGCTCGGTTCGACCGGTCAGCGTCAGGATCCGGGCAAGGTCTTCAAGAACAAGAAGATGGCCGGCCAGATGGGTAACAAGAACCGCACCCAGCAGAACCTGGAAATCGTTTCGACCGACGTCGAGCGTGGCCTGATCTTCATCAAGGGCTCGGTGCCCGGATCGAAAGGCGGCTGGTTGCTCGTCAAGGATTCGGTCAAGGTCGCCCGCCATGCGGACGCGCCTTACCCCGCCGGCCTCCGTCAGGTCGCCAACAACAACACCGCCGCTGAAACGCCTGCCGAGGACACCTCCGCCGTCGAAGCGACCGAAGGCCAGGAGGGCTGAACATGAAGGTCACCATTCAGTCCTTCGATGCCAACGCCAAGGGCGCGGACATCGAACTCAACGACGAGGTCTTCGGCATCGAGCCCCGTCCGGATATCCTGCACCGGGTCGTCACCTGGCAGCTCGAGAAGCGCCGTGCGACCGCACGCGGCACGCGTGAGCGCGCCGATGTCGCGCGCACCGGCAAGAAGTTCGGACGCCAGAAGGGCGGCGGTACGGCGCGTCACGGCGATCGCCGCGCTCCGGTGTTCATCGGTGGTGGTAAGGCTCACGGCGCCCGCGTTCGTGACTTCAACCCGTCGCTGAACAAGAAGGTCCGCGCGCTCGGCCTGAAGATGGCACTGTCGAGCCATGCTCAGGCGGGTACGTTGGTCATCATGGACAGCCTGACGGTTGCCGAGAGCAAGACCAAGACGCTGCTGGCCAATTGGGCCAACCTGGGCGCCGGCAAGACCGCACTCGTCATCGATGGCGACATGGTCGAGCAGAGCTTCGCGTTCGCCGCGGGCAACGTTCACACGATCAACGTGATGCCGGCCGCCGGCGCCAACGTTTATGACATCCTGAAGCACGACACGCTGGTCCTGACCCGCGCTGCCGTCGAAATGCTGGAGGCGCGCTTCAATGGCTAAGAAGCAGAAAGGCGACATCGATCTGCGTCATTACGACGTGATCGTTGCACCGCACATCACCGAGAAGGCGACCTTGCTCAGCGAGAACAACGCCGTTGTGTTCCGCGTCAGCAACGACGCAACCAAGCCCGAGATCAAGGCTGCCGTCGAGGCGCTGTTCTCGGTCAAGGTCCTGGGGGTCAACACGATCGTCCAGAAGGGCAAGACCAAGCGGTGGAAGGGCGTTCCCTACACCAAGTCGGACATCAAGAAGGCGATCGTCACGCTGGCCGACGGCCAGTCGATCGACGTGACGCAGGGGGTCAGCGCGTAATGGCACTCAAGCATTATAATCCGACCAGCCCGGCACGACGCGGTCTTATCCTCGTCGACCGGTCCGGCCTGCACAAGGGCGGCCCCGTCAAGGCGCTGACCGAAGGCAAGCGCAAGACCGGTGGCCGCAACAACAAGGGTCACGTCACGTCGCGCGGCATCGCCGGCGGCCACAAGCAGCGCTATCGCATCATCGATTTCAAGCGTCGTCTGTGGGAAGTCGAGGGCACGGTTGAGCGGATCGAATACGATCCCAACCGCACTGCGTTCATCGCGCTGATCAACTATGGCGATACGGACGAGGGCAAGTCCAACGTCGCGTACATCATCGCGCCGCAGCGTCTCGCCGTCGGTGACAAGATCATCGCAGGCAAGAAGACCGACGTGAAGCCGGGCAACGCCATGGAACTGGGCCAGATGCCGGTCGGCACCATCGTCCACAACGTGGAGATGAAGCCGGGCAAGGGCGGCCAGATCGCCCGTTCGGCCGGCACGTACGTGCAGGTCGTGGGTCGCGACAAGGGCATGGTGATGGTCCGCCTCAATTCGGGCGAGCAGCGCTATATTCACGCGAACTGCATGGCGACGGTCGGTGCCGTGTCCAACCCGGACAACGGCAACACCAATCTCGCCAAGGCCGGCCGCAACCGTTGGAAGGGCATCCGCCCGCTGACGCGCGGTGTCGCCAAGAACCCGGTCGACCATCCGCACGGCGGTGGTGAAGGCCGTACCTCGGGCGGCCGTCATCCGGTTACGCCATGGGGCAAGCCGACCAAGGGTGCGCGCACCCGTCACAACAAGTCGACCGACAAGATGATCATCCGGTCGCGTCACGCCAAGAAGAAGGGCTAACCGCCATGGCTCGTTCCATCTGGAAAGGTCCGTTCGTGGACCTCCACCTGCTGAAGAAGGCAGAGACCGCGCAGGAAACCAACGCGCGTGGTGCGATCAAGACCTGGTCGCGTCGCTCGACGATCCTGCCGCAGTTCGTCGGCCTCACGTTCAGCGTCTACAACGGTCGCAAGTTCGTGCCGGTCACGGTCAACGAGGACATGGTCGGGATGAAGCTCGGCGAGTTCGCGCCGACCCGCTACTTCCCGGGTCACGCCGCCGACAAGAAGGGCAAGCGCTAATGTCCAAGCCTAAATCTCCCCGCAAGGTGGCCGATAACGAAGCGTTGTCGGTCGGCACGCAGATCCGCGGTTCCGCGCAGAAGCTCGGCCTCGTCGCCGCGCTGATCCGCGGCCGCAAGGTCGGCGACGCGATGAACATCCTGCAGTTCTCGACCAAGGGTATGGCCGTCGACGCCCGCAAGGTGCTCGCCTCCGCCATCGCCAATGCCGAGAACAACCACAACCTCGATGTCGACGCGCTCGTCGTCGCCGAGGCGTCGGTCGGCAAGTCGATCACCATGAAGCGGTTCGCCACGCGCGGTCGCGGCAAGTCGACGCGCATCCTCAAGCCCTTCAGCCGCCTGCGCATCGTCGTTCGCGAACAGCAAGAAGAAGAAGCGTAATGGGTCAGAAATCGAACCCCATCGGTCTGCGCCTGCAGATTAACCGCACCTGGGATAGCCGCTGGTATGCGGAAGGCGCCGATTACGGTCGCCTCCTGCTCGAAGATCTCAAGATGCGCGCCTACATCATGAAGACGCTGCCGCAGGCCGCAATCTCCAAGGTGGTGATCGAGCGTCCGGCCAAGCTGTGCCGCGTGTCGATCTATGCCGCACGCCCCGGCGTGATCATCGGCAAGAAGGGTGCGGACATCGAGAAGCTTCGCCGGACCCTCGGCAAGATGACCTCGTCGGACGTGAGCCTGAACATCGTCGAGATCCGCAAGCCGGAAGTCGATGCCAAGCTCGTCGCACAGGGCATCGCCGATCAGCTGGAGCGCCGTATCGCGTTCCGCCGCGCGATGAAGCGTGCGGTGCAGTCGGCCATGCGTCTGGGTGCCGAAGGCATCCGGATCAACTGCGGCGGCCGTCTCGGCGGCGCCGAAATCGCACGGTCGGAATGGTATCGTGAAGGTCGCGTTCCGCTGCACACGCTGCGCGCGAACGTCGATTATGCCGAAGCTTCGGCCCACACCGCCTATGGCGTGTGCGGCGTGAAGGTGTGGATCTTCAAGGGCGAAATCCTGGGTCACGACCCGATGGCGACCGACCGGATCATGATGGAGGCTCAGACCTCCGGCGTGCGCCCGGCGCGCGACGACCGCCGCTAAGGACGCAAGACATGCTTCAACCGAAGAAAACCAAGTTTCGCAAGGCGTTCAAGGGCAAGATCCATGGCGACGCCAAGGGTGGCACCACGCTGAACTTCGGGTCGTATGGCCTGAAGGCGATGGAGCCGGAGCGTCTGACCGCGCGCCAGATCGAGGCGGCTCGCCGCGCGATCACGCGTCACATCAAGCGTCAGGGTCGTTTGTGGATCCGCGTGTTCCCGGATCTGCCGGTCACGGGCAAGCCTGCCGAAGTCCGCATGGGCAAGGGCAAGGGTTCGCCGGAATATTGGGCCGCTCGCGTCAAGCCGGGCCGGATCCTGTTCGAATTGGACGGCGTGCCGGGTGACATCGCCGCGATGGCGTTCAGCCGCGCAGCGATGAAGCTGCCGATCAAGGTGAAGGTCGTTGCCCGTCTCGGCGACACCTCGCATCTGGGAGTTGCATAAGATGGCCCGTATCGACGACCTCAAGGCGAAGACCGAGGACCAGCTGGGTGAAGAGCTCGGCAACCTGAAGCGCGAGGCGTTCAACCTCCGCTTCCAGGCCGCGACCAATCAGCTCGAAAAGCCGAGCCGGGTCAAGGAAGTCCGCCGCGACATCGCTCGCATCAAGACGCTGCAAACCGCTCGCTCGCGCGACGCGGCAGCCAAGTAAGGATTTAGACATGCCGAAGCGCGTGCTGACGGGGCTGATCGTCTCCGACAAGGGCGACAAGACGGTGGTTGTGAACGTGGAGCGCAAGGTCAAGCACGCGCTCTACGGCAAGATCATCCGTCGTTCGAAGAAGTATCATGCCCATGACGAGGGCAACGAGTTCAAGCAGGGCGAGACCGTGCGGATCGAAGAGACCGCACCGATTTCCAAGCTGAAGACCTGGAAGGTGATCGATCGGGTGAACACCCATGCGACGCCGGAACGGGTCGAGACGGACGCAACAGCCTAACGGCTTTTTGTAGGCGGCACCGGTCGGAATCGGTGCCTTAGTGAGAAGGAAGCGGATCAATGATCCAGATGCAATCCAATCTCGAGGTCGCTGACAACAGCGGCGCGAAGCGGGTTCAGTGCATCAAGGTGCTTGGCGGGTCCAAGCGTCGTGTTGCGGGCGTGGGCGACATCATCGTCGTCAGCGTCAAGGAAGCCGCACCCCGCGGCCGCGTGAAGAAGGGCGACGTCCATCGCGCCGTGATCGTGCGTACGGCGAAGGACATTCGCCGCGCCGACGGCACCGTGATCCGTTTCGACGGCAACGCCGCCGTGCTGGTCAACAAGAACGAGGAGCCGATCGGCACCCGTATCTTCGGCCCGGTCGTGCGCGAGCTGCGCGGCAAGAAGCACATGAAGATCATCAGTCTCGCGCCGGAGGTGCTGTAATGGCTGCTGCGAAGATCAAGAAGGGTGACAAGGTCATCGTCCTGTCCGGCAAGGACAAGGGCAAGACCGGCGAAGTCACCATGGCGATGCCGAAGGACGGCAAGGTCGTCGTATCCGGCGTCAACGTCGCCGTTCGTCACACCAAGCCGAGCCAGGGCGACCCGCAGGGTGGCCTGGTCCGTTCGGAAGCGCCGATGCATGTCTCGAAGGTCGCTCACGTGACTGCCGACGGCAAGCCGACCCGCGTCCGTTTCGAGACCCAGGACGGAAAGAAGGTCCGCGTGGCCGTCAAGACCGGGGAGAAGATCGGTGGCTGAGGCCCAGAACGCAAAGCCGCGCATGCGGCAGATGTACGACGACACGATCATCAAGGCGATGACCGAGAAGTTCGGCTACAAGAACGTCATGGAAATTCCGCGGATCGACAAGATCGTGCTGAACATGGGCGTCGGTGAAGCCACGCAGGACAAGAAGAAGGTCGACAAGGCCGCCGGCGAAATGGAATTGATCGCAGGGCAGAAGCCCGTCGTGACCAAGGCCAAGAAGTCGATCGCACAGTTCAAGCTGCGCGAAGGCATGCCGATCGGGGTAAAGGTCACGCTGCGTCGCGAGCGCATGTACGAGTTTCTCGACCGCTTCATCACGATCGCCCTCCCGCGCGTTCGCGATTTCCGTGGCCTGAACCCCAAGTCGTTCGACGGGCGCGGCAACTATGCCTGCGGCCTGAAGGAACAGCTGATCTTCCCGGAAATCAGCTACGACCAGGTGGATCAGATCCGCGGTATGGACGTGATCGTCGCGACGACCGCGAAGACCGACGAGGAAGCGCGCGAGCTGCTCCGCTTGTTTGGTTTCCCGTTCCCGCAGGAAGAATCCGCAGACGAAAAGAAGGCGGCATAAGATGGCTAAGGTAAGCTCCATCAACAAGAACGAACTTCGCAAGAAGTTGGTCAAGAAGTACGCCCCGAAGTACGCGAAGCTGAAGGCGATCGCCGGCGACAAGTCCCTGTCGGACGGCGAGCGGATCGAAGCCCGTCTGAAGATGGCCGAAATCCCGCGCAACGGTAACCCGACGCGCGTCCGCAACCGTTGCGAGACGACCGGTCGTCCGCGTGCATATTACCGCAAGTTCCGCCTCTGCCGTATTCAGCTTCGTGATCTCGCCAACAAGGGCATGATCCCGGGCGTTACGAAGTCGAGCTGGTAAGGATCCGAAGATGGCATTGACCGATCCCCTGGGTGATATGCTCACCCGCATCCGCAACGGCCAGCGCGCGAAGAAGGACTCCGTCCTGACTCCGGGCAGCAAGCTTCGGGCCCGCGTGCTCGACGTGCTGCAGCGCGAGGGCTATATCCGTGGCTATAGCGAAGAGCAGATGGGCCCTGCGGCCGGCATCCGCATCGAGCTGAAGTATTTCGAGGGCCAGCCCGCGATCAAGCACGTCGCCCGCGTCTCCAAGCCGGGTCGCCGCGTCTATTCGGGCTCGACCGAACTGCCCCGCGTCATGAACGGCCTGGGCATCACCATCGTATCGACGCCTCGCGGTGTTCTGTCCGACGCCGAAGCGCGCGAACAGAATGTCGGTGGCGAAGTGCTGGCGGAGGTATTCTGATGAGCCGCATCGGCAAGAAGCCGGTCACGATCCCATCGGGCGTGACGGCGAACATCGAAGGCGCGGTTCTCAGCGTGAAGGGTCCGAAGGGCACCCTCTCCATGCCGATGCGCGACGAGATCACGTACGTGCTCGAAGACGGCGGCATTTCGGTGAACCCGGCCAACGACACGAAGCGTGCCCGCGCATTCTGGGGCATGCAGCGTACCTTGGTCCAGAACCTGATCACCGGCGTGTCGGACGGCTTCACCAAGAAGCTGCTGATCACCGGCGTCGGCTATCGCGCGGCGGCTCAGGGTCGTAAACTGAACCTGAAGCTCGGCTACAGCCACGACGTGAACATCGACGTGCCGGAAGGCATCGAGGTCAAGACCCCGGATAACACCACGGTCGAGATTTCGGGTTCGGACAAGCAGAAGGTCGGTCAGCTGGCCGCGGAAATTCGCCAGTGGCGTAAGCCCGAGCCGTACAAGGGCAAGGGTATCAAGTACGACGGCGAGTTCATCTTCCGCAAGGAAGGGAAAAAGAAGTAATGAGCACCAAAGGTCTCTCCCTCTTCGCGAAGCGTCGTCTTCGCGTTCGCACCGCGCTCCGCGCTCGTGGCGGCACCCGTCCCCGGTTGTCGATCCATCGTTCGGGCCGTCACATCTACGCCCAGATCATCGACGATGCGCAGGGCAAGACGCTGGCCGCGGCCTCGACCCTCGAGAAGGACGTGCGTGGCACGACCGGCGCGACGATCGATGCGGCGACCTCGGTCGGCACCCGCGTCGCCGAAGCGGCCAAGGCGGCAGGCGTGACTCAGGTCGTGTTCGACCGCGGCGGCTTCCTGTTCCACGGTCGCGTAAAGGCGCTGGCGGAAGCCGCCCGCGCTGCCGGATTGGAGTTCTAAGACATGGCTGACGACATCATCCCGAACGAAGCAGCAGCTTCGCCAGACGGTGCGCCGGTTCCGACGGAAAACCGTGGTCCCGGCGGCGCACCGCGCGGCGGCCGTGGCCGTGGCGGCCCCGGCGGCGGCGGTCAGAACCGTGGCGGTCGCGACAATCGCGGCGGCCGTGACAATCGTGGCGGCCGTCCCGGCAGCGACGATGGCGGCGAAGAGCTGATCGAGAAGCTGGTTCACATCAACCGCGTTTCGAAGACGGTGAAGGGCGGCAAGCGCTTCGGCTTCGCGGCACTCGTCGTCGTCGGCGACGGCAAGGGTCGCGTCGGGTTCGGCCACGGCAAGGCACGCGAAGTGCCGGAAGCCATCTCCAAGGCCACCGCGGCTGCGAAGAAGGCCATGATCCGCGTCCCGCTCAAGGACGGCCGCACGATGCATCACGACGGTCGCGGTCACTTCGGCGCCGGCCTCGTCACGATCCGTTCGGCGCCTGCCGGTACGGGCATCATCGCCGGTGGCCCGATGCGCGCCGTGTTCGAAGCTCTGGGCGTGGGCGACGTGGTGACCAAGTCGGTCGGCACCTCGAACCCATACAACATGATCCGTGCGACCTTCGAAGCGCTGACCGCCCAGGTCTCGCCGAAGTCGGTCGCGCAGCGCCGTGGGAAGAAGATCGCCGACCTGCTCGGCCGTGGCGGTGCGGAAGCACCCCAGGCCGAAGCCGAAGCGATCGTGGAGTAAGCGATAATGGCAACGATCAAAGTGACGCAGACCGGTTCGCCGATCCGCCGCGAGAAGGATCAGCGCGCGACGCTGATCGGTCTCGGCCTGAACAAGATGCACAAGACGCGCGAGCTGGAGGATACCCCCGAAGTCCGGGGCATGATCCGCAAGGTCTCGCACATGCTGAGCGTCGAGAAGTAAGAACCTAACCAGACCCTCTCCCGCGCAAGTGGGGGAGGGTTCGGGTTTTGGGGCGTGACAGCGGCGGACCCGTCCGCTATCGGCGCCCCTCCCGAAATCCATATCAGCGCGAAAAAAGCGAAAGCGAGTGCACATCATGAAACTGAACGATCTCCGCGACAACGAAGGCGCCCGTAAGTCCCGCATGCGGGTCGGCCGTGGAATCGGCTCCGGCAAGGGCAAGACCGCCGGCCGTGGTATCAAGGGCCAGACGAGCCGTGAGGGCGTATCCATCGCCGGCTTCGAAGGCGGCCAGATGCCGCTGCACATGCGTCTGCCTAAGCGTGGCTTCAACAACATCTTCGCCAAGGATTATGCAGAGGTGAACCTCGGCGCGATCCAGAAGGCGATCGACGCAGGCAAGATCGAGGCCGGTGCCGCGCTCGACCATGACGCGCTGAAGGCCGCTGGCCTGGCACGCGGTGGCAAGGATGGCGTGCGTCTGCTCAGCAAGGGTGAATTCTCGGCGAAGCTCAGCTTCACCGTCGCTGGCGCGTCGAAGGGCGCGATCGAAGCGGTCGAGAAGGCCGGCGGTTCGGTCTCGGTGATCGAAGTCGTCGCTGCCGCCGACAAGGCCGCTGCCAAGAAGGGCGTGAAGTATCAGGAGCGCAAGGCGCACAAGGCCTCGTTCAAGGCCTGATCTGCTCTTCCCCGGTACAGGTCGGGGGCAGTCGGACGGGTGGCGCTGCTTCGGTGCGGCTCCCGCCAGCCGAGGCCTTCCGATCTCGACCCCGGCCTGGGCCGGAGAACAAATTTCGGGGAAGGTTAGACAAGCCTCCAAGCGTGACTATATGAGCGGCGGGGGGCGGATAACGTTTCCCGCCGCTTTTGTTTCCCGAGCCAGAATTTGGCCCGTCGGAAATTTGGCCCGTTTAAAATTTGGGACGTAAAATTACGATGGCATCCGCAGCCGACCAGATGGCCCAAGGCCTCAGCCTGTCGAAATTCGCTCAGGCGACCGATCTCAAGAAGCGCCTGTGGTTCACGATCGGCGTGCTGATCGTCTTCCGGATGCTGTCCTACGTTCCGTTGCCGGGCATCGACGCGGTCAAGCTGGTCAGCCTGGCCAACCGCACCAGCGGCGGCGTGCTCGATTTCTTCAACATGTTCTCGGGCGGTTCGCTCGGCCGCGCCAGCCTGATCGCTTTGGGCGTGATGCCCTACATCACCGCCTCGATCGTCGTGCAGCTCGCCACCTCGCTGTCGCCGACGCTCGCCGCGATCAAGAAGGATGGCGAGAGCGGGCGCAAGCGGCTCAACCAATATACGCGCTACGGCACCGTCGCGCTGACCGCCGTGCAGGGCTATTTCCTCGCCGTCGGTTACGAAGCGGGCGGGGCGGTGGTCGATCCCGGCATGCTGTTCCGCATCGTCGCGGTGATCAGCATCGTCGGTGGCACCATGTTTCTGATGTGGCTGGGTGAGCAGATCACCGCGCGCGGCATCGGCAACGGCATGTCGCTGATCATCATGGCCGGCATCGTCGCCAGCCTGCCGACCACCTTGTTCAACCTGTTCGAGGGCGGCCGTTCGGGCAGCATGGGCGGCGGCACCTTGCTTGCGATCATCGCGGCGGTCGTGATGCTCATCCTGTTCATCTGCTTCATGGAGCGCGCGCAGCGCCGCATCCTGATCCAGTACCCCAAGCGCCAGACTCAGCGCGGCATGCAGGCCGATCGCAGCCATCTGCCGCTGAAGATCAACACCGCCGGCGTCATCCCTCCGATCTTCGCCTCGTCGCTGCTGCTGATGCCGCTGACGATCAGCCAGTTCGCGGGGCAGCGCGTGGCGGGCGAATCGAAGTGGGGCGATTTCATCATCGGCCTCAACCAGTATCTGCAGCACGGTAGCCCGGTGTACATGCTGCTCTACGGCGCGGGCATCATCTTCTTCTCGTTCTTCTACACCGCCGTGGTGTTCAATCCGGAAGAGACCGCGGACAATCTGAAGCGCTATGGCGGCTTCGTCCCCGGCATCCGTCCCGGCAAGAATACCGAGACGTATTTCGATTACGTGCTGACGCGCATCACCGTGATCGGTGCGGCCTATCTGACGGTGATCTGCCTGTTGCCGGAATATCTGGTGTCGGCGCTGAGTATTCCGTTCTACCTCGGGGGCACTAGCCTGTTGATCGTGGTCAACGTAACGATGGATACGGTGACGCAGATTCAGTCGCACCTGCTGGCGCATCAGTATGGCGATCTGATCAAGAAGGCGAAGCTGAAGGGCGGGCGCCTCCGCTGAGCGGGGCTGACCTGAAGCACGTGAGGGGAATGCGGTCTTGAATATCATCCTCCTTGGCCCGCCTGGTGCCGGCAAGGGTACCCAGGCCGCACGGCTGATGACGCGCTACGGCATGGTTCAGCTGTCCACCGGCGACATGCTGCGCGCGGCGGTCAAGGCGGGCACGCCGACCGGGCTCAAGGCCAAGTCGGTGATGGAATCGGGCGGGCTGGTGTCGGACGACATCGTCTCCGGCATTATTGGCGAGCGGCTCGACGAGGCCGATACGGTCGGCGGCGTGATTTTCGACGGCTATCCGCGCACCGCGGCGCAGGCGCATCAGCTCGACGCGCTGCTGCAGGATCGCGGTCGCACGCTGGATCACGTGATTGAACTGGAAGTCGACGAGGACGCGCTCGTCGCGCGGATCGTCGGCCGCTACACCTGCGCCAATTGCGGCGCGGGCTATCACGACAGCTTCCACAAGCCGAAGGTCGCCGGCGTCTGCGACACGTGCGCGGGCACCGAGTTCAAGCGCCGCCCGGACGATAACGAGGATACCGTGCGCACGCGGATGGAGGAATATCGTGGCAAGACCGCCCCGATCCTGCCGATCTACGAAGCGCGCGGTCTGGTCAGCCGGGTCGACGGCATGGCCGATATCGACCAGGTGACGACCGCGATCGTGGGGATCCTCGACGGCAAGTAACTTTCCGTCACCTTCGATCCTTTCTGCCTCCCCGGCGAAGGCCGGGGTCCAGTCACGAAGGTCGATGTAACCGCGCGCAGCTGCCGCCAAATCACGATCCGCGACTGGACCCCGGCCTTCGCCGGGGAAGCGCGCTCTCCCCGAACGGTTGCGGCGTATCCCAATCCGCATATGCTGGCCGCTCCACCGGGGGAGCGCCACATGAAACGCCTTGCAATGTCCGCGCTGCTGCTCGCCGCCGAGCCCATGCCGGCCACCGCCGAGATCGTCCAGTCCAGCGCGATCGGCTTCGCGCTCGATCAGGCGCTGACCATCGACGCGCCAATCGCGCGCGTCTGGGCCGCACTCAAGATGCCGCAATATTGGTGGGACAAGGATCACACCTATTCGGACGATCCGGCCAATCTGTACCTGGACGCGCAGGCACCCGGCTGCTTCTGCGAGCGCATCCCGGACGGCAAGGGCAGCGTCGAGCATGCCCATATCGTCTATATCGCGCCGGGGCGGATGATCCGCATGGTCGGGTCGCTCGGGCCGCTCCAGGCCGAGGCGGTGACCGGAACCTTGACCTTCAAACTGGATCCCGAAGGCGAGAAGACCCGCGTGACGATGAGCTATGTCGTCGGCGGCTATGTCCGCGCCGGGGCCGATACGCTGGCCCCCAAGGTGGACGAGGTGCTCGCGCTCCAGATCCTAAATCTCAAGACCTTCGCCGAAACCGCGCCGGTCAAGACCGACAGGGCGGACAAGACCAGAGTCGAAGGCCGCTGATGACGCATTTGTCATGTCGCCGTCACCGATTCGGGCGGGGCACATCGCGCATACCGACGGGGAAGAGGCAGCGAAGCCAACCCCTATCGCCCGGATGCGCATCGTCCGGATGGTACAGGCATAGCGACTTCGGCGCTAACGCGACCCCTGGGCGCGCCGGAGGCCGGTGGAAAGTGAAAGCTTTCCGCCGGCCTCTTCATATCCTACAAGCAGGGCAGAGCCGGATACGCCCCTTATGACGCGCAAGATCCTGATCGTCGAAGACGATACCGCCACCGCCGCCTATCTCGCCAAGGGCCTGACCGAGGCGGGCTTCGCGGTCGAGACCTGCGGCGACGGCCGCGACGGTCTGTTCCTGGCGAGCGAAGGCATCTTCGACCTGATCATTGCCGATCGCATGCTGCCCGGGCTCGACGGCCTGTCGATGATCAACGCGGTCCGCGCGGCCGGCGTCGCCACGCCGACTCTGGTGCTGTCCGCGCTCGCCACGGTCGACGACCGGGTCGACGGGCTTCATGCCGGTGCCGACGACTATCTCACCAAGCCCTTCTCCTTCGCCGAGCTTTCCGCCCGCGTCGAGGCGTTGCTGCGTCGGTTCGAGCGGCCGCAGGCAGCGGCGCAGACCACGCGGCTGGGCGTCGGCGATCTCGAGATCGATCTGCTCGCGCGCACCGTCGTGCGGCAGGGGCGCGCGATCCCGCTCGGCGCGCGTGAATTCAACCTGCTCGAATATCTCGCGCGCCACGCGGGGCAGGTCGTGACGCGCACGATGATGCTGGAGAAGATCTGGAACTATCACTTCGATCCGGGATCGAACGTGGTGGACGTGCATATCGGCCGCCTGCGCCGCAAGCTCGAGGACGGCTTCACCCAGCCGATCCTGCATACGGTGCGCGGCGCGGGGTACCGGTTATCGCTCGACGCCTGATACCGCCCCGGTTGCTGCGCCTCTCGGTCACCGCGCGCATCGCGCTGCTGGCGATCGCGCTGGCTCTGGTCACGAACCTCGTGCTGGCGACGTTCCTGTGGCAGCAGATCCACGGCGACGCGGTCGACGCGGTGCGGCGCGACACCAACGAACAATCCGACGCCTTCGTCTCGGTCTATCGCTCGGGCGGCGTGCCGGCCTTGGTGCAGGCGATCCGTGACGCCAGCCGCTCGCGCGATTCATCGCTGATCGCGCTGATCGTGGACGAATCGGGACGCAGGGTGAGCGGGATCGGCCCCGACCAACTCCCGACGCCCGTCACGCCATCCGGTACGTTTCACGTCGGCTCGCTCGGCGACGCCGAACCCTGGGCGGGGCGCGAGGCGGGCTATATCGTCCGGCGGATCGGCGCATACCGGCTGATCAGCGGCC
This sequence comes from Sphingomonas sp. Leaf357, assembly GCF_001423845.1. Classification (NCBI taxonomy): domain Bacteria; kingdom Pseudomonadati; phylum Pseudomonadota; class Alphaproteobacteria; order Sphingomonadales; family Sphingomonadaceae; genus Sphingomonas; species Sphingomonas sp. Leaf357. The sequence continues at coordinate 151,495 of NZ_LMPM01000002.1, read as the reverse complement.
ATCTGATGGACGATTGGCAGCAGGAACAGCGCGGTATCGAACGCGCCCTGCTGCTCGCGACGATCCTGTCGCTGATGCTCGGCGTGGTCGGCGGTCTGGTCGTCGCGCGCTATGTCGGGCGGCGGCTGAACAACATCGCGGCGGTGATCGAAGGCGTGGGGCAGGGCGATCTCAGCCGCCGCGTCGGATCGGTCGCCGGCGGCGGCGATGCGTTCGATCGGCTGTCGATCCGGCTCGACGCGATGCTCGACAAGGTCGAACGGCTGATGGGCGAACTCCGCATCGTCACCGACAGCCTGGCCCACGATCTGCGCTCCCCGATCGCCCGGCTGCGCGCCAAGACCGAGACGGCGATTCTGGTCACCGATCCGGTGCAGCGCGATGCCGCGCTGTCCGGCCTGCTGGTCGAGACCGATCTGGTGATGCGCATGCTCTCCACCTTGCTGGAGATCACGCGCTCGCAATCCGTCTCGCGCGACCGCTTCACCGATATCGATCCGGCGGCGTTGGTCGAGGAGATCGCCGAACTCTACGAACCCGTCGCCGACGATGCCGGCATCACCTTCGCCGCGATCGTCGAGTCGCATCCGCCGCACATCGTGATGCACCGCGAATTGATGACCCAGGCGATCACCAACCTGATCGACAATGCGCTGCGCCATGCCGGGGGCAACGGCGAGGCGGGCGGCGGGGATATCGTGCTGCGACTGAAAGGGGGCGGGGGCAGCATCCGCCTGCAGGTCGAGGATCGCGGCCCCGGCATCGCCGAGCAGGACCGCGAACAGGCGCTCAGCCGCTTCGGCCGGCTCGACAGTGCGCGCACCATACCGGGGGCGGGCCTGGGCCTGTCGCTGGTCGCCGCGGTCGCGCGCCTGCACGGCGGGCGGCTGGAATTGGGCGACAACGCCCCCGGCCTGATCGCGGCGATCGTTCTGCCGGGCTGATCGTGTCTCACCCAGCAAAATATGACGGCTTCATATTGATCCGTTCGTGCTGAGTAGAGACTGAGTAGCCGAAGGCGTATCGAAGGCTCGTATCGAAGCACCGTTGGAACACGGCACGTGTCCTTCGATACGCGTCTTCGACAAGCTCAGCCGCTATTCAGGACGAATGGTGTCGGTGCTTACCGCGAAGCATGCTGCCGATACGATACATCCGCCGGCACCGGCATCATGCCCACGCCATCGTCGAGCAGGAATGCGATCGCCTCCTCGCGGCTGTCGAAGACGCGCATGTTGTCGCGGTTGCCCGCCACGCGCTTGGCCTGGCGCCGCGCGAGGCAGCCTTCGGTGTACAGCGCCACCCGGCGATCGATCATCGCCGGATGGGCGGCCAAAGCCTGCATGCGCGCGATCATCGACTGGGTCTGAATCTGCGCGCCAGTATAATTGTAGAGTGTCATGGGCGGCCTGCCGGTATCCGGGAATGTCAGGATCGCGGCGCGCAGATCGGCCACGAAGCGGTCGAAATCGGCCTCGGTCCACAGGCCCTCGACGGTGACCTCGATGAAGCCGAGCTTCAGATTGTGTTCAATGGTGTGCATCGGACATCCCTTTCGTGAAGCCCGTTCTTCCGCTTGGGGGTTAACCGAAGGTAAGCGAACCGGATCGGATGATTCTGCGACGAATCCATTGTATTTCGGGGGTAATTTGGCACGCGGGCAATGCGGTGATGTTCGGACGCGAGCCAGTGCCTTATATTCCCCGTCATCCCGGACTTGATCCGGGATCCCGCTTCTATCGTCGGCCACTCCCTTGGCGAAAAAGCGGGACCCCGGATCACGTCCGGGGTGACGAGGGGGGCAATCCCGCCACCCAGATCCCGACATCCACACTTGGCGCGCCGCCTCGAACCGGGCAGGGGTGCTTGCCATGGATGCCCTGACGCTCTTCGGCCTGTTCGCCGTCACCTTCATGCTGGTCTGCTACATGAAGGAAGCCGGCAGCCACTGGTGGACTCTGGCCTTCGCCGCAGGGTGCCTGATGGGATCGGCCTACGGATTCCTGCAGGGCGCGTGGCCGTTCGGGCTGGTCGAACTCGCCTGGACCGCCGTCGCGCTCAGGAAATGGTCGAAATTGCGTAAAGAACGGGAACCCATCGCTTGACTCGTGCGTGGGGGCACCGTATTTGGCGATCATTCCGAAACACCGGTCCCGGCGGCGCTTGTTTGCGCTCGCCGCTTCTGTGCGTCGAGGAATGTGCATCAACGCTATGAGATGGGGCTGCTGCCATGCCGCCCCGTGGAGCAGGAGAACTTAATTCATGGCTCGTATCGCCGGGGTCAACATCCCGACCAACAAGCGCGTCGTCATCGCGCTCACCTACATCCACGGCATTGGCAACACCCATGCCAAGGCAATCACCGCAAAGCTGGGCATCGCGCCCGAGCGTCGCGTGCAGGACCTGACCGATCAGGAAGTGCTGCAGATCCGCGAAACCATCGACGCCGATTACACCGTCGAGGGTGATCTTCGTCGTCAGGTGTCGATGAACATCAAGCGTTTGATGGATCTCGCCTGCTATCGTGGTCTGCGTCACCGCAAGGGCCTGCCGGTCCGCGGTCAGCGCACGCACACGAACGCCCGTACCCGCAAGGGCAAGGCCAAGCCGATCGCCGGTAAGAAGAAGTAAATCGTCCGGGGGACGATTTACTCCGCCGGAGGCAGGCGTGAGGCTGACAGCCCGCCGCTCTCCGTACAAAGGATTAGGAATTCAAAATGGCACGTGAACCGCAACGCATTAAGCGGCGTGAGCGCAAGAACATCACTTCGGGCGTCGCCCATGTGAACGCTAGCTTCAACAACACCATGATCACGATCACCGATGCCCAAGGCAACGCGATCTCGTGGTCTTCGGCCGGCATGATGGGCTTCAAGGGCTCGCGCAAGTCGACCCCGTATGCGGCCCAGGTCGCAGCCGAAGACGCCGGCAAGAAGGCCGCCGAACACGGCGTCCGCACGCTGGAAGTCGAAGTGAAGGGCCCCGGCTCGGGTCGTGAATCGGCGCTTCGCGCGCTGCAGGCGGTCGGTTTCCAGATCACCTCGATCCGCGACGTGACCTCGATCCCGCACAACGGCGTTCGTCCGTCCAAGCGCCGTCGCGTCTGATCTCGCTCGGCTCGCGCGCGGTTGATCACGCCGCGCGAGCCGGATCTCTCATGGCCGGTGCCCGCCCGCACCTGTCCAAAACCAAGGGGAAGCCCATGTCCGTCAATGCAAAGAATTGGCAGGAACTCAAGAAGCCCAACGGTCTCGAGAAAAAGTCCGGTGACGGCAAGCGCAAGGCGACCTTCATCGCCGAGCCGCTGGAGCGTGGTTTCGGCCTGACGCTCGGCAACGCGCTGCGTCGCGTGCTGCTTTCGTCGCTGCAGGGTGCCGCGGTGACCTCGATCAAGATCGAGAACGTGCTGCACGAATTCTCGTCGCTGGCAGGCGTGCGTGAAGACGTCACCGACATCGTCCTGAACGTGAAGCAGATCGCGCTGCGCATGCAGGGCGAAGGCCCGAAGCGCCTGCAGCTTTCGGCGACCGGCCCCGCCACCGTCACCGCCGGCGACATCGCCGTGTCGGGCGACATCGAGGTCATGAACTCGGCGCTGGTGATCTGCCACCTGGACGAGGGCGCTACGCTCAACATGGAACTCACCGCCGATGTCGGTAAGGGCTATGTCGCGGCCGTCGCCAACCGTCCGGCCGATGCGCCGATCGGTCTGATCCCGGTCGATGCTCTCTATTCGCCGGTCAAGCAGGTCAGCTACAAGGTCGAGAACACCCGCGTCGGGCAGGAACTCGATTACGACAAGCTGACGCTGACGATCGAGACCGACGGCACGATCACGCCGGAAGACGCGGTCGGCTATGCCGGTCGCATCCTTCAGGACCAGCTCGCTCTGTTCGTCCACTTCGACGATTCGAGCGTCGCGCGGTCCGCGCCGATCGGCCATGCCGCTCCGGCTGCCGCAGGCGAGGTTGCCGGCGATACGCAGCAGATCAACCGTTACCTGCTCAAGAAGGTCGACGAGCTGGAGCTGTCGGTGCGTTCGGCCAACTGCCTGAAGAACGACAACATCATCTATATCGGCGATCTGGTTCAGAAGACCGAAGCCGAGATGCTGCGCACCCCAAACTTCGGCCGCAAGTCCTTGAACGAGATCAAGGAAGTGCTGTCGTCCATGGGTCTGCGCCTCGGCATGGAAATCCCGGGCTGGCCGCCTGAGAATATCGAAGAGATGGCCAAGAAGCTCGAGCAGGAAATCATGGGCTAAGTCGTACCGGGTTGGCGGAAGCCAACCCGGAGACGACGCCAGCCCGGCCGGCGGTGCCGAAGGCCGCGTCCGACGACGTGGCTTTGCCACGGCGGGCCTGAGAATACCGGAGGTCACACACCCGATACCGTGTGACCTTATGTGAACTTCGAAGGAAATGCAGGTCCATACCGTGTGACCTTGTGTGAACTTCCAAGGGTTTTGGGCGGTGGCCCGTTTCGCACCGCCTGGTCTGGGGTACCTTAAAACGGCCCCTTAACGAACGAAGAAGGATATAGAAAATGCGTCATCGCGTAGGCGGCCGTAAGCTTCAGCGTACCTCGGCCCATCGTACCGCCCTGTTCCGCAACATGTCGGCAGCGCTCATCAAGCACGAACAGATCACCACCACCGTCGCCAAGGCGAAGGAACTGCGTCCCTACGTCGAAAAGCTGATCACGCTGGCGAAGAAGGGTGGCCTGTCCAACCGTCGCCTCGCGCATGCCCGCCTGCTCGACGATGCGCAGCTGGTGAAGCTGTTCGACGTTCTGGCCGAGCGTTATGCCGGTCGCAACGGCGGCTACACCCGCATCATCAAGGCCGGCATCCGCCTGTCGGACGCCTCGCCGATGGCCGTGATCGAATTCGTCGATCGCGACGTCGACGCCAAGGGTCAGGATTCGGGTCCGGTCTATTCAGACGAGGACTATAACGAAGCGGCGTGACCGCTGATCCTCCTCGATGAGGGGAGGAGCCAAGCTCTTCCAAAAGGAGCCGTACTCGATAGAGTGCGGCTCCTTTTGCATGTCTGGAGTGTTGGATGCGCCGCGTAGTTCCGCTGATTGCCCTGATCGCCATTTCGCCCCCCGCATATTCCCAAGCTTCGACACCACCGACCAAGGCCGCCCCGATGCAATACCCCGAAACCCGCAAGGTGGCCCAAGTCGACGAACAGTTCGGCGTGAAGGTCGCCGATCCCTATCGCTGGCTGGAAAACGACGTCCGCACCGACAAGGAGGTCGCCGCCTGGGTCGCATCCCAGAATGCCGTCACCAACGCTTATCTCGCCACCCTGCCGGGCCGCGACATCTTCAAGGCGCGGATGAAGCAGCTGCTCGATTACGAACGCTTCGGCGTGCCCACCAAGAAGGGCGGGCGCTATTTCTACAGCCGCAATTCCGGCCTCCAGAACCAGGCGGTGCTGTACGTCCGCGATTCGCTGCGCGGCGAGGGCCGCGTGCTGATCGATCCGAACCTCTGGGCCAAGGACGGCGCCACCGCGCTCGCCGAATGGGCACCGAGCAACGACGGTACCAAGCTCGCCTACGCGATCCAGGATGGCGGCACCGACTGGCGCACGGTCAAGGTGCTCGACGTCGCCACCGGCCGGCAAGCCGACGACACGATCGAGTGGGTGAAGTTCTCCAACCTCGCTTGGGCCAAGGACGGATCGGGTTTCTATTATTCGCGCTTCGCCGCTCCCGCCGCGGGGGCCAAGTTCCAGGCGCTGAACGAGAACCAGCAGGTCTATTTCCACAAGCTCGGCACCCCGCAGAGCGCCGACACGCTGATCTACGCGACGCCGGAGAACCCCAAATACGGCCATCAGGTGCAGGTGACGGACGACGGCAAGTGGCTGGTGATCACCACCACGCAAGGCACCGACAATCGCTACCAGATCACCGTCATCGACCTGACCTCGCCGAGCCCCACCCCACGCACGATCGTCAAGGGGCTGGAAAACGAATGGACGCTGGCCGGCAATGTCGGCGGCAATTTCTATTGGATGACCGATCAGGGCGCGCCCCGCCTCAAGATCGTCGCGATGAACCTCTATGCCCGCTCCGCCACCCCGCCGATCGTGGACGTCGTGCCCGAGGACAAGGCCGTGCTGGAAAGCGCGAGCCTGATCGGCGGCAAGCTGATCGCGACCTACCTGGTCGACGTGAAGAGCGAGGTCCGCCGCTATTCGCTCGACGGCAAGGCCGAGGGCAAGGTGCCGCTGCCTGCGATCGGCAGCACCTCCGGCTTCAATGGCGACGGCGACGATGCGGAGACGTTTTTCTCGTTCAGCAGCTTCAATTACCCGTCATGGATCCTGCGCTACGATGCGAAGACCAATCGCGTCGAGATTTTCGCCCAGCCCAAGGTCGCCTTCGACCCCGAAGCCTATGACGTGTCGCAGGTCTTCTATCCGTCGAAGGACGGCACCAAGGTGCCGATGTTCGTCGTGCGCAAGAAGACCACCAAAGGCCCGGCTCCGACCCTGCTCTACGCCTATGGCGGCTTCAACATCTCGACCACGCCGGCCTTTTCGGCAACGCGGATCGCGTGGATGGAGCAGGGCGGCGTGCTGGCGGTCGCCAACATCCGCGGCGGCGGCGAATATGGCAAGACCTGGCATGACGGCGGACGCCTCGCCAACAAGCAGAACGTGTTCGACGATTTCATCGCGGCGGGCGAATATCTGAAGGCGCAGGGCATCACGTCGAAGGACGGCCTCGCCATCCAGGGCGGATCGAATGGCGGTCTGCTGGTCGGTGCCGTCACCAACCAGCGCCCCGACCTGTTCGCCGCCGCGCTTCCGGCGGTCGGCGTGATGGACATGCTGCGCTTCGATCGCTTCACCGCCGGGCGCTATTGGGTCGACGATTACGGCTATCCCTCGAAAGAGGCCGACTTCCGCACGCTCTATAAATATTCGCCGTATCACAACGTGAAAGGCGGCCGGCCCTATCCCGCGATCCTCGTCGCCACCGCCGACACCGACGATCGCGTCGTCCCCGGCCACAGCTTCAAATATACCGCGGCGCTTCAGGCGGCGGACATCGGCGACAAGCCGCACCTCGCCCGCATCGAGACCCGCGCCGGCCACGGCAGCGGCAAGCCGACCGACAAGGTGATCGAGGAAGCCGCCGACAATTGGGCCTTCGCCGCGAAATGGACCGGACTGGCCGTCAAGCCGGTGAAGTGAGGCGAGGTTGAAGTGAGGTGAGGGGGGTGGGCTGGCATCTGCCGCCCACCCCCGCTATCTGGCCGCATGACCCAGTCCAGCGACTCCATCCTCATCGTCGATTTCGGCAGCCAGGTGACCCAGCTCATCGCCCGGCGCGTTCGCGAGGCGGGGGTCTATAGCGAGATCGCCCCGTTCCAGAACGCCGCCGAGGCGTTCGCGCGGATGCAACCCAAGGGCGTGATCCTTTCCGGCAGCCCGGCCTCGGTGCTCGACAAAAACTCGCCGCGCGTGCCGCAGGTGATCCTCGACAGCGGCCTGCCGGTGCTCGGCATCTGTTACGGCCAGCAGGTGCTGATGCATCAATTGGGCGGCACGGTGACGCTGGGCGACAGCGGCGAGTTCGGCCATGCGGTGATCGAGGTCGGCGACCGCTGCGACCTGTTCGACGGCCTGTGGCAGCCGGGCGAGAACCACCAGGTGTGGATGAGCCATGGCGATAAGGTGACCGCGCTCGCCCCCGGCTTCCGCCCCGTCGCGGCCAGCCCAGGCGCACCGTTCGCGGTGATCGCGGACGACGACCGGCAGTTTTACGCGATGCAGTTCCACCCCGAGGTCGTCCACACGCCCGACGGCGCGAAGCTGATCTGCAATTTCGTCCGCCACGTCTGCGGGCTCGAAGGCGACTGGACGATGGCCGGCTTCCGCGCCGCGAAGATCGAGGAGATCCGCAAGCAGGTCGGCAAGGGACGCGTGATCTGCGGCCTGTCCGGCGGCGTCGATTCCTCCGTCGCGGCGGTGCTGATCCACGAGGCGATCGGCGAGCAACTCACCTGCGTCTACGTCGATCACGGCCTGATGCGGGCGGGCGAGAGCGATCAGGTCGTCAGCCTCTTCCGCAATCACTACAACATCCCGCTCGTGCATGTGAACGCGGAAGAGCTGTTCCTGACCGGTCTCGCCGGCGTCACCGATCCCGAGGCCAAGCGCAAGTTCATCGGCGCGACCTTCATCGAGGTGTTCGAGGCGGAAGCGAAGAAGATCGGCGGTGCGGACTTCCTTGCGCAGGGCACGCTCTACCCGGATGTGATCGAGAGCGTCAGCTTCACCGGTGGACCCTCGGTGACGATCAAGAGCCACCACAATGTCGGCGGCCTGCCCGAACGCATGAACATGCAACTGGTCGAGCCGTTGCGCGAATTGTTCAAGGACGAGGTGCGCGTGCTGGGCCGCGAACTCGGCCTCACCGAAGCGTTCGTTGGGCGGCATCCGTTCCCCGGCCCCGGCCTCGCAATCCGCATTCCCGGCGAAGTGACCAAGGAACGCTGCGATATCCTGCGCAAGGCCGATGCGATCTACCTGGAAGAAATTCGCAACGCCGGCCTGTACGACGCGATCTGGCAGGCGTTCGCGGTGCTGCTGCCGGTGCGCACCGTCGGCGTGATGGGCGACGGGCGGACCTATGATTTCGTCCTCGCGCTGCGCGCCGTCACCTCGACCGATGGCATGACCGCGCAGGCGTTCCAATTCCCCGGCGACTTCCTGCCGCGCGTCGCGACCCGGATCGTCAACGAGGTGAAGGGCATCAACCGCGTGACCTACGATTACACGTCGAAGCCACCGGGCACGATCGAGTGGGAATGACGAAGACTCGGGATTCTGCGGGGCAGGATCCCGGCTTCGTCGTTCAGCGGCTGAAAGCCGCCGCAGCTAAAGTCCGCCGGCTCGTCACCCCGGACGTGTCCGGCGCTTATCTCACCTGAACACGTACGCTTCCCCGGCGGAGGCCGGGGCTCAGTTGCGGGGGACGAAATTACGTCGCGCAACGCCCGATCACTTGTGTTTCCCGACTGGCCCCGGCCTTCGCCGGGAAGGTGCCGATGCAACTGTCGCAAGAGGACAATCACCGACTTGTTCCGGAGTGACGGTACTATAGATCGTATCCGACCGCTGACTATCGGAGGCTCCAGCATGCGACACCTCTCCAACCTTTTGATCACGGTCGCGCTGGCCGCCATCGCCGGCCCGGCCGCCGCAAGCCTCGATCCTCCGGCCTGGACGCGCCCGATCGCGCCGTTTCCGGTGATCGGCGCGATCGACTATGTCGGATCGGAAGGGCTCGCCGCCTATCTCATCCACACGCCCGCCGGCGCGATCCTGATCGATGGCACGATGGAGCAGAATGCGGACGCGGTCGCACGCAACATCGTGGCGCGTGGCGTGAAGCTGCGCGACGTGAAGCTGATCCTCGTCAGCCACGCGCATTTCGATCATGTCGGTGCGGTGGCGGCGCTGAAAAGGATGAGCGGTGCCAAGCTGGTCGCCGGCGCGGGGGACGAAACCGCCCTCGACAGCGGCATCCCCCCGGGCGAGACCAATTACGGCGTCGTCCGCTTCCCCGCCGCGCATGTGAATCGTGCGGTGCGCAATGGCGAGCGTATCGCGCTGGGCGGCGTCACGCTGACCGCCGTGGCGACGCCGGGGCATACGCCGGGCTGCACGAGCTACAAGATGCGGATTTTGCAGCGCGGCAAGCCGCTGGACGTCCTGTTCGCGTGCAGCCTCACCGTCGCCGGCAACCGGCTGGTCGGCAATCGCGCCTATCCCGGCATCGTCGGGGATTTCCGCACGAGCTTCGATCGGATCGGTGCGTTGCAGGCCGATGTCGTGCTGCCGTTTCATCCTGAAATGACCGACCTGATGGATCGCGTCGCCAGGCACACATTGATCGACCGGACGGTGCTGCCGAAGATGGTGCAGGACGCGCGCGCCGCGTTCGCGGTCGAATTGGCCAAGCAGCAAAAGCAGCCGTGACGCCGGAACCCGCGCGGGCGGCGGACGGCGCGCAGGTCATCGCCTTATGGCAGGCGTGCGGCCTGACGCGCCCTTGGAACGACCCCGCCGCCGATTTCGCGCTGGCCTTGCGCAGCCCCGGATCGACCGTACTCGTCGTTCGTGACGGCGGAGCCGACGACGGTGCGATCGTCGCCAGCGTCATGGTCGGCTTCGACGGACATCGTGGCTGGGTCTATTATCTCGCCGTCGGCCCCGATTCACGACGTGGTGGATTGGGCCGCGCGCTGATGGCGGCGGCCGAGGAGTGGCTGCGTGGGCAGGGCGCGCCGAAGATTCAGTTGATGGTGCGCGACGACAACGCCGCCGCGCTCGATTTCTACGCGGCGCTCGGGCTGGAGCGGCAGAATGTCGTTACGCTCGGCCGTTTCCTGAAGGACGAACGATGACGATTCTCTACGGTATCCCCAATTGCGACACGGTGAAGAAGGCGCGCGTCTGGCTCGACGCGCAAGGCGTCGCCTACACCTTCCACGATTACAAGAAGGCCGGAATCGACGCGGCGACGTTGCGCGGCTGGACCGCGAAGCTCGGTTGGGAGACGGTGCTCAACCGCCAGGGCACGACGTTCCGCAAGCTGCCCGAGGCCGATCGGGCCGACCTGAACGAAGATAAGGCGATTGCATTGATGCTGTCGCTACCGTCGATGATCAAGCGGCCGATCCTTGTCCAGGGCGACGTGCTGCTGGCGGGGTTCAAGCCGGATACCTATCTTGACGCCGGGATCGCTTCATAAGGAAAATCTGCCATGCCGACTGCCACTTGGAACGGCGCGATCCTCGCGCAATCGGACGACACCGTCGTGGTCGAGGGCAATCATTATTTCCCCGCCGACAGCCTGCACGCCGACCTGTTCGAGGATAGCGGGACGCACAGCCATTGCCCGTGGAAGGGCGATGCCAGCTACAAGACCGTCGTCGTCGACGGGCAGCGCAACCCGGATGCCGCCTGGTATTACCCCGACCCGAAATCCGCCGCCGCCGAGATCAAGGGCCGCTTCGCCTTCTGGAAGGGCGTGAAGGTCGGCTGAGGTCCGATCATCATGATCCGTCATCCCGGACTTGATCCGGGATCCCGCTGCCTTGCCCGCCGCCAGAATAGGAAGCTGGATTCCCGCCTTCGCGGGGATGACGAGTAAGGAGGTCAGGGGATGGCTCTTCAACGGATATTTGGGGTGACCCGCGCCGAAACAGAGGAAGTTGCGCTACCGTAATATTCGGCGCATCCTTCGCCCCGAAATAGGGGAGCAACCGACGTGGCGTCATTTCGCAACAAGGCACCTGGCTGGTTCTGGATCGTGGCGGTGTTGGTCCTGCTCTGGGGCATGATGGGCGTCGCGGCCTTCTACATGGATGTGACGACCACCCCCGAACGTCTCGCTGAGATGTCGGAATACGACCGGGAATTGCTCGCCAGCCGCCCGCATTGGTTTCTGTGGCTCTATGGCGGTGGGGTGTGGAGCGGATTGTTCGGCGCGATTGCCCTGCTGGCCCGCTCGCGATTTGCACATCCGTTGTTCGTGCTGTCGCTCGTGCTGGTCGTCGTGATGTTCGGGTATTTCTTCGGCAACTCCGACATCGTCGCGGTGAAGGGCTTCGTCGCCGCCGCCGGCTTTCCGATCCTGATCGCAGCGATCGGCGCGTTCGAGATCTGGCTCTCGAACCATGCCCGGCGGCGCGGCTGGGTGTCCTGATCGATTTAGTCGTCCACCCATTGGAACACGTCGTCCAGCGGCTTGCCGAACACCTTGGCGATGCGGAACGCGGCCTCCAGCGTGGGCGAATATTTGCCCTGCTCGATCGCCGCGATCGTCTGCCGCGTGACCTGAATATGCTCGCCCAGCTCCGCCTGCGTCATTTCGCCGGCCATGAAGCGCAGCGTCCGGATCTGATTGGTGATGTGTGGCTTGGCCATGTCAGCCGTGCCGGTAACGGTGGATCTGCGCGGCGCAATAGGTGACGTGGGCGATCACGAGCGCCAGCAGCATGGCATTGCCCAGCACGATCGCGATCACCATTGCCGGGTCGCCGGTGATGTAGCGCGGGGCGACCTGCACCAGCAGCGGGATCGCCAGCATCGCGACGACGATGACCAGGCTCAGCAGGGTGTAGGCCGGCAGCGCGGCACTGGCGGCGAATTCCTTGTCGCGCATGTCCTCCGGCGCGTTGGCGTCCGATGGGGCCATGGTCGCCAGCACGATCGTCGCCGCCACCTGCACGACGACCAGCAGGATCACCGATCGCGTGAAGCCGCCATAGGCCTGGGCCGCGCTGACCGTGCCGTGCGCGAGCAGCGATCCGACGTCGAAGAGATACGATCCCCAGATCGCGGCCGACGCGATCATCGATACCCACAGCGACTTTTCCCTGAACGTCATGTCCGCTCCAGTTAGTTTTGATATGCATGATGTTATATATTTCTAACATCAAGTCAAGCGCGCGGCACTGGATGCGCGCCAACATTGGCAACTTCCGCCCAACCCGGTAAGCGCACTCCATGTCCACGACCTTCACGATCGACACCTCGACCAGCCGCGCGAACCCCACACCCGCGCCGATGAAGCGCCTCACCGTGCCCGCGATCCTCGCCCGCAAGGGCCCCAATGGTACTGGGGAGCCGCTGGTGATGCTCACCGCCTACACCGTGCGCATGGCGCAGCTGCTCGATCCGCACTGCGACCTGCTATTGGTCGGCGATAGTCTGGGGCAGGTGATTTACGGCCTGCCGTCCACCTTGCCCGTCACGCTCGACATGATGTGCGCGCACGGTGCCGCCGTGGTACGCGGCAGCTACCATTCCGTCGTTGTGATCGACATGCCGTTCGGCAGCTATGAGGCCAGCCCAGAACAGGCGTTCCACTCCGCCGCGCGCGTGATGGCCGAAACCGGCGCGGCGGCGGTGAAGATGGAGGGCGGGGAGGCGATGGCCCCGACGGTCGCGTTCCTGTCGGCGCGCGGCATTCCGGTGATGGGGCATATCGGCCTCACGCCGCAGGCGGTGAACGCGCTCGGCGGATATGGCGCGCGCGGCCGCAGCAACGCCGAACATGCCAAGATCATCTCCGATGCCCGCGCGATCGCCGAGGCGGGCGCGTTCGCGATCGTCGCGGAGGGCGTGATCGAACCCCTCGCCCGCGCGATCACCGCCGAAGTCTCCTGCCCGGTGATCGGCATCGGCGCTTCGGCGGATTGCGACGGGCAGGTGCTCGTCACCGAAGATATGCTGGGATTGTTCGAGCGCACCGCGCGGTTCGTGAAGAAATTCGACGACATGGCCGGCCGCATTTCTGCCGCGGTCGAGACCTATGCTTCGGACGTTCGCTCCCGCACCTTCCCCGGGCCGGAGCAGACCTATCAGCCGAAGGATTGATCCCCTTTCCCTTCCAGCCGTGCGTCGCTAAGGTCCGCGGCTTCCATTCCCCGACCCGATCTGGAGCCTGCCTTGGCCGTCACGCCGCCTACCGACGAAGCTTTCCTGCGCGAGGTCGATGAAGAACTCCGCCGCGATCAGCTGACCAGTTTCTGGACGCGCTATGGCCGCTGGCTGCTGGCCGGGATCGGGCTTGCCCTCGCGGTGTTCGGCGGCGTGCTGTACTGGCAACATCGCCAGACCGAGGCGGCGGGCGTCCAAGGCGAACAGCTCAGCGCCGCGATCGATGATCTGACCGCGCAGAAGACCGACGCCGCCGCAGTGCCGCTCGAGACTTTGGCCGGTTCCGATGTCGGGGGCATCCGCGCCAGCGCGAAGTTCAGCCAGGGCAACGTGCTGCTCGCCAAGAACGATCTGAAGGGTGCCGCCGCCAAGTTCGGCGAGATCGCGGCCGATACGTCGCTCGCCCAGCCGTTCCGCGATCTCGCATTGATCCGCCAGACCTCGGCCGAATTCGATACGCTGAAGCCCGACATGGTCGTCACGCGGCTGAAGCCGCTGGTCGTGAAGGGCAACCCATGGTTCGGCAGTGCGGGCGAGCTGGTCGCCGCGGCCTATCTGGAAATGAACCGCAAGGAGCTGGCCGGTCCGCTCTTCGCGCAGATCGCCAAGGAAGAGACCGTCCCGGCCAGCATCCGTCAACGCGCGGTTCAGATGGCCGGCGTACTGGGGATCGACGCGGTCGATACCGTTGAGGAAAAGAAAGCACCATGATGACACGGACCAGGGCGTCGGTCGCAATCGCGGCGCTGATGGCGCTCAGCGCCTGCGGAATCTTCAAGGGCGGCGGCAAGAAGACCCCGGTGCTGGGCGATCGCGTTCCGATTCTCTTGTCGGAAGCGCCGGTCGAAGCCGACAAGACGATCGCCGCGGTCGAAGTGCTGCTGCCCGCACCGGAAACGAATACCGAATGGGCGCAGCCGGGCGGTAATGCGGCCAAGTCGATGGGCCAGCTCTCGCTTGGCCAGTCGCTGTCGCGCAGCTGGGTGGCGAGTGTCGATGGCGGCAGCAACCGCCAGCGTCTTGCCGCGCCGCCGGTCGTCGCCGAGGGGCGGCTCTATGCGATCGACGTCGCGGCCACGGTCCACGCGTTCTCGGCCGACACTGGAGCGCGCGTTTGGTCGGTGGATCTGACCTCGGGCAAGAAGAACCGCGAAGCGCGCTTCGGCGGCGGGGTCAGCTTCGACGACGGCAAGGTTTTCGCCACCGATGGCCTGGGCGACGTGGTCGCGCTGAACGCCGCGGACGGCAAGGAAGTATGGCGCGTCAAGCCGGGCGGGCCACTGCGGGGCGCACCGACGATCTCCAACGGCAACGTCTACGTGCTGAGCCAGGACAATCAGCTGTTCGCGCTCAACCAGGCCGACGGCAAGACCGCCTGGCAATCCTCGGGCAGTCTCGAATCGCAGGGCGTATTCGGCGTCGCTGCTCCGGCCGCAGGTTCGGGATCAATCATCGCCGGCTTCTCGTCGGGCGAACTTAACGCCTATCGCTACGAAAACGGTCGCGCCTTGTGGCAGGATGCGCTGTCGCGCTCGGCGATCTCGACCTCGGTATCGTCGCTCGCAGATATCGACGCTTCGCCAGTGATCGACCAGGGCCGCGTCTATGCGGTCGGACAGGGCGGGCGTACCGTCTCGATCGATATCGGCACGGGCCGCCGCGTCTGGTCGCAGAACTTCGCCGGTATCTCCACGCCATGGATCGCGGGCGAATGGCTGTTTCTCGTCACCGACGATGCCAAGCTCGTCTGCCTGTCGCGCGCTACGGGCAAGGTGCGCTGGATCAGCCAGTTGAAGGGCTTCACGAACGAGAAGAAGCGCTCTGGCACGATTACCTGGTTTGGCCCGGTGCTGGCGGGTGGACGTCTGCTGCTGACCAATTCGGAAGGGGAGATCGTCTCGGTCGCGGTGGCCTCGGGCGAGATCGGCACGATCATCAAGTCGGGCACACCCTTCAACCTGTCGCCGGTGGTGGTCAACAACACGCTTTACGTGATGGATATGAAAGGCCGGATTGCAGCCTATAAATAAAATCTGCCGTCATCCCGGATTTGGATCGTGCGTAGCGGAAAGCCGCTGGTTGGATTCCGGATCAGGTCCGGGATGACGGGTGTGTTTTTGGGACTGTGAACGGCGCGTCGTTCACACCGCGTGACCTTTGCCGCCAACCCGGCTAAGGGGCGGCGATGTCTAAGCTCCCTGTGGTCGCGATTATCGGCCGTCCCAATGTCGGCAAGTCGACCCTGTTCAACCGCCTTGTCGGCAAGAAGCTTGCTCTGGTCGACGATCGCCCCGGCGTGACCCGCGATCGGCGCGAGGGCGACGCCACGCTGGTCGGCGTCGATTTCCGTATCATCGACACTGCCGGATATGAGGATGAGGACGCCGCGACGCTCCCTGGCCGCATGCGCGCGCAGACCGAGGCAGCGGTGGCACAGGCCGATGTCGCTTTGTTCATGATCGACGCGCGCGTCGGCGTTGTGCCACTCGAAGAAGAAATCTCGCGCTGGCTGCGCGGCTCCGATACACCGATCGTGCTGGTCGCCAACAAGGCCGAAGGCAAAGCCGGAGAGGCCGGCATCCTTGAATCGCTCGCTCTCGGCTATGGCGATCCGGTGCAGCTTTCCGCCGAACATGGCGAGGGCATGGGCGATCTGTTCGACGCGCTGCTCCCGTATATCGATCGCGAGGATGTCGAGGAGGAACCGGAATATGCTGAGGACGATCTCAGCGCGCCGCTGAAGCTGGCGATCGTCGGGCGCCCGAATGCGGGTAAGTCCACGTTGATCAATCGCATGCTGGGTGAGGAACGCCTCATTACCGGTCCGGAAGCTGGCATCACGCGCGATTCGATCGCGGTCGACTGGACGTGGCACGATGCCGAGGGCGAGGCGCGCGCGGTGCGCCTGATCGATACCGCCGGGATGCGGAAGCGCGCCAACGTACAGGACAAGCTAGAAAAGCTCTCCGTCGCCGACGCGCTGCACGCAATCGATTTCGCCGAAGTGGTCGTGCTGCTGCTCGATGCGACGCGCGGGCTGGAATCGCAGGATCTGCGGATCGCCGACGCCGCGTTGCAGGAGGGGCGTGCGCTCGTCATCGCGCTCAACAAGTGGGATGTGGCCGAACATGCCAGTTCGCTGTTCAACGGCGTAAAGGCGGCGTTGGACGAGGGGTTGAGCCAAGCCAAGGGCGTGCCGGTGTTGACCGTGTCGGCGGCGACCGGCAAGGGGCTCGACATGCTGATCAAGGTCGCGTTCGAAACGCGCGAGATCTGGTCAAAGCGGGTCGGTACCGGCGAACTCAATCGCTGGTTCGAGAAAGCGATAGAGGCCAATCCGCCCCCCGCGCCTGGCGGCAAGCGCATCAAGCTGCGCTATCTTACGCAGGCAAAGACGCGCCCGCCGGGCTTCGTGCTGTTCGGCACCCGCGTCGATCAACTGCCGACGAGCTATCAACGCTATCTGATCAACGGCATCCGCCGCGATCTCGGGTTCGGCGCGGTGCCTGTGCGCCTTACACTCCGCGCGCCGAAGAACCCATTCGACCTATAGAACCTGACCCGCCAAACGTCGCAGTAAAAAATGACTAGTATTGAGTGGGTTGGTTTATCTTGATCGACCCATATCGGTTCTGTCCGTCAACCTTACGTTTACCCAAATCTTCTAGAAGGTCATCTACACTCTCAAGGGGTGGGTCGCGCCCAATGGAGGAGAAGACGGTGTCGTTCGAAGGCAGCACATTGGTCGATTGGGCCGCCTACCAGCGTTCGCGAAGCGAACTGGGCGCGGGGTTCGTACGTATTCTCGGCTATTTCCGCGAGGACGGGGTGAAATCGGTCGCGGCGATCGAGACGGCGATGCGCGCCAACAATGCCGCCGCTCTGGTCATCCCTGCCCACACGCTGAAGGGCGAGGCGCGCCAGTTCGGGGCCGAGCCGCTCGGCATGCTGGCCGAAACCATCGAGACGATCGCGCGCGATTGCGTGGAAAACCACGATACGCCGGAGGAAGCCCTGGAGCATGTCGTGCAGCTCAGCCCGCTGTTCCAACAGACGCTGGCGCTGCTCGAGCGCGAGGCCAACCCGCTGGTCGCGCGTCGGCCATCGGCGGGGTTCGGGCGCCGGGCGATCTAATTCACCGCTGGCGGATCGGACTGCGCATCAGCCGCGCGCAATTTATATGAAAAGGGGCCGGCCCAACGGACCAGCCCCTGTCAGCCTAGCTATTCAACCCCGGCTCAAACGTGGTCGATTTCCTCGTTCGCCGGCTTGCTCTGCAGCTGCACGTAATTCTCGATGCCCATGCGTTGGATCATTTCGAACTGGCGCTCCAGCGTGTCGACATGTTCCTCTTCACTATCGAGGATCTTGCGGAACAGATCACGGCTGACATAATCGCGAACCTTCTCGCAGTGCTCGATCGCGTCGCGCAGCGGCGGCAGGGCCTCCATCTCGAGATCGAGATCGGCTTGCAACACTTCCTGCACCGATTCACCGATGCGAAGGCGGCCGAGCAGCTGGAAGTTGGGCAGGCCGTCGAGAAACAGGATGCGCTCCGCGACCCAGTCGGCATGCTTCATCTCGTCGATCGATTCATGCCGTTCGAACTCGGCGAGCTTCCGGACACCCCAGTGGTCGTACAGCCGATAATGCAGCCAATATTGGTTGATTGCGGTCAGCTCGTTCTTGAGCACCTCGTTCAGATAATCGATAACTTTGGGGTCGCCGCGCATGATAAGATCTCCGTTCGTTGCGCCGTTAGATAGCGCAAACGGACAGGTCGCGACAGTCAAAAAATGGCGGTTTTCCGCCGATTGTTGCGCCTGCGAACGCTACGCAGCAGCACGCTCCGCATCGATAATGGATCGCGCGAACGGAACGCACTGGCCACATTTAGGCTGGCGGCCGAGGCTCCGATATGCCTGGCAGGCGCTGGTCGCGCCGTTGCGGGCAGCTTCGCGGACCTGGGTTTCCCGAATCGCATTACAGACGCAAACGACCATGTGACGCTCCATCCTCTCTGAAGCGCGAGTAGGGCTAATGAGAATTGTTCGCAAGCCTTTTTGCGTCTGACTCGCATTAGGCGACGCTGCTCATCGCATTTAGAAAACGTGCTGGCGGCAAGCGCGGGACAGCGCCCACAGTCCAGAACGCCGAATCACGTCGTTCCGAGCGAATCGCTCCCGCGCTTTGCGAAATGGCTAATCCGTTTCAGGCGGCGCTGCCCATAAGCGTCGGGAAGAAGCCTTCGTGCGCGGTGCGAAGGGCGTCCAAAGTCACCACGTCGTCGCGGTTAGGGCGTTCGAAGATCAGACGCTTGCCGCCGGTACGGCCCATCGGTTCGGCTTCGACCCCGGCGGCGTGCGCGGCGCCCAGGAAGTCCATCAGCGCACTGTCCTCGACGGTGACGATATAGACGCCCTGATCCTCCGCGAAGAAGCTGTGCGCGCAATCGAACGGCTGCTTGCGATCGATCATCGCGCCGATCCCGCCGGCCAGCGCCATCTCGGCGAGCGTCACGGCTATGCCGCCGTCGGACACGTCGTGCACCGCTGTCAGTTGGCCTAGCGTGATCGCCTCTCGGATCAGGTCGCCGGACCTGCGTTCGGCGGTGAGATCGACGCGCGGCGGCGGTCCGTCTTCGCGCTCGTGACATTCGCGCAGCCATAAGGTCTGGCCGAGATCGCCGCGTCGCGTGCCGACCGCGAGGATCACGTCGCCGCTGCCCTTGAAAGCGATCGTCGCACTCTTCGACCAATCGGCGAGCAGACCGACGCCGCCGATCGCTGGGGTTGGCAGGATCGCCGAGCCGCCGCCGGTCGCCTTGCTTTCGTTATAGAGGCTGACATTGCCCGACACGATCGGGAAATCGAGCGCGCGGCAGGCCTCGCTCATACCCTCCAGGCAACCGACGATCTGGCCCATGATCTCGGGCCGTTGCGGGTTGGCGAAGTTCAGGCAGTTGGTGACGGCGAGTGGTGTCGCGCCGACCGCACTCAGATTGCGCCAGGCCTCGGCCACCGCCTGCTTTCCGCCCTCGAAGGGATCGGCGAAGCAATAGCGCGGGGTGCAATCGGTCGTCATGGCAAGGCCCTTGGGCGTACCGTGGACGCGGACCACCGCCGCATCGCCGCCGGGGCGCTGCACGGTGTCTCCGCCGACCATGTGGTCGTATTGCTCCCAGATCCAGCGCCGCGACGCGATATCGGGTGAGCCCATCAGCGTCAGCAGATCGGCGGCGATGTCGGTGCTTTCCGGCACGTCGACCAGCGCCTTCGCCGGCGGGGTGGGGACGTGCGGGCGGTCGTACAGCGGTGCATCGTCGGCGAGCGGCCCGAGCGGGATATCGGCGACGACATCGCCCTTCCACTTCAACACCATCCGTCCGGTTTCGGTGACATGGCCGATGACCGCGAAATCCAGTTCCCATTTGCGGAAGATCGCCTCGGCGAAATCCTCGCGGCCGGGCTTCAGCACCATCAGCATGCGCTCCTGCGATTCGCTGAGCATCATCTCGTACGGCGTCATGCCGGTCTCGCGCTGCGGCACGTCGTCCATGATCAGTTCGATGCCGACGCCGCCCTTGCTCGCCATCTCGACGCTGGAAGAGGTGAGACCGGCTGCGCCCATATCCTGGATCGCGACGATCGCGTCGCTGGACATCAGTTCCAGGCACGCTTCGATCAGTAGTTTTTCGGTGAAGGGGTCACCGACCTGAACGGTCGGGCGCTTGGCATCGGCATCTTCGCCGAAATCGGCGGATGCCATCGTGGCACCGTGGATGCCGTCCCGCCCCGTCTTGGCGCCGACATAGACGATCGAATTGCCCACGCCGGATGCGGCGGAATAGAAGATCTTGTCCTGATCCGCGACGCCCACCGTCATCGCGTTGACGAGGATGTTGCCGTCATAGGCCGGGTGAAAATTCACCTCGCCGCCTACCGTCGGCACGCCGACGCAATTGCCGTAGCCGCCGATGCCATGGACGACGCCAGCGATCAGATGCTTCATCTTGGGGTGATCGGGCGATCCGAAGCGCAGCGCGTTGAGATTGGCTATCGGCCGCGCGCCCATCGTGAAGACATCGCGCAGGATGCCGCCGACTCCGGTCGCCGCACCCTGATAGGGTTCGATATAGGACGGGTGGTTGTGGCTCTCCATCTTGAAGATCGCCGCCTGACCGTCACCGATATCGATCACGCCGGCATTCTCGCCTGGGCCACAGATGACTTGAGGGCCGGTGGTCGGCAGCTTTTTCAGATGGATGCGGCTGGATTTATAGCTGCAATGTTCGGACCACATCACCGAGAAGATGCCGAGTTCGGTCAGGTTCGGCTCGCGCCCCATGGCGTGCAGGACGCGCTCATATTCTTCGGGCGACAGGCCGTGTTCGGCGACGATCTCGGGCGTGATCTTGGTCATGCCCGCGCCTTTAGCGGGGTACGCGCGATCCGTCACCCCGTGGGGACGGGCCGTTGCCGATCCCCGCCATAAATTCTCGCTGGAGAAGGAGCGTCTCGTCGTCGAAATCTACGGGATAACGCAGCCTTAATTGCTGGCAGGCATGGGAGCGTCATGGGCACTCACCTCGAACGTCACCGGATCCGGCAGGTGGGGGCACCCGCGCCGCGTTTGAGCGACTTCCGGGCCGACGAGCCGTGCAATCTGCCCGCGCTGCCCGCCGCATGGCAGTGCGATCTCGCCACCGAGCAATTGCGCTGGACGAGCGGCGTGTTCGACCTGTTCGGCATACCGCGGGGGGTGGCGGTGGATCGTCGCTCGACGCTCGACCTGTATCTGCCCGAATCGCGGACGCTGTTGGAGCGACTGCGCGCGGCGGCGCTGGAAACGTGCGGCAGCTTCACGTTCGAGGCACAGATCCGGCGGTTGGACGGCGACGTGCGCTGGATGCGGCTGAATGCCGACGTGCAGAGGCGCAACGGCAAAGCGGTCATCCTGTACGGCACGAAACAGGATGTCACGGCAGAGATGACGGGGTGATTTGGCCCTACGAAATAGACCCCGTCATGCTGAACTTGTTTCAGCATCCAGGCGCGGTCATCCGCGTCACAGAAATTATTAGTTTCGGCAACGAACCGCGCCTGGATCCTGAAGCAAGTTCAGGATGACGGGGAGCCAAGGTGAGGGCCGGTCACCCCTTGCGCCAGAACTGCATCCGTCGGAACAGGCCTCGCTTGCTCAAGCTTTCGAACATCTCGCCTGGGCCTTCGGGATCGAGCACTTCATTGTCTGCGAGCCATTCCTCGACGTCGCTCAACTCCGGCACCTCGTAATCGACCAGCGTCCGCCCGGGCGCGCGCAGGCGGTCGATCGTGGCGATCAGCGATCCCGTTTCGACCAGCACCGCTGCGACGCGACTCGCCTTCGACCCGAGATGCTCGGCGATCAGACCGTCGCGGATCGCCGCTATGCACGCCGGGTCGGCACCGTGATCCGCGTCGATCGTCACGTCGCATTCCGTATCGAGGCGCATCGATCGATTGTTGAAATTGGACGATCCGACGCGGAGTACTCGGTCATCGATCACCAGAATCTTGGCATGAACGTAGATCGGCAGGCCGCCCTTTGTGACCGGGTGATATATGCGCAGGCGATCGTGCGTGTCGTGATGCTTCAAGGCCTGGAACAGCCGCGCCCGCGCCGTGTCCATGGCGATCGGCTCCAGCCAACCCTGTGCGGTGGTCGGGTTGATGATGACGATTTCGGGACCGTCCGGCTCGTCCAGCCGGAGCGCGATCGCCTCGGCGATCTTTCGCGAGGCGAAATACTGGCTCTCTGCATAGATGTGCCGTCGTGCGCGCGCGATCAGATCGAGATAGAGTTGCTCGATCTCGATCACCGGCTGGTGATCCGGCATTTCCGGTTCGGTGCGCGATACGGCGACGTCTATATCGGAAAAGTCCACGTCCAGCCCGTCGGGCCAGCAATCGGTGGTGGCGGGGGGCGGGTCGATCGGCTTCCCGCCCGCCAATTCCCAGCGATCGCGGCACAGGTGGCCGAGCGCCGACGCGACCGGCCCGGACAGCGCGGTGGTTGCGTCGTGCCATGGTTTGTAGCGATCCCTGCCGCCCGGCTCGGTGCGACACGGCTGGTCGTCGAGATGCTCGCGCGTGTCCCAGCGTTCCGACGTCATGTCGATCCCCCCGGCAAAAGCGAGGCAATCATCGATCACGACGATCTTCTGGTGATGCGATCCTCCAACCGGGTGATATCCGTCGAGCTTGGTGTGGATGCGTTCGTGCGTCATCCATTTGGCGACCGTGAAGATGGTCGACCCACGCACCAGCGTCTTCAACGCGCCGACATCCCAGCGCAGCGTATAGACCTGTAATTCGGGGCGGTGCTTCACCAGCCAATAAATGAAATCGCCGACGTTGCGCGGCGCACCGTCACCGGGATCGCCATCCGGCGTCAGATCGATACGCGCGTCGAAATCCCAGCCGATCAGCAGGATCTGATGCTTGGCCTTCAGCATCGCCGCGCGCGCCGCCTTGAAATAGCGATCGGCGTCGATGATCACGGTGGCGCGGGTGGCAGTTTCGATGCGCCAGCAATTGCGGCCAGGTTCGAGCGCGCTCAAAGTACGTCGCGCACACGCTCCGGCGGCCTCCCGAGCCGTACGCCCTTTTCGGTCTCCACCAGGGGCCGTTCGATCAGGATCGGGTTCTCGGCCATGGCGTCCAATATCGCTGCGTCGCTTGCACCCGCCAATGCCTTGGCCTCGGGTTCGTTCCGCCGCAGGCCGTCGCGCGGCGATATCCCCGCTTTGGCGTAGAGCCCGGCGAGGGTCGCGCGCGACGGCGGGTGCTTGAGATATTCGATCACCGTTACGTCGACGCCCGGCGTGTCGCTGAGGATCGCCAAGGCCTCGCGCGATTTCGAGCAGCGCGGGTTGTGCCAGATGGTCGCCTTCATTTTGCCGGCGCCGCCTTCAGATATTTGTCGAACCACGCCACCGTGCGCTTGAGCGAGTCGAGCTGGTTCTCGCGTTTCTGGAACCCGTGGCCTTCTGCCGGATAGAAGACGGTTTCGACCACGTTGCCCTTGGCTTTCAGGATGTCGTTGACCTCCTGCGCCTGGCCGCGTGGCACGCGGATGTCGTTCTCGCCCTGGATCGTCAGCAACGGAGCCTTGGCGGCGCGGATATAGGTGAGGGGGGAGGACGCGTCGTAGACCTTCGGGTCGGTTTCCGGCGTGCCGAGCAGGCCGCGCTGATAGGCCTTTAGCAGTTCGTCCTGATCGCGGTACATCGTGCGCCAGTTGATGATACCGAACCATTGCACGGCGGCGGCGAACTCGTCCGGCACGCGGCCGATCGCCATCAGCGTCATGAAGCCGCCATACGATCCACCGAAGATTCCGACGCGCTTGGCATCGACATAGCCGGTGTTGACGAGAAATGTCTTCGCCGCGACGGTGTCCTTCAAATCGCCGCCGCCGAGATCCTTGAAGTTCGCCTCCTGGAACGCCTTGCCATAGCCGGTCGAGCCGCGGAAATTGGGCTGGATCGTGATGTAGCCGCGGCTGGCGAAAGCGGTGGCATAACGGCTGTAGCCATCCTGCGCCTGACCGGTCGGCCCGCCATGCGGCAGGACGATCGCGGGGTTGCGGCCATCGCGCTTCAGGTTGGCGGGCATCGTGACGACCGCACTGACGAGCGTGCCGTCGAAGCTCTTATAAGTCACGACCTCGGACTTCGGCAGCACATCGGGGGAGAGGCTGGCAATGGCGAGCTGAGTCGCGGGGCGCGCGGCACCGCTGGCGAGATCGTACAGGTACAGGTTGGTCGGCGAATCCGCACCCGAATGGCCGACCAGCAACGTGCGACCGTCGGGCGAGCGAGGATCTGCACCGGTCAGGTAGTTCACCCCGGGCGGCACCTGCAACGCCGTTTCGGTGCCGCGTGCGATATCATAACGGTAGAGCGTGCTGCGTGCATCGGCGTTGGTTGCGAAGATCAGGGCCTTGCCGTCGCGGGTCAAGCTGCTGGCGGTCTGCTCCCAGGGCGTCGGCTTGAGCCATTTCCACGTCCTGGCGGCGGTGTCGTACAGGCCGGCGTGCAGCTGCCCGGTGCCGTCGTCGGTGCTGACCGCGATCCACTTTCCATCCGGCGTCGCATCGGCGGCCTGATAGACCGTGTCGGCCTTGGCGATCAGCTTGGTCGCCGCCCCGGTCGTGGCATCGACGCGCCACACTTCCCCAACCTTCGAATCGACCCGGTCGCGATTGGCGATGATCGCCGTGCCGCTATCGACCCAGGCCACCGCACCCCAGGCGAATTGCGGGTCCGCTTCCTTGGTGAGCACGCGGACGTTGCCGTCCGCATCGAGCACGGCAAGGTTGGTCTGGCCTTCGGTCTTCAGCTTGGTCGACAGGGCGATCGCGCCTTTCGCACCGCCGACGAGCATGCTGCCCTCGCGCCGGTCCGGTGTCTTCGTGATCTGCTCGACCGCCCCGCCGTCGACCGGCACACGGTAGATATCGGGATATTCGTTACCGCCGACATCTTGCTGAAAATAGACGTATTTGCCGTCGGCGGACGGCGCGAGGCCGGTTTGCGAATCGTCCGATTGGGTAAGCTGAACCGGCCAACTGCCGGCAGTGTCGGTGCGCCAGATATTCGTTCGCCCTGTCAGATTCGTGGCGACGAAGATCTGCCTGCCGTCGGCGCTCCATGCCGTGGTGCCGAGCGAGCGCGACGTGCCGATATCCTCGACCGGCACCGCCCGGGCGTTCGGATTGACGGGGGAGGTGACGGATCTGGGGTCGGTGACGGGCCGGTCGGGCGTCTTGACCTGCGCCGATAAAGACGTGGCGACGGGCACGGCGAAGACCAGCGCCAACGCGGTGGCGGCGGGCAAACGGATCATGGCGATTCTCCCCTGTTATGGGGAGGGTTTTGGCAGAGGTGGGCTAGAGGGGGAAGGTGCCTAATAGCCGTCATCCCGGACTTGATCCGGGATCCAACGGGCGGCTAAGTAGAACATTGGTGGCGGGCGTTGCGCGTTCGGCTCGTTGGATCCCGGATCCGGTCCGGGATGACGGTAGTGTTAGGGGAGACGTCAGCCCCGCCTCATTCCTGCTTGGCCAGCCATTCCTCCAGCCACTTGATCGTATAATCGCCGGCCTGGAAATCCGGATCGTCGAGCAACGCCTGATGCAGGGGGATCGTCGTCGTCGGCCCCTCGATCACGAACTCCTCCAGCGCCCGCCGCAAACGCCGCAACGCGCCGTTGCGCGTCGTGCCGTAGACGATGAGCTTGGCGATCATCGAATCGTAGTAAGGCGGCACGCGATAGCCGGCATACAGCCCGCTATCGACGCGAACGTGCATGCCGCCCGGCGCGTGGAACATCGTCACCAGTCCCGGCGAAGGTGCGAAAGTGCGCGGATTCTCGGCGTTGATGCGGCATTCGATCGCATGGCCCCGGAACACCACATCCTGCTGGCGAAGGGTCAGCGGGCGACCTTCGGCGATCTGGATCTGTTCGCGCACCAGATCGAGACCGGTGATCATCTCGGTCACCGGATGTTCGACCTGCAGCCGGGTGTTCATTTCGATGAAGTAGAATTCGCCGTCTTCCCACAGGAATTCGATCGTGCCCGCGCCGCGATAGCCCATATCGGCCATCGCCTTGCTGCACACAGCGCCCATGCGCGCGCGGTCCTCCTCACCGAGCACCGGGGAGGGGGCTTCCTCCAGCACCTTCTGATGGCGACGTTGCAGCGAGCAATCGCGCTCGCCGAGATGGATCGCATTGCCGTTGCCGTCGCCGAACACTTGAAATTCGATGTGTCTCGGATTGCCGAGATATTTTTCCATATAGACGGTGGCGTCGCCGAACGCGGCCTTGGCCTCGCTGCCGGCCTGGCTGATCAACGTCTCGAGTTGATCCTCGGACGTGCACACCTTCATGCCGCGTCCGCCGCCGCCCGAGGCCGCCTTGATGATCACGGGATAGCCGATCCGCGCCGCGATCTCCCGCGCCTCGGCGATGTCGCTGATCGCGCCATCCGATCCCGGAACGAGCGGCAGACCGAGCCGACCGGCGGTGCGCTTGGCTTCCACCTTGTCACCCATCGTGACGATATGTTCGGGCTTTGGTCCGACGAAGATGATGCCGTGCGCCTCGACGATCTCCGCGAACTTGGCGTTCTCGGACAGGAACCCGTAGCCGGGATGGATCGCATCCGCGCCGCTGATCTCGGCTGCCGAGATGATGTTGGCAATGTTCAGATAGGAATCGGTCGCTGCCGGCGGGCCGATGCAGATCGCCTGATCGGCGAGCCGTACATGCATCGCATCGGCATCGGCGGTGGAATGTACCGCGACCGTCTGGATGCCCATTTCATGGCATGCACGATGGATGCGCAACGCGATCTCGCCGCGATTGGCGATCAGCAGTTTCTTGATCTGGGCCAAGGCTGGTTACTCGACCACGACGAGCGGCTGGTCGAACTCGACCGGCTGCTTGTCCTGCACCAGGATTGCCTTCACCGTGCCGGCGCTGGGCGCGACGATCGGATTCATTACCTTCATCGCCTCGACGATCAGCAAGGTCGCGCCGGCCGCGACCTTGTCGCCGACCGCGATGAACGGCTTCGACGCCGGGTCGGACGCGAGATAGACCGTGCCGACCATCGGAGACTTCACCGCATCGGCGGTGCTCGCCGGTGCCGGGGCGCCGACTTCGGTCGTTGCGGCAGCGGCGGGGGCGGTCGGGGCAGCCTGCGGGGCGGCGGCATACTGCACGGGCGCGGCAGCGACGGACGCGGCCTTGCGCGCGATACGGATCTTGCGCCCGCCGTCTTCGACCTCGATCTCGGTCAGCGACGTATCGTCGAGCAATTGTGCGAGTTGACGCACCAGATCGACATCGATCCGCATGGCTTCGTTGGTATTTGCATCGGTCATGCGACCATGAACTCCTTTTGCGGGATGTTTCCCTTATACGGCCCGCGTCCTGTCAGAGACGCGCGGCGGCTTCAAGCGCCAGGACATAGGAAAGCGCGCCGAACCCGGCGATGGTTCCCTTCG
Organism: Sphingomonas sp. Leaf357; assembly: GCF_001423845.1. Lineage (NCBI taxonomy): Bacteria > Pseudomonadati > Pseudomonadota > Alphaproteobacteria > Sphingomonadales > Sphingomonadaceae > Sphingomonas > Sphingomonas sp. Leaf357. The sequence continues at coordinate 123,955 of NZ_LMPM01000002.1, read as the reverse complement.
CGGCCCGCGCGATATAGCTCTGATGACGGAAGCTTTCGCGTGCGTGCGGGTTCGACAGATGCACCTCGATAACCGGCGTCTTGATCCCTTTCATCGCGTCGTGGATCGCGATCGAGGTGTGGGTATAGGCGCCGCCATTCAGGATCACCGCCTTGGCACCCTCGGCCTGCGCCTCGTGGAGCCAATCGACGATATGTCCTTCATGGTTGGACTGGCGCATATCGATCTTCAGATCGAGGTCGCGCGCGCGGTCTTCCAACATGCCCGCGATATCATCGAGCGTATCATGACCATAGATATCCGGCTCGCGCAGGCCAAGCAGGTTGAGATTCGGGCCGTTGAGGACGTAAATCGTGTCGGGCAAGCGAATGGCCTTTCGGTTGCGACCAAGGCACCACGGCCTATATCGCGTCTACCTTCCCTTACCCGTTCGTATCGAGCGAAGTCGAGATACAGGTTCCGGGGCAGGCTTCTCGACTTCGCTCGAAGCGAACGGCAAAGGATTAAGATGCATTCCGATCATACCGTCTCGATCCGCGTCAATGGCGAACATCGCCGTATCGCTGCCGGCCTGACCATCGCGCAACTTGCCGCGGATCTCGGACTGGTGCCCGAGAAAGTCGCGGTCGAGCGCAATCTGGAGATCGTGCCGCGGTCGACGCTGGCCGACGTGATGGTCGAGGATGGCGACGAACTGGAAATCGTTCACTTTGTAGGAGGCGGCGATCACGTCACGCCGGTCAGGACCGATACTTGGACCGTCGCGGACAAGACGTTCACGTCCCGGCTGATCGTCGGCACTGGTAAGTATAAGGATTTCGCGCAGAACGCGGCGGCGGTGGAGGCTTCGGGTGCCGAGATCGTGACCGTTGCCGTGCGCCGCGTGAATGTCAGCGATCGCAACGCGCCGATGCTGACGGACTTCATCGATCCGAAGAAGATCACGTATCTCCCCAACACCGCCGGATGCTTCGATGCCGAATCCGCGATCCGCACGCTCCGTCTGGCGCGAGAGGCGGGCGGCTGGGATCTGGTCAAGCTGGAGGTGCTGGGCGAGGCGAAGACGCTGTATCCCGATATGGTCGAAACGTTGCGCGCTTGCGAGATCCTGTCGAACGAAGGCTTCAAGCCGATGGTCTATTGCGTGGACGACCCGATCGCGGCGAAGCGGCTGGAAAATGTCGGCGCGGTTGCGATCATGCCGCTCGGCGCGCCGATCGGTTCGGGCCTCGGCATCCAGAACAAGGTCACGATCCGCCTGATCGTGGAGGGCGCAGGCGTGCCCGTACTGGTCGATGCCGGCGTCGGCACTGCCTCGGATGCGGCGGCGGCGATGGAGTTAGGTTGCGATGGCGTGCTGATGAATACCGCGATCGCCGAGGCCAAGGATCCGATCCTGATGGCGGCGGCGATGAAGGCCGGCGTCGAGAGCGGGCGCATGGCGTATTTGGCGGGTCGGATGGGCAAGCGAATGTACGCCGACCCTTCCAGCCCGCTCAGCGGATTGATCTAGCAGCGCTTGGCGATCTTCAGGCCGCGCAGGAAACCGCGCCGCGCATATCCCGCGCTGATCGCTGCATCCAGGCGCCGCTGTGCTGGAGCGGCACCGGACACTTCGCGTACAACCCCGCGGAACGGGATCAGCGAATTGACCACGGCGCGGCCGCCCACTTCGGCGATGCCTGCGCGAGGAGCATTGCTGCCCGAATCGAGATCTGGGCCGAGCGCGCTGGTCAACTCGCGGATTGCGCTGTTTATCTGCGTGCAGGATTTGAGCTGGGCGTAAGGCGCCGCAGCAGCCGACTTCAGCACCGGTGGAATCTTCGTCTTGGCGATGCCGACATCGCGCGCCGGCTGGCTCGCAATATCGCCGGCCACCTGGCCGGTATTCTTCTTGTCCTGGGCCTGAGCGGTCACCGACAGGCCGAGTGCGACCACCGCGAGCACGGATTTTTTCAAGATCATGGATGCGATTCCTGATTGAGATTAGATCGCCGCAACGCACGAAATCGCCGTTGGACGCATCTCGTCCTGCCCGAAAGGCGGTTGATCGCGCGTACCGGCATGATCCGGATGCGGTAAAGCATGGCGGCTCAGTGTTTTGCGGGCAAAACCTGTAGATGGCGATAAATTCAGTTAGTGGACCTTCGGCCGGACAATGGCCTGCCCATCAAACATCGCGGGCGTGCACCATGTCAGGTGCGGGTAGTCCGCCCGTACGAGCGTTGTGACATACGCAGTTGGGACAATGCCGACTTCATGATCCTGAAAGCCTCGCACAAAAAGGATGCCGCACGCGAATTGCGCTGCTAATCCGCCGTCATGTCCTCTGAAGATCCGGCCAACCGATCCGCACATCCGGTGGGTGTCGCCCATCTTGCGGCGGAGCGGTATCGCACCTTGTTCGACACTATGGACGAAGGCTTTTGCATTATCGAGTTCTTCGATGGTCCGCACGGCCCCTTGAGCGACTATGTCCATGTCGAGGCCAATGCCGCCTATGCGACCAATGCCGGCATCGAGAACGTCGTGGGCCAGACCTTGCGTGAGATGGTGCCGGACGAGGCGGATGGGTGGGTCGAACTGTACGGTAGCGTGCTGCAGACCGGCAAGCCGATCCGCTTCGAACGTGAACTCGTCGCCACCGGACGGCATCTTCAGGTTTCGTCGTTTCGCGTCGGATCGCTGGAGGACCGACAGGTCGCCGTGCTGTTCAAGGACGTCACCGACCGGGTCGTCGCCGAGAAGGCGTTGAAGAAACTGAATGCCGAGCTGGAAACCCGCGTCGCCGACGCGCTGGCGGAACGCGAGGTGGCCGAGGAATCGCTGCGTCAGGCGCAGAAGATGGAGGCGGTGGGGCAACTCACAGGAGGGTTGGCCCACGATTTCAACAACCTGCTGGCCGGGATATCGGGCGCGTTTGAGATGATCGGACTGCGCGTGGCGCAGGGGCGGGCGGTGGATGTCGAGCGCTACATCTCGGCGGGGCAAGGCGCGGCTCGGCGGGCGGCGGCGCTGACGCACCGTTTGCTCGCTTTCTCGCGGCGGCAGACCTTGTCGCCCAAGCCCGTGATCATCAACCAACTGATGACCGATCTGGTCGATCTCGTCCGCCGCACGGTCGGTCCGGAAATCGAGGTCGAAACGGTCGCCGCTGCGGGGCTGTGGGCGACCTCGGTCGATGCCAACCAACTCGAGAATGCGATCCTGAACCTGTGCATCAATGCGCGGGATGCGATGCCGGGCGGCGGCCGGATCACGATCGAGACCGGCAACAAGTGGATCGACCGCAAGGGCGGCAAGGATCGTGCGTTGGAACCCGGCCAGTACGTCACGATCTGCGTCAGCGACACCGGGTGCGGCATCGACAAGGCGACGCTTGAGCGGGTGTTCGAGCCCTTCTTCACCACCAAGCCGATCGGCCAGGGCACCGGTCTGGGCCTGTCGATGGTGTACGGCTTCGCGCGACAGAGCCATGGCCATGTGCGGATCTATTCGGAATTGGGCGAAGGCACGATGGTGTGCATCTACCTGCCGCGGCACGATGGCGAGCAGGAGGAGGATGCGGCGGGGCCGAACGATGCCGCGATCGAGACGGCGCAGGGCGAGGCGGTGCTGGTGATCGACGACGAGCCGACCGTTCGCATGCTGATCGTCGATGCGCTCAGCGATCTCGGCTATCATTGCGTCGAGGCGGGGGACGGCCCGGCGGGGCTGAAGATCCTGCAGAGCGGCGCGCGGATCGACCTGCTCATTACGGATGTCGGTCTGCCGGGTGGAATGAACGGACGCGAGGTCGCCGATGCGGCGCGGGCGCTGCGCAGCGATCTGCGCGTTCTGTTCGTCACCGGCTATGCCGAGAATGCCGTGCTCAACCATGGCCATATCAAGCGCGGCATGGAGGTGCTGACCAAACCGTTCGCGATCGACGAACTGGCGCGGCGCGTCGACAATCTGCTCCACGCATGAGCGGCGCGCGCGAGGCCTTGCGGCGCGAGACGCGCGACTGCCACGACCGCGTCGACGCGATCTATTCCACCTTCGAGCTCTCGACCCGGCAAGGCTATGGCGCGTTTTTGGCAACACAGGCGGCTGCGCATGTGCCGTGCGAGGCCGCGCTGGACCGTGCCCGGGCCGAGCGGATCGTGCCCGATTGGCCGGCGCGGCGGCGGGCCGCTTTGCTGGAGCAGGACTTGGTAGGGATCGGATTTCCCGCACCTGCGTTTGGCATCGAACCGCGGTTCGAAACTGCACCGGCGGTGCTTGGCGCGATCTATGTTCTGGAAGGATCGCGCCTCGGGGGGGCGATGCTGGTGCGATCCGTGCCGACCGAACTGCCGCGAAGCTTTCTCGGTGCATCCGTGCCGGGGGCGTGGCGATTCCTGATGCAGTTGATCGACGGGCGGCTCCGATCCGATGAGGAGATCGGAGAAGCGGTGGTAGCGGCGCGAACCGTATTCGAACTGTTCGAGTGCGCCGGACAAGCGAGTATGAAGGTAGCGTAATCTTGAGCGACAAAACTACGGTCGATCTGACCAACTGCGATCGCGAACCGATCCACATCCTCGGCGCGATCCAGCCGATCGGCTTCCTGCTCGCACTCACCGCCGACTGGCTGGTGGCGCGTGCCTCGGCCAATCTCGCTGACTTTATCGGTCGCACGCCGCAAGAGGTGATCGGCCAACCCATTTCGGATGTTTTGCCGTCGAACGTGATCCACGATCTTCGCAATCGCGCTGCGATGCTACGTGGGCCGGACGCGATCGAGCGCCTGTTCGACTGCGATCTGCTCGGCAGCGGGCATCGTTTCGATGTGGCGCTTCATTTCTCGAACGGCACTATCGTGATCGAATGCGAGCCGGCGTCGGGCGAACATGGCGACGCGAGCGGCATGGTGCGATCGATGATCACCCGGCTCGATCAATGCGACGACATGGCGACGTTCTTCAAGGAAGGTGCACGACAGGTGCGCGCTTTGATCGGGTTCGATCGGGTGATGGTCTATCGCTTCGCTGCCGACCAATCGGGCGAGGTCGTAGCCGAGGCGGTGCGGGGGGGGATTGGGGCGTTTTTGGGGCTGCGTTACCCGGCGAGTGACATACCGGTCCAAGCGCGCGAGCTGTATCGGCGCAATTTATTGCGCATTATCACCGACGTGAACGCCGTTCCTGTACAAATCGTGCCGCCGCGCGACGCGACCGGCGCGCCGCTGGACCTGTCGCTTTCCGTGCTGCGCGCGGTTTCGCCCATTCATATCGAATATTTGAAGAACATGGGCGTCCAAGCGAGCCTGTCGATCTCGATCATCGTCGAGGGCAAATTGTGGGGGCTGTTCGCGTGCCACCATTATGCGCCGCGCTGCCCGACGTTCGAGCGGCGATCGGTGGCGGAGCTGTTCGCGCAGATGTTCGCGATGCGCCTGGAAAGCCGCGAGCGGCAGCAGACGGTGGAATACGAACGGCGCGCGCGCGACATTTCCGACCAGCTGCTCGGCGCGGTGGCGTCCGACGAGACGCTGCTGAAGGACCCGGACTGGCTGGGCGACATCCTGACGCATGCGATCCCGGCGGACGGCGTCGGCGTGTGGATCGCGGGCAATTACGCCTTTTCGGGCGTGACGCCGCCGCTGGAGGATTTCCGCAAGATCGTGCGCGCACTGAACAGCACGGCGGCGGGCAAGGTGTACGCCACCGACAATATCGCCGGTATCGTGCAGGGCGCGGAGAGCTTCGCGTCCGAAGCGGCGGGGATGCTCGCCATCCCGATCTCGCGATCCCCGCGCGATTATGTCGTGCTGTTCCGGTCGGAACTGGTGCGATCGGTGCGCTGGGCGGGCGACCCGCACAAGCCGGTGGACTATGGCCCGAACGGCCCGCGTCTGTCGCCGCGCGAAAGCTTCGCCGAATGGAAGGAATTGGTGCAGGGCAAATCGCAGCCCTTCACGCCCTCCGAGGTGCGCGTCGCGGAGACGCTGCGGGCGACGCTGATCGAGGTGGTGCTGCGCCTGGCGGACGAAGCCTCGGCCGAGCGGCAACAGGCCGGCGCACGGCAGGAATTGCTGATCGCCGAACTGAACCACCGCGTACGCAATATCCTGGGCGTGATCCGCGGCCTGATCCGCCAGTCGCAGCCGAGCGAAGAGGCGGTGAAGGAATTCGTAAAGGTGATCGACGGCCGCGTCCACGCCCTGGCGCGGGCGCACAACCAGATCACCGACGACCATTGGGGCCCGGCACCGATGCAGGCGCTGATCGACGCCGAGGCGGCCGCGTTCGTCACCGAGAGGGAGCGCGTCGCGTCGCGCGGTGCGCCGATCCTGCTCAACCCGCAGGCTTATTCGACCATGGCATTGGTGATCCACGAACTGGTCACCAATTCGACCAAATATGGCAGCCTGTCGGTGCCCGAAGGGCGCGTGGACCTGAGCTGGACGCGGAACGACGCGGGCGACCTGCTGATCGAATGGCGCGAGACCGGTGGCCCGATGGTCAGGAAGCCGACGCGCAAGGGCTTCGGCACCACGATCATCCACCGCTCCGTGCCGTACGACCTCGGCGGGACGGCCAAGGTGGAGTATGCCGGGAACGGCGTGGAGGCGAGTTTCCGCATCCCGGCGCGGCACGTGTCCGAACCGAAGAGCTTTGCCGGGCCGGCGATCAAGTTCGCGCGGCCGGCGCTCGGCCATCCGCAATCGCCGCCGCCGAGCCTGCTCGCCGGATACGACGTGCTGGTGGTCGAGGACAGTTTGATCATCGCGCTGGATGCCGAGGATATCGTCGGCCGGCTGGGGGCGGCCACGATCTCCACCGCGGCGACCGTGGACGCCGCGCTGGAACTGATCGAGACGGCCCGGCCGAGCGTGGCGATGCTGGACATCAACCTGGGCGACCGCAACAGCTTCCCGATCGCCGACCGGTTGCTGGAATTGCAGGTGCCGTTCGTCTTCGCCACCGGATATGGCGAACAGGCGCAGCTGCCGGCGGAACACCAGAACCGCATCGTCGTGCAGAAGCCCTACACGCTGGAGAATATCGCGCGGGCCATGGCGGAGTTGCTGCCGGTGGAGGCGGAGGCGTAGGGGGCGGAACGAGCCACCCTTCCGTCACCCCGGCCTTGAGCCGGGGTCCCGCTGCACCCTTGACCGTCGAAAGAAGCTGGGCCCCGGGTCAAGCCCGGGGAGACGATACGGCAAGGCGCGTCACGTTCCCAACTAACCCTCCGGCGGGTCGAACACCGACCAGCCGGTGCGCTGTACCAGCCGTTCGAGCGCGAGCGTGCCGAGTTGCGAATTGCCGCGATCGTTGAGGCCGGGCGACCAGACCGCGATGCTCGCCTTGCCCGGCACGATCGCGAGGATGCCGCCGCCGACGCCGGATTTGCCCGGCAGGCCGACGCGGAAGGCGAATTCGCCCGATCCGTCATAATGGCCGCAGGTCATCATCAGCGCGTTGATGCGCCGTGCGCGCTGCCGCGAGACGATGCTGCGCCCGGTCATCGGGTTGCGACCGCCATGCATCAGGAACGCGCCGGCCTGCGCCAGTTGCCGGCACGTCATTGCGATCGCGCATTGGTGGAAATAGACGCCGAGCACGCGATCCACGTCGTTGTCGATATTGCCGAATGACCGCATGTAATTGCCGAGCGCGATGTTGCGGTATCCGGTCGCGCGTTCGGCTTCTGCCACGGTTTCGTCGATGAAGATCGCATCGTCGCCGGCCAGTGCGCGGACGAAGCGGAGAAGTTCGCCCAGCACCTCGGCCGGGCGGCCATGACCGAGCAGCAGGTCCGCCACGACGATCGCGCCGGCATTGATGAACGGATTGCGCGGGATGCCGTGTTCGGATTCGAGCTGGACGATCGAGTTGAACGCTGTGCCCGAGGGTTCGCGCCCGACGCGCCGCCATAGCGCCTCGCCATGCTGGCCCAGCGCCATCGTCAGCCCGAACACCTTGGCGACGCTCTGGATCGAGAACGGGGCGTCGGCATCGCCTGCCTCGTGGCAGGTCCCGTCGGCGGTGATCACCGCCATGCCGAAGCGCGCGGGATCGATCGCGGCGAGCGGCGGGATATAGCCGGCGACCGTGCCGCGATCGGGCGCGTCGGCGATTTCGGCGGCGATGTCGGCGATGATGGCGTCCAGATCGGGCATGATCCGGTCAGACGAGCGTCTGGGCGATGCGATCGGCGAGGCGGGCGGCGACATCGTCCTTGGGCAGTCTTTCCCAGCTTTCGACGCCGGCCGCGGTGACGATGTGGACGGTGTTGGCGCTGCCGCCCATCACGTCGCCCGATACGTCGTTGGCGACGATCCAGTCGACATTCTTGCGCGTGCGCTTGGCGGTGGCGTGTTCGATGACCTTTTCGGTCTCCGCCGCGAACCCGATCAGCAGCTTCGGGCGATGCAGGCTGCGCGCGAGGCCGGCGAGGATGTCGGGATTCTCGACCAAGTGCAGGACGGGGGGCGCGCCGGATTTCTTGATCTTCTGGCCCGAGCCCTCGACTCGCCAGTCGGCGACGGCGGCGACCATCACGGCGGCGTCGGCGGGGAGCGCGGCCTCGACCGCCGCCGCCATCTGCAGCGCGGTCTCGACATCGATACGCGTGACGCCGGGTGGCGTATCGAGTGTGACCGGTCCGGCGATCAGCGTGACCCGAGCGCCGAGTTCGGCGAGCGCGGCCGCGATGGCGAAGCCCTGACGGCCGGAGGAGCGATTGGCGAGATAGCGCACCGGATCGATCGGCTCGTGCGTCGGGCCGGCGGTGACGAGGATGTGAAGGCCGGTCAGCACGTGTCGGCTCCCCTCCCTGGAAGGGAGGGGGCGGGGGTGGGTGGGTATGGGGCCTGGCGCAGCAGGTCATCGAGAGCGACCCACCCCCAACCCCTCCCTTCCAGGGAGGGGAGGATTCTCGTCAGACCGATCACCGCTTCAACGCCACCTGTATCGCCGCGAGGATCGCCGCCGGTTCGGGCAGGCGGCCGGGGCCGTATTCGCCGCACGCCATCGCGCCTTCGTCCGGCTCCAGCACGGTCACGCCGTCGCCGCGCAGCGTGGCGACGTTGCGGACGGTGGCGGCGTGCTGCCACATGCGCACGTTCATCGCGGGGGCGGCGAGGACCGGCTTGTCGGTCGCGAGCAGCAGGGTGGTGGCGAGATCGTCGGCGATGCCGGCGGCCATCTTGGCCATCAGATCGGCGGTGGCGGGGGCGACGACGACCAGATCGGCTTCGCGGCTGAGCTGGATATGGCCCATCTCGGCCTCGTCCTTCAGATCCCAGAGCGTGGTGTAGACCTGATTTTCGGACAGGGCCGCGAGCGTCATCGGCGTGACGAAATGCGCGCCGCCGGCGGTGAGGACGCATTTTACCTCGATCCCGGCCTTGCGGCACAGGCGGATCAGTTCGCAGGCCTTGTAGGCCGCGATGCCGCCGGCGACGATCAGCAAGATCTTCATGGCAGAAGGATCTTCATCGCGTCAGCCTCGTCACGGTGATCTTGCGACGGTCGCGCGCGGCGGCGATCAGGTCGCGCAGGCCATCGGGCACGAAGGCCAGGCCGATCAGGATCGTGGGCGCGATCATCAGGCCCCAATAGAAGGTATCGGGCCGCCCGAACAGGCCGAGCAGGACCGCATAGCCTGAGAAGATCGCGAGCGCGCGCAGCGCCAGCGCGTCGTTCCACGCGGACCAGCCGAACAGGGCGAGCGCGACGAGCAGGGCGGCGAGCCAGCCGGGCGCGAGATTGAGCGCGGTGGACAGGCCCATCGTCTTCACGAAGAAACCGAAGCCGAGCATGCCCGCCCAGCCGGGCGAGGTGGGATCGAGCGGGCGGACGACCTGCCCGACGGCGCGGGCGTGGAGGATGACGACGACCGCGAACAGCGCCGCCGCGCCGGCCCAGGCATAGGCCTCGCGACGGCGGCCCTCGGCCAGGGCCATGACCGCCATGATGCCGACGTACAGGGCGGCGGTTTCGCGGACCAGCATCGCGATCATGCCGAAGGCGACCGCCTCGACCCAGCGGCCGGGCTTGCGCAGCGCGAGCGACAAGGCGACGAGCAGGCCGGCCCAGACCTCGTGGAAGCCGGCCAGATCGGCCTGCACGAACGCCACCATGCCGCCCGCGAGCAGGATCAGCGCGATGGCGCGTGGCGGCGGGCGGGCGAACGCGCCGCGCAGGCGGACGAACCAGGCGAGCATCACCGCGGCGGCGAGGATGTAGAGCATCGCGACCGTCGCGGGTTGCGGCAGGTTCGCCTGCAGCATGGCGAGCGTCGGCAGGCGGAAGGTGACGAAGGGCTTGAGCGGGTAATCCCCGGCACGCAGCGCAGCGGCGGTGACAGCGTAGTAATTGCCGCCGGCGCGCAGCCCCGCGACGATCGATTCGTAGAGCACGACATCGGCCTGATCGTCGGCGCGCCGATCCTCCGCGCTGACACTGCTGTCGTGGCTGACCGGCGGCGGGCCGGGCGTAGCGAGCGCGGTGAGGCTGGCGGCGAGCAGCACCGCGAGCAGCGCCAGCGCCCAGCGCGCGCGCGCCGGCTTGAGCCCGGCGAAGCGGCTGGGCGTGGCGAGCCAGAGCGGGGCGAGCGTGCGCGGGGTCATCGTGCCGGCGTCGTGGTGGTGGGGGTGGGGGTGGGCGTCGGCGCCGGCCCGAGATCCTTCGGCTCGACGAAATGGATGCGGGTGACGCCGCGATCGGCCAGCCTGAAGGCGATCTTCGACAGGCATTTCAGATCGGTGCTGGCGCGCGCGACGACGCGCAGCGGCTTGCCGGCGGCCCATTCGACCGACCGGCGCTTGAGTTCGGCATCGTTCATGTCGCGATCGGCGAAGCGGATGCGGCATTTCTCGCTCCGGTCGATCGCGGTCACGACGATCTCGTCGGTCGCGTCCTCCGGCACCGGGGGCGGGGGCGTGGCCTGGGCGAGCGACAGCAGGAGCGGGACGACGATCACCCGAGGAACGCCCAGGTCGCGGCCACGGCGAGGCCCGCGCTCAGCACCGCGACCGCGACGTAGCGCCAGCCGCCGCCGATGCGCACGACCTCGATCTCGCGCAGCGGCGGGGCAGGCGGCGCGCCGCCGGGCGTGGGGTAGCGCGCCTCGATGTTGCGGATCAGCTCGGGCAGGCGCGCGAAGGTGCGCAGATCGGTGATCAGGCGATCGGCCACGAACGCCTCCGGCCCGAGTTCGGTGCGGATCCATTCGCGCACGAACGGCGCGGCCGAATCCCACAGATTGATCTCGGGATCGAGGCTGGTCGCGACGCCCTCGACCATCACCATCGTCTTTTGCAGCAGCAGCAGGTGCGGCTGGGTCTGCATGTCGAAATCGCGCGTGATGTTGAACAGCCCGTCGAGCATCATGCCGATCGACATGTCCTTGACCGCGAGGCCGCGCATCGGCTCGCCCACCGCGCGCAGGGCGGTGGCGAATTCGGCGACATTGTGGTGCGCGGGGACGTAGCCGGCCTCGAAATGGATTTCGGCGACGCGTTTGTAGTTGCCGGTGATCAGGCCGTAGAGAATTTCCGCCAGCCAGACGCGGGCGCGGCGATCGATCCGGCCCATGATGCCGAAATCGATCGCGGCGATCTTGTTGCCGGGCAAGGCGAACAGGTTGCCCTGATGCATGTCGGCATGGAAGAACCCCTCCGCGATCGCCTGGCGCAAGAAGGCGTGGACGAGCGTCTCGGCGAGGCGGTGTGTGTCGTAGCCCGCCGCGACCAGGGCGGCGCGGTTGCTGAGCTTGATGCCGTCGACCCATTCGAGCGTCAGCACCTTGCCGCTGGTGCGCTGCCAATCGATCTCGGGCACGACGAAATCGGGTTCGGCGGCCATCGAATCGGCGAGTTCGGACGCCGAGGCGGCCTCGCGGCGCAGGTCGAGCTCGCGCGCGGTCCAGCGCTTGAACGTCTCGATCACCAGGCGCGGGCGCAGGCGGGACAGTTCGCCGCCCATCCCCTCGATCTGCGCGGCGGCCCATTGATAGGTGTCGATCGCGCGGGCGAAATCCTCCTCCACGCCGGGGCGCAACACCTTGACCGCGACGGTGCGCCCGTCGGTGGTGATCGCGCGGTGGACCTGCGCGATCGAGGCGGCGCCGACCGGCACGGGATCGATCGACTGGAACAGCGCGCTCGGATCGCGCCCAAACGCGCGCGTCATCGCGGCGTGGATCGTCTCGTAGGGGACGGGGGGCAGCGCGTCCTGCAGGCGCAGCAGGTCGGTCGCGGCGGCCTCGCCGACGATGTCGGGCCGGGTGGCGAGCGACTGGCCGAGCTTGATCGCGGCCGGGCCGATCGCCTGCAGCGCGTCGGCATAGGCCGGGACTTCCGGCACGCGCGCGCCGATCCGGGCGATGCGGACGAGCCGGCGGACCGGCGCGGGCGTGTTGGGGTCGCGCTCGATCCCGCGCAGCGCGCCGTGGCGGGCGAGGATGCGGCCCCATTTGATCAGGCGCCAGAGATGGGTGGCGGGGGCGGTCACGTCAGCGCCCCGCCCGCATCGGGAAGGGGGCAAGCCGTACGAGCGGCATCAAATCTTCCAGCCGCTGTGGATCGCGACCAGGCCGCCGAGCATCGGTTCGACCCGCGTCTGCACGAAGCCGGCGTCGGCGATCATGCCCTCGAACCGCCCCATGTCGGGAAAGCGGCGGATCGATTCGATCAGGTAGCGATAGGAGTCGCTGTCGCCGGCGAGCAGTTGGCCGAGTTTCGGCACCAGCTTGTGCGAATAGGCGTCGTAGATCTCGCCGAAGCCGGGCCACAAGGTGGTCGAGAATTCGAGGCAATAGAAACGCCCGCCGCGACGCAGCACGCGGTGCGCTTCCTTCAGCGCGGCGGGGATGTCGGTGACGTTGCGGATGCCGAACGCGATCGTATAGGCGTCGAAGAAGCGATCGGGGAATTGCAGCACTTCGGCATTGGCCTCGGTCCAGACCAGGCCGTCCACGCCGCGCTTGCCGGCGCGCTCCATGCCGACTTCGAGCATCGCCGGGTTGATGTCGGCGACCGTCACCGATGCGCCCGAGGCGGCGAGGCGGAAGGCTATGTCGCCCGTGCCGCCGGCCATGTCGAGGATCTGTTCGCCCTCGCGCGGCTTTACGCGGCGGACGAAGCGGTCCTTCCACAGCCGGTGCATGCCGCCCGACATCGCATCGTTCATCAGATCGTATTTCGCGGCGACGCTGGTGAAGACGCCGCCGACGCGGGCGGTCTTTTCGGAAGCGGCGATGTCTTCATAGCCGAAGGAGACGGTGTCTGTGTGGGGCGCGGTCATGGCGTGGCTCTAGCGGAGGGCGGGGCCATAGCAAACCTCCCAGATCAACTATGCGACCTTCATGCAATCGCTCGACATGTGGAAGCTGTCCGTCCCTGGACTCGTCCGTCACCCCGGACTTGTTCCGGGGTCCACCGTGTCGCAAAGCAACGCTTGCATTCTTGCGGCACGGTGGACTCCGGACCAAGTCCGGGGTGACGGCAGTAGGTTATATGGTCTCGCAGGAGCGAGGTGACGGAGTGTTGGATGCCCGAACTGCCCGAAGTCGAAACCACCGTGCGGGGCTTGCGGCCCGTGCTGGAGGGGCAGCGCCTGGCGTCGGTGGAGACGCGACGCGGCGATCTGCGGCGGCCGTTTCCGGCGGATCTGCGCCAGCGCATGACCGGCGCGACCGTCACCGGCCTGCGCCGGCGCGCGAAATACGGGCTGATCGATACCGATCGCGGCGACACGATGATCTTCCATCTCGGCATGTCGGGGCGGTGGCGGGTCGATCCGGCGGAGTTGCTGCCGCACGATCACCTGCTGATCGCGACCGATGCGGGGCGGCGGCTGGCGCTGAACGACGCGCGGCGATTCGGCTCGGTCGATCTTTGGGCGACCGACGGACTGGACGCCTATCCGCCGTTCGCCACGATGGGGCCGGAGCCGTTGGGCGAGGATCTGACCGCCGAATATCTGCATGCCGCGCTGGCCGGGCGCAAGGCGTCGATCAAGCTGATGCTGCTCGACCAGCGGATCGTGGCGGGGCTGGGCAACATCTATGTCTGCGAAGCTTTGTTCCTGGCGCGGATCTCGCCCAAGACCGCGGCGGGGCGGGTGTCGTTGCTCCGGCTCGAGCGTCTGGTGCCGGCGATCCGCGCGGTGTTGCTCGCCGCGATCGAGGCAGGGGGATCGTCGTTGCGCGATTATGCCCGGCCCGACGGGGAGCTTGGGTATTTCTCCAAGCAGTTCGCGGTCTATGGACGCGAGGGCGAGCCGTGCGGGTGCGGCGGCAAGGTGCAGCGGTATAGCGAGGGCGGGCGATCGACCTTCTGGTGCCCGAAATGCCAGCGGTGATGCCCGGGGTCGTTCCCGGCGCACGCAAAGTCTCGACCCGAAGTCTTGACCGAATCGCGATGCGCCGGTAAGGGCGACGCTTTCCGGGGCCGGAGCGATTCCGCGCCCCTTTCTATTTCTGAAACGAGGATTTCATGGCGAACACGCCACAGGCGAAAAAGCGTATCCGTCGTAACGCGGCGCGCACCATCGTGAACGGCAACCGCGTCGGCCGTATCCGCACCTTCGTCAAGAAGTGCGAATCGGCTCTGGCATCGGGCGACAAGACGGCGGCGACCGCCGCCCTGGCGCAGGTGCAGCCGGAACTGATGCGTGGCGTCGCCAAGGGCGTCTATCACAAGAACACCGCGTCGCGGAAGTTCTCGCGCCTGACCAAGGCCGTCGCCGCCCTCGCCTAAAAAGCGTTAGCGGACAGGCATATCGCCCGCCGGGATCGATCTCGGCGGGCTTTTTGTCGTGTGCGTGCGATGTGGTTCGGCAGCGGATCGGGCCGCGGTTACGAAGAAAATATCCGATCTGGCCGGGTGCCCGGAAAAGGCAGGATTCCTCGCGATTCGCACGAGTGCGGTAGACGAAGGATGTCGTATTCCGCTGGATAAATAAGCGATTCCAGCACCTTGTAAGAAAATCGACGGGAAACCTTGGCGCGTTCGCTGTCAAGGTCACAAATCCGAAATAATGAGGTTGATCGACTCAGACCGATCTCCTTTAACCCAACTCACGCGGCGGCGGACTCGCCACCGTGTTCCAGATGCGAAAGCTTCGGCGTCAGACGGACACGATTCCGGCTGCGGGAGAGTTTTGCTGGTGAAATCGATTCGGCGAAGGGGGCATCAAGCTTCGCCGTGGGGTGAGAGGATTTGCGTTCGATGGGGTCTGCGATCAACCGACCGGATGATGCCGCGCGCGCATGGGCGACCGTGCGGGGGCATCTTCGCGAGTCGGCGGGCGCACGCCTGTTCGACCAGTGGCTGAAGCCGA
The DNA here is from genome assembly GCF_001423845.1 of Sphingomonas sp. Leaf357. Taxonomy (NCBI): domain Bacteria; kingdom Pseudomonadati; phylum Pseudomonadota; class Alphaproteobacteria; order Sphingomonadales; family Sphingomonadaceae; genus Sphingomonas; species Sphingomonas sp. Leaf357. The sequence goes on along the minus strand of NZ_LMPM01000002.1, from coordinate 108,635 downwards.
TCGAACTGATCGAGGACGACCAGCTCGACACGATCCGTCTCGCGCTGCCGTCGGCCTTCATGACCAACTGGGTGCGCAACCATTATGCGGACCGGCTGGTGGCCGAATTCCGCGCGATCCTGCCCGACGTGCGCAACGTCGCGATCGAGACCCGCGCCGCCTCCGCGCCCAAGCCCGCCGTCCTGACGGTCGAGACGTCCGCCGCGCCGGTGGTGGTTGCCGCCGCACCGTCCGAGCGCCCGCCGCTGGATGCGCGCTTCACGTTCGACCGGTTCGTGGTCGATGCCTCGAACAAGGTGGCGTACAATGCCGGCAAGGCGCTGGCCGAGCCCGGCGTGCCGCGCTTCAGCCCGCTGTTCCTTCACGGCGGTACGGGGCAGGGCAAGACGCACCTGATGCATGCGATCGGCGCGGCCTATCTGGCGGCGGTGCCGGAAGCCCGGGTGATCCTGATGTCGGCCGAGCGCTTCATGTTCGAGTTCGTCGCGGCGATGCGCGCGCGCGATACGCATGCCTTCAAGACCCGGTTGCGCTCGGCTGATCTGCTGTTGATCGACGATCTGCAATTCATCGCCGGCAAGGATTCCACGCAGGAGGAATTCTTCCACACGATCAACGAGGTTATGGCCGCCGGCAAACGGCTGGTGATCTGCGCGGATCGCTGCCCGCAGGGGCTGGACGGTGTCGAGGCACGGATCACGTCGCGCCTGTCGGTTGGGCTGGTGGCGGACATCAAGGCGCCGGACCTGACGCTGCGCCGAGCGATCCTGACGCGCAAGCTGGCCGACATGCCGGGCGCGACCGTGCCGGACGAGGTGCTCGACCTGCTGGCGGCGCGGATCACGCAGAGCATCCGCGATCTGGAAGGGGCATTGGGCCGTGTCGTCGCCTATGCTCAGTTGACGGGCGACCGGGTCGATCTCGATTTTGCCGTGGCGACGCTCGGCGACGTGCTGCGCGGGGCGGAGCGTCGGGTGACGATCGACGAGATCCAGAAAGCGGTATCGGCGCATTTCGAACTGAAGACGATCGATCTGGTCTCGGCCCGGCGCGCCGTGGTGGTGGCGCGGCCACGGCAGATCGCGATGTACCTCGCCAAGCGGCTGACGACGCGCTCGCTGCCCGAGATCGGCCGCAAGTTCGGCGGTCGGGACCATTCCACCGTGATCCACGCGGTGCGCCGGATCGAGGAACTGCGCGACACCGACCGCGAGATCGACGGCGCGGTGCGGATGCTGTTGCGGGAGCTGGAGGGCTGAGATTGCAACTGGCTTCGCGATGATATACATTAATTAAAATGTATATCATCGGAGGTTGTGATGCAGGTCGCGAAATGGGGTAACAGCCTCGCCATTCGAATACCCAAGGACGTCGTCGAGACGCTCAAGCTGAAGATCGGGGACGAGGTGGACATGGACGCGGTCGGGCCGCGTACGATCGAGATTTCCCGTTCCTTGACGCGCGAGCAGGCGCTTGAAGATCTGCGCCGCTTCGAAGGGTTGATTTCGGCGGATTTCAAGTTCGATCGCGAAGAGGCAAATGCCCGGTAACGCCTTCGACAGCAATGTGCTGATCTATATCCTCGCCGACGATCCAGTTAAGGCGGAGCGGGGCCGTTTCCTGATCGCGGAGGGCGGCACCATCAGCGTGCAGGTCCTGAACGAAATCGTCAGTGTCAGCCGTCGCAAGCTGCGCCTGGAGTGGCCGATAATCGTGGCCTTTCTGAAGCGGCTCAAGCTCCTCCTGAACGTCGTGCCCCTCGATACCGCGGTCCATGATCGCGCGGTCGCCCTGTCGTGGCGCTATGATCTGGCATTCTACGATGCGGCCATCGTGGCGTCGGCATTGCTCTCCGATTGCGACACGCTCTGGTCCGAAGACATGCGCGACGGCCTCGTGATCGACGGTCGCCTGACGATCCGCAATCCGTTCGCCGCCTAGACGTGCAGCCCCATTGCGCGCTGTGCCTTCAGTAGTGTCGGCGCGGCCAGTGCGCGGGCTTTTTCGGCCCCTTGGTCGAGTAGTTTTCCGACTTCGGCGCGGTCGTCGAGCAGGCGCAGCATGCGATCGCGGATCGGCCCGAGCTTGGCGACGGCGAGGTCCGCCAGCGCTGGCTTGAAGGTGCCGAAGCCCTGACCGGCGTATTGCGTGATCACCGCGTCTGGCGTCAAATCAGCGAGCGCGGCGTAGATCGTCACGAGGTTCTTCGCCTCAGGGCGGTCGGTCAATGCGGCTACGGTATCAGGTAGCGGCTCGGCGTCGGTCTTCGCCTTGCGGAACTTGGCAGCGATGGTGTCGTCGTCATCTACCAAGTTGACGCGCGCTTGTTCGGACGGGTTGGATTTGGACATCTTCGTGCTCGCATCGCGCAGGCTCATGATCCGCGGTGCTTCGGCGCTGACCATGGGCTCGGGCGGCGTAAACAGATCGATATCGTAATCGAGGTTGAACTTCGCGGCGATGTCACGCGCCAATTCGAGATGCTGCTTTTGATCCTCACCGACCGGCACGTGCGTGGTATTGTAGAGCAGTACATCAGCGGCCATCAGCACAGGATAATCGTAGAGTCCGACGCTGGCGCCCTCACGGTTCTTGCCGGCCTTGTCCTTGAATTGGGTCATGCGGTTCAGCCAGCCGACGCGCGCGACGTTGTTAAGCAACCACGCCAGTTCACTATGTTGCGGAACGCGAGTCTGGTTGAAAAGGATCGAGCGATCGGGATCGATGCCGGCCGCAACGATGGTCGCGGTCATCTCGATCGTATTGGCGGACAATTCGGCGGGCGCGATCCACTCGGTCAGGCCGTGTAGATCGGCGATGAAGTACAACGTCTCGCCCCCCTGTGCCTGGATCGCGTCCTGCATCGCAACCCACTGCTTCACGGCACCCAGATAGTTACCAAGGTGGAGATTGCCGGTGGGCTTGATGCCGGAAAGGACGCGCATGGGACTGGGGACTCGTGTCAGGCGGCGCGTTTGCGCCGCAGGAAGGCAAGATCGTCGCGGGTGAACGCGCCGAGGACGAACGTGGCGATCGCATAGACCACGCCGCCCGCGCCGACCAGCGCGAGCATGGCGGTGGAGCGGACGAGCCAATTGCCGTGGGTGTAGGGCGTGAGCAGCCCCTGCAGCAGCCACAGGATCGCGCCCATCGCGAGTGCCGCGAGGGCCAGGCGCCAGGCACGGCGCTTCAGCCGGGCGTCGGGCACGAAATGGCCGCGCCGGCGCAGCATGCCGTAGAGCAACGCGACGTTGACGGTGGAGGCGAGCGCGGTCGCGAGCGGCGGGCCCATATGCTTGAGCGGCACGATCAACGCGAGGTTCAGCACGAGGTTCACCGCCATCGAGATCGTCGCATAGCGCACCGGCGTCCGCGTGTCGGCACGGGCGTAGAAACCGGGGGTCAGCACCTTGACGAGGATGTAGCTGGGCAGGCCGATCGAGAAGGCGGCAAGCGCCTGCGCGGTGAAATGCGTGTCCTGCGCGCCGAACTTGCCGTGTTCGAACAGCGCCGCGACGATCGGGCCGCCGCACAGTATCAATGCGACGGTGGCGGGCAGGGTGAGCAACAGCGCCAGTTCCAGCCCGCGATTCTGCGTCTCCATCGCCGCCGCCTCCTCGCCCGCGCCGAGCTGTCGCGAGATGAGTGGCAGGAGGACGGTGCCGAGACCGATGCCGATCAGGCCGAGCGGCAACTGGTTCACCCGGTCAGCCATGTAGATATAGGTGACCGAGCCGTGGTCGAGCAGCGAGGCGGCCAGAGCGGTGGAGACGACGAGGTTGATCTGCACCGCGCCGGCCCCGGCGGCGGCGGGCCAGATCAGCGACAGCAGCCGCTTCACGTCGGGCCCGAGCCGCGGCCCGCGCAGGCGCAGACGGACGCCGTTGGCGCGGCAGGCCCAGACCAGCCAGAGCAGTTGCAGCGCTCCCGAAACGCTGACCGCGATCGCCTGATTGCGCGCGGTGAGGTACGGATCGGGATCGTGGAAGAACAGCAACGCCGCGATCAGCGTGAGGTTGAGCAGGATCGGCGCGGCGGCATTGACCCAGAATTTGTGCAACGAATTGAGGATGCTGCCGAGCAGCGAGACGAGGCTGATCAGCATCAGATAGGGAATGGTGAAGCGCGAGAGCAGGACCGCGAAGGCGAACTGATCGTGGCTGACGCCGTTGAACTTGCCGGACAGCGCCAGCGTCACCGGCCAGGCGGCGATCTCCAGGATCACCGTCATCACGATCAGGATCGGCAGCAGGACGGACAATGCGTCCTCGGCGAAGCGCACCCCGTCGGCCAGCCCGGCACCGTGCCGGTCGCCGACCTTGCGGTTGAACATCGGGATGAAGGCGGCGGAGAAGGCCCCTTCCGCGAACAGGGCGCGGAACATGTTGGGCAGGCGGAACGCGACGAGAAAGGCGTCGGAGGCGAAGCTGGCGCCGACGAAGCGCGCGAACAGCGAATCGCGCACCAGCCCGAGCACGCGGCTGGCGAGGGTGAGGCCCCCGACTGAGCCCAGCGCGCGTGTCAGGTTCATGCCGGTCGCCTCTTAGCCGTCCCCCGCTTCCACGGGGGACGGGATGCCTATCCCGAGACGATCAGGCGGTGCCGGTTTCCGCCGTGGTGACGGCCGGCTGGCCGGCGGCCTGCTGCTGGTACATCGCGGCGAAATCGATCGGCTCGAGCAGCAGCGGCGGGAAGCCGCCGTCGCGCACGGCATCGGCCAGCACGCGGCGGGCGAACGGGAAGATCAGGCGCGGCGCTTCGCCGAGCAGGAAAGGCTGGATATGCTCGGCCGGCACGTTGCGGATGCCGAACAGGCCGGCGTACGAAAGGTCGACGATGAAGGCGACGGTCGTATCGCTCTCGGCGCGGACCTCGACCTTCAGGATCACTTCGAACACGTCCTCGCCGACCTGGCTGGAGGCGATGTTGAACTGCACGTCGATCTGCGGCGCTTCCGGGTTCTGGTAGATCGCCGGGGCGTTCGGGTTCTCGAACGACAGATCCTTGATGTATTGCGAGATGAGGCCGACCGCCGGCAACGTGTCCTCGCCGTTGCTATAGGGTTCGGTGGTGCCGCCGTTGTCCTGCTCTGCCATGTGAAGTCTTGCCTTGTATGTAGGAGATGGGCGCGCCTAGCAGGAGGGGGCGGCATGTTCAACGGGTCGGGAACAATCCGTGCCCGAGTGGCATTTGAAACATTTCCTCCTTCGGCCTATGTAGAGTGTTCGGCCGTACGCAGCGGCCAATATCGGAGAACCGGGTGCTTTACGTTGTTATTCTCGCGATGATCGCCGGGTTCGTGGCGCTCCGGCTGTACATGGTGCTGGGCAAGCGCACCGGGCACGAGCAATCGCTGCCCAAGCCGGTCGAGGAACGCGCGCCGATCACGACGCTGCCGCGCCCGATCGAGAGCGCGCCGGAACCGCGCGAGATCGCGAACCGCAACGTTGAGGCCAAGGCCGAACCCGGCCTGCGCCAGATCGTGTCGGCCGAACCCGGCTTCGACGTCGGCCAGTTCGTTGACGGGGCGCAGGGCGCGTATCGCATGATCCTGGAGGCGTATTGGAAGGGCGACGAGGAGTCGCTCGACTGGCTGGTCGAACCGGACGTGAAGCAGGCCTTTGCCGAGGCGATCGCGGCGCGCAGCGAGTCGGGCCATGTGCTGGACAACCGTCTGGTGTCGATCGAGCGCGCGGTGATCGCGGACGCGGCGCTGGACGGCAAGCAGGCGCGCATCACGCTGCGCTTCGATGCCGATATCGCCGCGGTGACGCGCGATGCCGACGGCAACGTGGTCGCCGGATCGATGAGCGATGCGGTCGAGACGCACGACGTGTGGACCTTCGCGCGGACGCTGAGGAGCAGCGATCCGAACTGGAAGCTCGCCGACACCGACGAGGCGTAATGCGCGGCGTCGGGGGGCGGGCGACTGGTCGCGCGGCGCGTCGCCCGGGTCCTTGAGTGTCGGATCGACCTCTATCCCCTGATGAGGCGGCCTTGTGGGACCGCGTGCTGGCCACGGTGCGGCCCTTGCGGGTGGCGCCGAAGCCGGTGGCGAAGGTTGCCGCGGCAAAGGTCGCGGTGGTCAAGCCGGCGGCCAAGACCAACCGTGTGACGGTGACGCACACCGCTCAACCTTCGGGCAAGGTAGGGGCTGGGGTTGGGTCGAGCGCGGTCGATCTGTTCGAGAAGCTTTTGAAGCTGGGTGTGGGGGGGATTGAGTCTCCCAAGCATGGTTCTGCTGCACGGCCCCACCCCAACCCAGCATCGGGTGAACAGCGCCCCGCGCTGTTCAGGTCATCCCGGGGGGATGACCGACCCGATGCTCCTAAAGCGGAGGGGCATCGGAAGCAGCAGGCCCATAATACGCTCGACGGCTCCTGGGACAAGAAGCTGTCGCGTGGCCTGGTCTCGCCGGATTGTTCGATCGATCTGCACGGGCACAACCTTTCCACCGCCTATGCCACGCTGGACGGTGCGCTGGAGCAATCGATCCGCATGGGAGACCGGGTGGTGCTGCTCGTGACCGGCAAGCCGCCGCGCGCCGAAAGCGAGCGACCGCACGCCCGGGGCGCGATCCGGGCGGCGATCGGCGATTGGCTCGCGGGGTCGCGCCATGCCTCCGCGATCGCCGCCGTGCGCGGCGCGCATCCGCGCCATGGCGGAGCGGGTGCGCTGTACATCATCCTGCGGCGAAACGACCCGAATCGAATTTATTAACCTATTGGGTCCATGTCCCTGCACTGGACCGGCCTGTGGGTCGCAGATTGCGGGGATGCGCGAACGCGATGGAAGGAGTGACGCTGAAAAGCCGTGCTGTCGCCTTCGCGATGTGCGCCGGGGCGGTGGCGTTCATCCTCGCGGTGTTTGCGACGTCGAACGGCAATATCGGCCTCGACAACGTCGCGCGCGCGATCATTCCGGCGATCGTCTGCGCGGCGATGTGCTGGGCATCGGCGGAGCGCGCGATTTCCGGCACGGCCGCCGCCGTCGATTCGGCGATCGCCCGGCTGACGCGTGCCGCGCATGGCGATCTCGAGAGCGAGATCCCGGCCGAGATCGCCGAGCAGGTGCCGCAACTGGCGGTCGCGATGCGCGGGCTTTTCCAGCAGCTCGGCACCAATCTGGAAAGCGTGCACCGGCTGGCGATGTTCGATTCGGTCACCGCCCTGCCCAATCGCACCAATTTCCGCCGCACCTGCGAGCGCGCGCTGAGCGAATTGCCGCAGGGCAATATCGCCGCCTTGTTCTTCATCGATCTGGATCGGTTCAAATCGGTCAACGACACGATGGGCCATGCGATGGGCGACATGCTGCTCGGCATGGTCGCCAACCGTCTCCGCGCGGTCGCCGACCGGGTGCAGGTCGATACCGAATTGCCGCCGCCGCTGATCGGGCGGCTGGCCGGCGACGAATTCACGATGTTCGTGCGCGACCTGAAGGATATCGGCGAGGCGGCGAAGATTGGGCGGGCGATGCTGTTCGCATTGTCCGAACCGTTCGACCTGATGGGGCACGAGGTGGAGATCGGCGCGTCGATCGGCATCGCGCTGCGCCCCGATCACGGCGAGAACCTGACCGACCTGATGCGCGCGGCCGATGCCGCGATGTATCACGCCAAAGCGTGCGGACGGGGCCGGGCGGAATATTTCACGCAGGCGCTGGCCGATCAATTGGCCGACCGTGTCACGCTGGAAAGCGACTTGCGCCGGGCGATCGATCAAGACCAGTTCGCCCTGGTGTTCCAGCCGCAGGTCAGCCTGCCGGCGGGGCGGATCGTGGGGGCGGAGGCGTTGCTGCGCTGGCAGCATCCGCGCGATGGCCTGAAGCTGCCGGGAACGTTCATCCAGCGCGCCGAGGAGACCGGGCTGATCGTCGAGATCGGCGAATGGGTGATCGCGACCGTCGCCGAGACGATCGCGCGCTGGGGGCGGATGGGGATCGAGCAGCGGCTGGCGATCAACATCGCGCAACGCCAGTTGGATCATGCCGCGTTCTTCAACCGGCTGCGCGCCGCGATGCTGGCGGCGGAGGCCCCGGCGCATCTGCTCGAACTCGAGATCACCGAGACGCTGGCGATGCACTGTTCATCGGAGGTGATCGCCGCGCTGGAGCTGCTGCGCGCGGACGGCGCGACGATCGCGATCGACGATTTCGGCACCGGATATTCCAATCTCGCGCGGCTGCGCGCGCTGCCGGTCGACCGCATCAAGCTGCACCAGAGCTTGATCGAGCATATCGCCGACAGCGCCGAGGCGCGCACGATCGCGCATGCGGTGATCGGGCTGATCCACAGCCTGAACTGCGAGGCGGTGGGCGAGGGGATCGAGCATCAGGCGCAGGCCGACGTGCTGCGCGTGATCGGCTGCGACGTGATCCAGGGCTATGCGATCGCCCAACCGATGGACGAGGCGGAGTTCATCGCCTGGTCGCGAACGGACGAGCGGCGCGCGCTGGCGGGCTGATCAGCTTGCTCTTTGCCGTACCCGCTACCGTCATGCTGAACTTGTTTCAGCATCCACTTCTCCACAATTCCCGGCTGAGCCTATTGAGAAACGGATCCTGACCTTCGGATGACGGATATGAGGGTAGAGGTGCGCCTTTACTTTAGGGCGCGCGCGAGGATGTCGGCGTAGATGTCGCGTAACATTTCCAGATCGGCGACCGCGACCGCCTCGTCGAGCTTGTGCATCGTGGCGTTGAGCAGGCCGAATTCCACCACCGGGCAGAGCGCGGACAGGAAACGCGCGTCGGAGGTGCCACCGGTGGTGGAGAGTTCCGGCCGCAGCCCGGTATGCGCCTCGATCGCGTCGCCGATCAGCGTCGAGACTTCGCCCGGCGGGGTCAGGAACGCCTCGCCCGAGATGCGCGCGACGACCTTGGCACCGGGCGCGTGGCCGTGGACGACGCTCGCGATGCGAGCGACCAGATCGGGGCCGGTCTGTTCGTCGTTGAAGCGGATGCTGAGCCGGGCCGAGGCGTGGGCGGGGATGACGTTGGTCGCGGGATTGCCGACGGTGATGTCGGTCGCCTCGATGTTCGAGGGCTGGAACCACGCATTGCCCGCGTCCAGCACGATCGCGTCGATCTCGGCGAGCGCGGCGATCAGCTTGGGGATCGGATTGTCGGCGAGGTCGGGATAGGCGACATGGCCCTGCTTGCCCGGCACGTCGATCCAGATGTTGACCGAACCGCGCCGGCCGATCTTGATCATGTCGCCGAGCCGCCTGGCGGAGGTGGGTTCGCCGACCAGGCACAGATCCGGCCGGATCCCGCGCGCGGCCATGCGATCGATGATGACCGGCGTGCCGTAGGTGGCGGGGCCTTCCTCGTCGCCGGTGATGATCAGGCTGATCGTGCCGTCGCTCCGTTCCGGGATGGCGGCGACGAAGGCGGCGATCGCGCCCTTCATGTCGACCGCGCCGCGCCCGTGAAGCAGGCCGTCGCGGATTGCGGGAACGAAGGCACCGCCGGTCCAGCCGGTGCCGGGCGGTACGACGTCGAGATGGCCGGCGAAGGCGAAATGCCTGCCCGTGGTGCCACGGATCGCGAGGAGGTTCTCGACCGGGCCGTCCGGGGCCTCGCCGGTGATGAATCGATCGACGTCGAAGCCGAGCGGCACCAGCGCCTGCTCCAGCACGTCGAACACCGCGCCGCTGGCGGGTGTGACGCTGTCGCAGGCGATCAGCGCGCTGGCGAGACCGACGACGTCGGTCACTGGACGGGCAGTTCGAACTTCTCGATCACCCATTCCTCTTCCTGCGCGGCGGCGATCCAGTCCTGCATGAAGGGGTGATTGATCACCGCGTCCATATAGCCGGCGGCGAAGCGGGCGATCGGCAGGCCGTAGGTGACGATGCGCGTGACGACGGGCGCGAACATGATGTCCGCCGCGCCGAAGCCGCCGAACAGGAAATCGCCCTCGCCGCCGAAGCGCGCGCGCGCCTGTGCCCAGAGTTCCATGATCCGCCTGAGGTCGGCGAGGACGTCGTCGTCGGGGGTCTTGGGCGGGAAGGACTGGCGGATGTTCATGCTGTGCTTGCGGCGCAGCGCGGTGAAGCTGGAATGCATCTCCGCCGACATCGAACGGGCCATGGCGCGGGCGGCGTCGTCGTCGGGCCAGAACAGGTCGCGCGAGGTCTTCTCGGCGAGATATTCGACGATCGCGAGGCTGTCCCATACCACCGCATCGCCGTCCCACAGGATCGGCACCTTGCCGGAGGAGGGGGCGAACTCGTCGCCTTCCCGTCGCTTGTCCCATTCGGCGTCGTAGAGCGGGACCACGACCTCCTCGAACAGCAGGCCGGACTGCTTGCAGGCGAGCCAGCCGCGCAGGGACCAGGACGAATAGGCCTTGTTGCCGATGATGAGCTTCATGGCATTGCCCTATCGCCTGATACCGTGGTTCTCAAGGCGGTCGGCGGTCGGCGGTCGGCGGTCGATGGCAGTTCGGAAGTTCACGAAAGTTCACACGGTATCGGCCTGTACAGGCATACCGTGAATTCCCAGCGAGCAGCGGATCGGACAGGTGCGGCGATGTTGGTCGCCTTCTAACAGGAGACAGCCTTTGTAGGACAGAGACCTGCGTGGCCGCGCCAGACTATGTTCGATTTTACGTTGATCCGTTCGTTTCGAGCGCAGTCGAGAAACAGCCACGTTGTGCCCGGTCGCGGTTTCTCGACTGCGCTCGAAACGAACGGAGGGGGTGATTCAAAACCCAGTCGTTCGGTCTAGCCGATCGCTTCCATCACCGCGGCGCGGAGTTCGGGGATGCCGAGGCCGGTCTCGCTCGACGTCTGCAGGATGTCGGGGTGCGCGGCGGGGCGTTTGCGGGCTTCTTCCTGGGTGCGCTGGTAGACGTCGGCCAGTTCGGTGGCCTTGATCTTGTCGGCCTTGGTCAGCACCATGCGGTAGCTGACGGCGGCCTTGTCGAGCATTTCGAGGATGTCGCGGTCGACGTCCTTGATGCCGTGGCGGCTGTCGATCAGGACGAGGACGCGCTTCAGTTCCTGGCGGCCGCGCAGGAAATCGTTGACCAGGAAACGCCATTTCCTGACGATGTCCTTGGGCGCCTTGGCGAAGCCGTAGCCGGGCATGTCGACCAGCCGGAACGCCAGCGGCTCGCCCACGTCGAAGAAGTTCAGTTCCTGCGTGCGGCCCGGCGTGACCGAGGTGCGCGCGAGCGCCTTGCGCCCGGTGAGCGCGTTGAGCAGCGAGGATTTGCCGACGTTGGAGCGGCCGGCAAAGGCGATCTCGGGCACGTGCGCGTCGGGCAGGAATTCCAGCTTCGGCGCGGATTTCAGGAACGTGACCGGGCCGGCGAAGGTCTTTCGCGCATGTTCCAGCAGTTCCGGCGTGAAGCCTTCGGTGGGGGGCGTCTCGGGGGCGTCGGTCATCGTTTCGATCCGTTCGGTTCGGTATATTCGGGCCGACAAATCCAAATCGTCACCCCGGGCTCGTTCCGGGGTCCACTGCGCCGGTAACGCTTCGGATCGAGCCTCTTGTGTAGAGCATGCCGCCCGGTGGACCCCGGAACAAGTCCGGGGTGACGGTTAAGGACGCTAGCTCGCTACTTCACCACCGCCTCTTTCATGCCGGGATGGCGCGCATACAGCACGCGCTGCTGCAGGATCGTCAGGCAGTTGGAGGTAATCCAGTAGACCTGCAGGCCGACCGCGAACGGGGCCATTACGAACATCAGCACCCAGGGCATGATCGCGAAGATCTGCTTCTGCGTGTCGTCCATCGGCGCGGGGTTCAGCTTGAACTGGAAGTACATGCTGATGCCGAGCAGCACCGGCACGACGCCGATCGCGAGGAAGTGCGGCGGGGTGAAGTTGAGATAGCCGAACGCGTTGAGGATCGTCGCGGGATCGGGCGCGGACAGATCCTTGATCCACAGCACGAACGGCTGGTGGCGCATTTCGATCGTCAGCAACAGGACCTTGTAGAGCGCGTAGAAGATCGGAATCTGCAGCAAAGTGGGCAGGCAGCCGGCGAGCGGATTGACCTTCTCGGTCTTGTAGAGCGCCATGATTTCCTGCTGCTGGCGCGGCTTGTCGTCCTTGTAGCGTTCCTGCAGCGCCTTCATCTTGGGCTGGAGCAGCTTCATCGCGGCCATCGACTTGAACTGCTTCTGCGCGATCGGGAACATCAGGCCGCGGATCGTGAGCGTGAGCAGGATGATCGCGACGCCGAAATTGCCGACCATGCGGAACAGCCAGTCGAGATAGGTAAAAATCGGCTTTTCAACGATCTCGAACCAGCCCCAGTCGATCGCCTTGTCGAGCATCAGGATCTTGCCGTCATTCTCGTAGCGCTGGAGCAGCTTCACTTCCTTCGCGCCGGCGAAGAAGCGGCTCGTCTGGGTGACCGCCTGGCCGGGGGCGAGAACACGCGCGGCGCTGGCGAAATTGCCCTGATAGGTGTCGTTGCCGCCCTTGCGGAATTCGGCGGAGACCGGCTGGCCCTGATCGGGGATGAGCGCGGTCAGCCAATATTTGTCGGTGAAGCCGAGCCAGCCGCCCTGGATAGTAAAGCCGGGTGCGGGTTCCTTGTCGAGATCGGTGAAGTTGGGGCCGTATTTCGCGCCGCCGTCATGCACCGACATTGGGCCGACATGGGTGGTCCAGGTCGTCGGATCCTTCGAATGGCCCGAGCGGTTGACCAAGGCATAGCTCGCCACCGGCACCGCGTTCGTGGCGGCGTTCAGCACGGTCTGGCGGATCGTGAACATGTAGCCGTCATCGACCGACAGTTCGATGCGGAAGCGCTGGCCCTGGGCGTTGGCGGCATCGAGGCGGACGGGCTTGCCGGGGGCGAGGACGTCGCCGGTGGCGGTCCAGACCGCGTCGCGCGCGGGCGGCTTCAGCCCGTTATCCTGCCAGCCGAAGCCGGCGAAATAGGCGTCGGGCGACCCGGCGGGGGAAAGCAGGCGGATCGGCGCCGAATCCCTGGCGATCGTTTCCTTGTATTTGGTCAGCACGAGATCGTCGATCCGCGCGCCCTTCAGGTTGATCGAGCCGCTGAGCGTCGGGGTCTGGATGCGGATGCGGGGGGATTCGGCCAGCACGACCTTGCGATCACGCGTCGCGGCGACGCCGTCGGCGGCGGGATCGGCGGACGGGTTCGGCACGACCTTCGCCTTGCCGTCGACGATCTGCGTGACCGGCGGGTTGGCGGTGGGGAAGAACTTGCCCTGCAGGAACGGCCAGCCGAACAGGATCAGCGCCGCGATCACCGCGAACAGGATGAAATTCTTTTGGTCGTCTTTCACCGGTCGGGAATCCTGTCGTGCTAAGTCTAGTTAAGGAACCGGGTCGTAACCCGAACCGCCCCAGGGATGGCAGCGCCCGATACGGCGTGCGGCCAGCCAGCCCCCCTTGAGCGCGCCATAGCGGCGAAGTGCCTCGATTGCATAGGCCGAACAGCTCGGGGCGTAGCGGCAGGTGGGCGGCAGGACGACCGACGGGCCGAGCTGCCAGGCGCGGGCGAGAAGGATGAGCAGGCGGGCTAGCATGGGTAGCAATCCGCACCGTCTGTCCTGAGCCTGTCGAAGGAATGTCCTTCTTTCGACGGTGGACAAGAAGCGCAGTGCTTCGACAAGCGCAGCACGGCCGGTATGTGCGGCACGGTGAGGGACAAACTCATCGCATCACCTTGGCCAGCGCCTTGGCGAGTTCGGTCCGCAACAGGCCGTAATCGCGTTCGACCCCGCCGGCCCGTCCGATCAGGACGTGATCCGCGCCGCGAATCCCCGAGGTCGGGAGCAATTCGCGCGCCAGTTCGCGCAACCGCCGTTTCATGCGGTTGCGGACGACGGCGTTGCCGATCTTCTTGGTGACGGTGTAGCCGATTCGCATATCGGGCGAACCGTCCTGCCGATCGCGCACGAGCAGGACGAAGCCCGGCATCGGTGCGCGCTTACCGGCGTTCGCCGCGAGGAAATCGCGGCGAATCGCTAAAGTCTTTAGGCCGACAGCTTCTTGCGGCCGCGGTTGCGGCGAGCGCGCAGGACGTTGCGGCCGCCCGGGGTCGCCGAGCGTGCGCGGAAGCCGTGGCGACGGGCGCGCACCAGGTTGCTCGGTTGAAAAGTCCGCTTCATCGGTCATTCCCTGAATTCTATACCCCCTGAACTCTGCATTGGGGGTGCATCTGAACGTAAAAGGGCCGCCACAGGGGCGACCTTGAAGGCAGGGCCATTAGGCAAAGGTCGCGTGGAAGTCAATTCTCCGCCGCCATCTTGTCGCGCGCGTGGCGACGAAGCGCGCTGCCCCGGCGCATCATGCGATCGATGAACCCGCCGATGCGGGGAAAGCGTCGCTTGAGCCGTGCCCAGCGCAGCCGCGCCCAATGCGAGTTGCGCAGGATGAGGACCATGCCGCCGGCAAAGACGATCGTGCCGGCCGGCCCGGGAAGAATGGCGACGGCGGGGGTGACGACGACGAGCAGGATCCCACCGGCGAGCTCGACCTGGCGGCGCACGGGACTGCGTCTGGCACGGGGTGCGGGGGCGGGGTCGGTCACGATCGGGCATGTGGGGCAGGTGTCTTGTTTGTGCAAGACAGCCAGTCATTCAACCTCTTCACCCGCGAGACGCGATATGGGATATTCGCGCATAGGATATTTCTCATACGCGTTTTGCCGCTATGGTCGTGTCGTTCGGAGGAGAATGCGCGGATGGTCGCGATCGTATCGACTGTCGCGTATCTCGGGCTGGAGGCGCGCGCGGTCGAGGTGCAGGTGTCGCTGGCGCCGGGGCTACCCAATTTCATTGTCGTGGGACTGGCCGACAAGGCGGTGGCGGAAAGCCGCGAGCGGGTGCGCGGGGCGATCTCGGCGATGGGGCTGGCATTGCCGCCGAAGCGGATTTCCGTGAACCTGTCGCCGGCCGATCTGCCCAAGGAAGGATCGCATTACGATCTGCCGATCGCGCTCGCCTTGCTCGGGGCGATGGGGGTGATCGATGCCGAGACACTGAGCGGCTATGTCGCGGTCGGCGAACTCGGGCTGGATGCGCGGATCGCGCCGTCGCCGGGGGTGCTGCTGGCCGCGCTGCACGCATCGGAGGACGGCAAGGGGCTGATCTGCCCGGCGGCGCAAGGGGCGGAGGCGGCCTGGGCGGGATCGATCGAGGTGATCGCGCCGCCGGACCTGCTGTCGCTGCTCAACCATTTCAAGGGACACGGCCTGCTTTCCGCACCGCAGCCGGGGCAGGCCGACGAGGCGTTCGCCGGGCCGGACCTGCGCCAGGTGAAGGGGCAGGAGACGGCAAAGCGCGCGCTGGAGATCGCGGCGGCGGGCGGGCACAACCTGCTACGGTGAAATATAGCTACACCTACGAGTCGTGGCCATAGTGGTCAGGGCTAGAGGTGGAGCGCACTAGATGGCCGTGAAGCATAAGATCGTCCTCCGAGATGGAGCCTGGGCCTACTGGCTTACGATTGAGCCCCCGCATCCCAAACATCCCGACGAGTACATCCAGAGCCGGGCCACCCTGTATCAGCGCGCCGTGGCTGTCCTGATCCTGTTGGGCACCGCCTCCTGTCGGGACGAGACCACCGAAGACCGGTCCAATTTCGACACGACGAACACCTACTTCACCTCGCGTCAGCCGTGGGCCAACAACGAATATCGCTCCACCGAGAGCGAGCGCGAGCCCTCCTTCTTCGACGCTAACCTCTTCCCTCAATGACTGCTCGCTGGCTCTGGAGGATGCGCCGCATCCTCCAAGGCTAGGAACACACCCCACGCACAAGTGCAGGTTCCAATGCCAGCGTTTCTAGCACCTTAGCCGTATTTCCCTGTATCTTTTTTGGCTAAGTCACTGAGAAACAACGGTACTTTCCCGATAGACTGAGGCCGCTTGATGTCCGTCACCATTCCCGTTCAGGTCAGGCTCGACCACACTCTCGTCAAGGCCATCGACGCCCGTGCAACCAGCGCCAAGATGACCCGTGCCGAGGTCCTACGCGAGTTGCTGGCAGCGGCACTCGCCGCCCCGCAGCCGGCCAAGGTCGTGCCCGTCATCGATCCGCTGATGGACCGCATCCTCGACGCGCTCGCCCGCCTCGCGGTCAAAGTCGACGCGTGCAACGAGGCGAGCGAGCATGCGGCGGTGAACGCCTTCGCGGCCTACGCGACGACCCGCCTCCATGCGCTCAAGATGCTGCCGCAGGATCAGCAGGCGACGTTCGTCGGCCAGCTCGTCCCCGTCGTCGCCAAGGTGGTGCAGCCATGAACCGCGTACTCGAAGCGAGCCGGGGCCGCGTCATCGAGGCGCATCGCTCCAACGCCGTTCTGACCTTGCTGCGCGTCGCGGCGCTGGGCGGGCTGCTCGGCATGGTGCTCGGCACCGCGCTCACCTGGGCGACCACCAGCGCCGGGGACCGGGTGCTGGCGCAAGTATGGCTGCGCCACGAGATCAACCAGAGACTCAACCCGGCCGCGATGTTGCAGGCGCAGCAGTCCCCGCCCACCTACACCGGGTTCGAGGTGCCGGCACCGCCGGAACAGGTCGCCGCGACCGGGATGCTGCACAGGCTCGGCTACATCGGCGTGCCGTTCGCCGTCCTGCTCGCGATCGGCCTGCCGACATTGCTGGGGCGCCAGTGGATCAAGGCGTCGCGCGAGGCGGCACGCGACCAGGTGAAGCGCGGCAACCGCATCGTCACACCGCAGGAACTGGCGTCGCTGCTCGCATGGACGAGGAAGACCGGTGCCCCCATCGAGCTGGGCGGCGTGCCGCTACCCCCCGAGAACGAGACCCGCCACTTGCTCGCGGTCGGTCAGTCCGGGTCTGGCAAGTCGACCGCCTTGCGCGGCATTGTCCGCCAGATCGCCGCACGCGGCGACCATGCGCTCGTCTATGACCCCGATGGCTCCTACATCCGCAGCTTCTACAACGCCGCACGCGGCGACATCATCCTCAACGTCTGGGATGCCAGGACCGTGCGCTGGAATCCGCTGGCCGACATCGCCGACCCGGCCGACGCCTACCGGCTTGCCGCCATCCTGCTCCCACTCCCCAAGGGGCGCGGCGACAACGATATATGGTATGACCAGGCGCGCGCCGTCATCGCCCGCATCATCTATCGGTTCGTCCGCGAGGGTCGCACCGACCTCGACCAGCTCGCCACCACGCTCACCGTGGCCAACATCGACGAACTGCGCGAACTCGTCGCCAGGACCGAGGCCGCGCGCGCCTTCGAGCCGGGAGCCGAACGGGCGTCCTCCAGCGTCGCCTTCATGCTCAGCCAGCCCGCCCGCATCGTCGCCATGCTCGCGGCCGTGCCGACATCGGCGCAGACGTTCAGCTTCGACGCCTTCTATGCCGCGCTCGATCAGCACGAGGGGGACAGACCCTTCATCTTCCTCACGGCACCGCGCCGCTACCGCGACGCCGGCCTTCCCGTCGTCACCGCGTGGCTGGATGCGGCCGCATCCGCCATCCTCCAGCGCGATACCAACGCGCCGTGCCGGGCATGGCTTATCCTCGACGAACTGCCCTCGCTGCCGCCCATCACCTCGTTGATGACCTTGTTCCCGGAGGGGAGAAAATACGGCGCGGCCATCACCATCGCCTTCCAGTCCGTCGCCCAGCTCCGCGACAAATACGGCGAGGAGGGCGTCCATATCATCACCGGCCAGACCTCGACCCAGTTCATCATGTCGGTCGGCGACCATCCGACCGCGACATGGGCGGTCGAGCTGTGCGGCACCGTCGAAGTCGAGAACCAGCGCACGACCGAATCGCTCGAAGGCAGCGCCAAGGGCGAGCGCGGCTCGTTCGCCACGCACCGCGAGCGCAACTCGCTCATCATCGACTCCGAGGTGACGGGGCTGGCGACCGGCCAGGCCTATCTGCGCCTGTCGGGCTATCCGCTCGCCAGGGTGACGATCGACCCAGGCCCCACCATGCCCGACATCGCGCCCGCATGGGTGCCCGCACCCGTCACCATGCCCGACATCGCCCCGCTATCGGGCGACACTACGCCAGCACGCCCCCACATCGAGGCCCGCATCGAGGACGGCGACGACTGGCTCACCGCAGGACCCCGCTGATGGTCGCCACCCTTATCAACCTCACCAACCCCGACGACGCGCTCGGCTATTACGAGGCCGACGAATATTATGTCGGCGACGCTAAGGCCCCCTCGGCATGGCACGGACGCGGCGCGGCCAAGCTGGGCCTGCGTGGCGAGGTCGACCCCGACGCCTTCGCCGCCTCGCTCCACGGCAAGCTGCCGAACGGGACCGTGCTCGGCACCGTTCGCGACGGCGTGCGCGAGCACAAGCCCGGTTGGGACTTGGCCTGCTCCGCACCGAAATCCGTGTCGGTCGCGGCACTGGTGGCGGGCGACCGTCGCCTGCTCGACGCCCATGACCGCGCCGTTGGGGTCGCGCTCGACTATACCGAGAGGCACGCCGCCACCGCCCGCATCCGCGAGGGCAAGACCACCCCGCGCGTCGCGACCGGCAATCTCGCCATTGCCGCGTTCCCGCATTTTACCGCCCGCGAGACCGAGAACCTGCCCGACCCGCAGGTCCACACCCACTGCGTCATCATCAACGCCACCTGCGACGACGACGGCACATGGCGCAGCATCGAAAGCCATCCCCTCTATCAGCTGCAGAAGGCTATCGGTGCCATCTACCACCAGCAGCTCGCGGCCGAGGTGCAGCGGCTGGGCTATACCGTCACGATCGGGGGAGAGAACGGGCTGTTCGAACTCGACGCCATCACCCCAGAAGTGCGCGACGCCTTCGCCAACCGCTCCCGCCAGATCGAGGCGGCGCTCGCCGCACGCGGCCAGACCCGTGCCAGCGCAACCGCAGCCGAGAAGGCCGTCGTCGCGCTCGACACCCGCAGCCCCAAGGAGGCCGTCGACTACCAGCAGCTCACCGGCGCATGGCGCGACCGCGCCCATGAACTCGGCTTCACCGAGGCCGCGCGCCGCACGCTTGTCGCCGAGGCCGAAGCTCGCGTGGGTCAGGCCATGCCTGGCACCCGCGCCCGGATGCGCATCGCAGACCGCGAGGTCGCCTTCGCCGCTGCGCATGTCGGCGAGCGCGACGCGGTGTTCGCAGCCGCCATCCTCGAACGCGAGGCCGGCGACGCCGCACGCGGCCAAGTGTTCCCCGGCGACATCGTCGCCGCCATCGCCCGCGCCGAGCGCGCCCAGGACCTCGTCATCCGCGCCGCCCCCGGCATGGCGCGCGGCGTCGTCGGCTATACCACCCGCGAGGCCATCGCGACCGAAGAGCGGATGCTGGGTCTGGAACGCGCCGGTCGGGGCACGCTCGATCCGCTCGCCGACCATTTCGACGCCGCCATCATCGTCGCTAAGGCTGAGGCCGTGTCGGAGAAGATGGGCCACACATGGACCGACGGGCAGCGCACCGCCACCAAGGCGCTGCTTGTCTCTCCAAACAGCGTCGTCGGCATCCTGGGCAGCGCCGGCACCGCCAAGACCACTACGGTCCTGCGCGTCCATGCCGATGCCGCCAAGGCACGCGGCTACACCGTCCGCGCGCTCGCACCCACGGCCACGGCTGCGGACGAACTGGCGCGCGCGATCGGGGGCGAGCCGATGACCGTCGCCAAGATGCTCACCGCCAGTCCCGCCACGCCGTGCGGCGACAGGAAGCCCGAAATCTGGATCGTCGACGAAGCGTCCATGCTCAGCGCCCGCGACGGCGAGGCGCTGCTCGCCCAGGCCCATACCGAGGGCGCACGCGTCGTGTTGGTCGGTGACGTGAAGCAATTGGGTAGCGTCGCGGCCGGCCGTGCATTCGGCCAGCTTCAGGACGCCGGCATGGAGACGCCCAAGCTCGCCGAGATCGTCCGCCAGTCCAACCCCGACACAAAGCGTGCGGTCGAGGCGCTGCTCGCCGGCAATGCCGAGGCCGCGTTCGCCGCCCTCGACGACGGGGGTGGCGAGGTCATCCAGCACGCCGACCACGACGTGCGGCGTGCGCGGCTCGCCCGCGACTTCGCGCGCCTGTCGCCGAAGGACCGCGCCCGCACGCTCGTCCTCGACCCGACCCGCGAGGGTCGCCAGGCGCTCACCGACGCCATTCGCGCCGAACTGGTTCGCGACGGCACGCTGGGCGAGCGCGCGATGGCCGTCACTGTACTCGAATCGGTCGGGCTCACCGACGCCGCCCGCACCCGCGCCGCCAGCTACCGCCCCGGCACCGTCGTCATTTTCCGCAAGGGCGGGGAAGACGGCGCGCCACGTCGCAACACCGGCTACCGCGTCGGGTCTGTCGACGCCGAGGGCGGCACCGTCCGCCTGCTCGACCCCGAAGGTCAGGCGCTCACCTGGTCCCCCGGCGATGGCAGCGCCGCCAATGCCGATGCCTTCACGGAAGTCGAACAGCAGTTCCGCACCGGCGACCGCATCCAGTTCACCCGCAACAACTACGAGGCCAAGCGGCTCAACGGACGCACTGCCGAGGTGGTTGCGATCGACCCCGACGAAGGCATCCTCGTCGTCCGCTCCAAGAACGGCAATCGGCAGGCCCTCGACATGGCCAACGTCGCCGACCGTCACATCCGCCCAGGCTGGGTCCGCACCATCCACAGCGCGCAAGGGGCGACCTGTGAGCGCGTCATGGCTCACCTCGAATCTTTTCGCAGCAACGTCGACGCCAACATCGCCTACGTCGCCGTCTCCCGAGCCAAAGCGTCTGCGATCATCTACACCGACGACCGCGACCGCCTCGCCAGTGCCATCGAAGGACGCAGCAGCGCCAAGGTCGGCGCGATCGACGAGATGCTGAAGCGCCAGGGAGCGTCGGTCGCGTCGCCGCTATCTGCACGGACTGTGGGCATCGCTATAGGCCTTTAGCGAAACGCCATCGGGCCTTCGCTCTGTTCTCCTTTCCTTCCACTTGCGAATGAGCTACGGAGCGGATGCTGACTTGTCCCTTATTCTCGCCAGGTCCGAGAGGCGGGGACCATCGCCGGGCGATGAGCCTTGCGGTGCATGTCGACGCATCGGCGACGTTGATCGTCGGGGCGGCGATGGAAGGACGCCCGCACGCCCCGGCTAGCATGTGCGAGACTGGTGTTCCGCTCACGGCGGCCTGCCGATCAGTCTCCGAACATAAGTGTCGGTCTGGGCGGCGAGCCATGCAAGTGCTTGACGCGCCCAAAAAGCTGCTAAGCTGATGGGGGGAGATAGTATGCGTGGACGCGGAGTTACTACGGCGCTCGCGGCGAGCTTTGTTCGCTGCTGGGTTGCCGCTTTGTCGCTGTCCCTTATTAGGTCCGAGAGGCGGGGACCATCGCCGGGCGATGAGCCTTGCGGTGCATGTCGACGCATCGGCGACGTTGATCGTCGGGGCGGCGATGGAAGGACGCCACTGGCCGGGGGAAGACTTTGTCGGCAGGCCCCGCAGCTAGAAGGCGGCGCCCGAAGGGGTTGTGCAAGCGTGCGCGCTCCATGGCTGTGCTCATGGGGGCTTGGCACGCGATCCGTCGAAACGCGGAAACTTCGCGGCAGGAAGCGACGAAGCGCCGTGCGCGTGAGTTCGGAGAGGACTTGGTCGTAAATCTCCGCAAGCTCCAGAGCAGGTTGGAAGCAGGATACGTGTTCGCCAAGGCGCACGGTGCCACGCCCCCCAAGGCCGGGGGAAAGCCGGGCAAGCGCCCGCTAGTCGTCGCTCCGTTAGAAGACCGGATCGTTCAGCGAGCACTTTTGGATGTCTTGCAGGATGCGGATGATTTGCCGCTTCTGCAAGCCGTGCTGGCGTGTCCAACTTCCGTTGGAGGCATTCGCGGGCGAGGTGTCGATACAGGATTGAAACTCTTCCAGGCCCGAGTTGAGGCCGGGGATCAGTATTGTGCTGGATCTGACATTGCTGCATTTTTCACAAAAATTCCTCGGCAGAAAGTTTTTGAGTTCTTGACGGGCGCCGGAGTCGAAATAGAATTTGTTGAATTGGTCGAGAAAGCTCTCACCGTTGAGCTCGCCAACGAGGATCGGCTTAGTGCTGCTGATAGGAAGCTGTTTCCCACGGGCCCGGACGGTGTTGCGCAGGGCTGCCCGCTTTCCGCGCTTGCGGGCAACATCGTGCTCCGGGAATTCGATGCACGTATGAACGAGCGGGGCATCACTTGCATTCGCTATATCGACGACTTCATCGTGCTCGGACGAAGCGAGCGAGGGGTGCGTAAGGCAATGACCTCGGCTGGCGAAATGCTGGCAGCTTATGGGATGAGCATCTATGATCCAGTGCGCGCGCCAACGAAGGCCTTCGAAGGTAAGATCGGCGAGCCACATACGTTTCTTGGACATGAACTCTGCCCTGGGTCATTTCCGCCAGCCGCTGGCGCACGCGAAAGACTGATGTCTCAAATCGGAACGCTCATCGCCGAAGGACAGCGCTCAATTGACAAGGCTGGGAGCGGGCGCGCGCTTCAATCACAAGATAGGTGCTACGCTCAGACTCTCGTCGCGATCGACAATACCGTTCGGGGCTGGCGCGGCTCATTCCGAACGTCGAATTGTCCAGATGTCTTTGCAGCCATGGATAGAGAGATCGATCGCCGGCTAGAGGGCTTTCACGGCTACTATCGGGCGCGGATGGCCAAGATGAACCGTGCGCAGCAGAGGCAAGCGATGAAGGTCAGCCTTCTTCTGAAAACGTGACGATGCATAGTTCCGAGCGCAGCAGCTACCACCCGCTTAGATTCTGTTAGGCCTTGACGCGCAAACTGGTCCTGCTGCTCCAGAACGAATCCCAATTCGTCTAAGCCCACGGACAGGGTTCTGAACCGCTGACCGGGGTTTGTGACACCTCTTTCAACTTGTTCGATCGGGAGATCGGGTTTTTGTTATGGTCTAGCTGTTGCTATGCTCGATAAATCGATAGCCGCGTCGATCGGCACGCCGGCGTCCTTCCGCTCCGAATACCGGTCGACCAGCTGGGCGGCGTGAGGGCGCAGCAGGACCGTGAAGCGGACCAGCTCCTCCATCACGTCCACGATGCGGTCGTAGTAGCTCGACGGCTTCATCCGGCCGGCGTCGTCAAACTCCTCGAACGCCTTGGCGACGCTCGACTGGTTCGGAATCGTCACCATCCGCATCCAGCGGCCGAGGACGCGCAGGGTGTTCACGCTGTTGAACGACTGCGATCCGGCTGACACCTGCATGACGGCGAGCGTCCGGCCCTGCGTCGGTCGCATCCCGCCCATTGACAGCGGCAGGTGATCGACCTGCAGCTTCATGATGCCGGTGATCTGGCCATGCCGTTCGGGGCTGCACCACACATGCCCCTCCGACCACATCGACAGCTCGCGCAGTTCGTTTACGGCCGGATGGTCGTCGCCGGTCACCTGGTCGGGCAGCGGCAGGGTCGAGGGGTCGAAGATGCGCGTCTCCGCGCCGAAGAAGCGCAGCAGGCGCGCCGCCTCCTCGACGCACAGCCGGGAGTAGGACCGTTCCCGCAGGGATCCGTAGAGCAGCAGGATGCGCGGGGGCGGGTCGCCCGCGCCCAGGCCAAGGGCGGGGCGATCCAGCGCGTAGCGGCGATCGAGCGCGGGCAGATGATCGGGGTTGGTGAGGGTGCGGAGGGGCATCAGGTGGGGTTTCCGGTGATGTTCAGGGGGTTTCCACGGCTCACTGCCCGCTGATCCGCAGCGCGAGCGCGGCGAGCGTCACCAGCAGCACCGGGACGGTCAGGGTCGCGCCGATCCTGAAGTAGTAGCCCCAGCCGATGCGGATGCCCTTCTGTCCTAGGACGTGCAGCCATAGCAGCGTAGCGAGCGAGCCGATCGGGGTGATCTTGGGGCCGAGGTCGCAGCCGATCACGTTGGCGTAGATCATGGCTTCCTTGACCGCGCCCGTGGCGTGGGTCGCGTCGATCGACAGCGCGCCGACCAAGACCGTCGGCATGTTGTTCATCACCGACGACAGCAGCGCGGCGATGATGCCGGTGCCGAACGCCGCGCCCCAGACGCCGCCCTGGGCGGTGCGATCGAGGAGACCGGCGAGGTGGTCGGTCAGGCCGGCGTTTCGGAGGCCGTAGACGACCAGATACATGCCGAGCGAGAAGATGACGACCTGCCAGGGCGCGCCCCGCAGCACCTTGCGGGTCTCGATGACCTGGCCGCGCGCGGCGACGACGAGCAGCAGGACCGCGCCGGCAGCGGCGACGGCGCTGACCGGTACGCCGATAGGTTCGAGCAAGAAGAAGCCGGCCAGGAGGGCGGCGAGGACCACCCAGCCGGCCCGGAACGTGGCCCGGTCGCGGATCGCGTCGGCTGGCGCACGGAGTTGCGCAACGTGGTAGCTAGTCGGCACATCGCGGCGGAAGAACAGCAGCAGCACGACCAGCGTCGCGGCGATCGACGCGAGATCCACCGGCACCATCACGGACGCGTAGTCGGCGAACCCGATGCGGAAGAAGTCGGCCGACACGATGTTGACCAGGTTGGAGACGATCAGGGGCAGGCTGGCCGTGTCGGCCACGAAGCCCGCCGCCATGACGAACGCCAGCGTCGCCTTGTCGCGGTAGCCGAGCGCCCGCAGCATCGCGATGACGATCGGCGTCAGGATCAGCGCCGCGCCGTCGTTGGCGAACAGCGCCGACACGGCCGCGCCGAGGAGGACGATTAGGACGAACAGCCGTCGACCGTGCCCGCCGCCCCAGCGGGCGACGTGCAACGCCGCCCATTCGAAGAACCCGGCTTCGTCCAGCAGCAGGCTGACGATGATGATCGCGACGAACGTCGCGGTCGCGTTCCAGACGATGCCCCACACCACCGGGACGTCGGAGAGCGAGACCACTCCGACGAGCAGCGCCACGGCTGCGCCGCCCAACGCGCTCCATCCGATGCCGAGGCCTCGGGGCTGCCAGATGACGAGCGCGATCGTGACGACGAAGATGGCGAGGGCGAGAAGCATCAGACGATGCGCTGCCCGGAGACGTCCACGACCTGCTCGCCATCCTCCTTGGCGAACGCGCCCTGCTGCGGCTCTGGCAGCAGATTGAGGACCGCCTCGGACGGGCGGCAGAGCCTCACGCCGAGCGGCGAGACGACCAGCGGGCGGTTGATGAGGACCGGGTGCGCGATCATGGCGTCGAGCAGGGCGTCGTCGGTCAGCGAGACGTCGGCGAGACCGAACTCGGCGTAGGGCGTGCCCTTCTCGCGCAGCAGATCCCGGGGCGTGATGCCGGCGCGATCGATCAGCTCGACCAGGAGGGCGCGGGACGGCGGGGTCTTCAGATACTCCACGACGTGCGGCTCGATGCCGGCGTTGCGGATCATCGCCAGCGTGTTGCGCGAGGTGCCGCAGGCGGGGTTGTGGTAGATCACGACGTCGACGGCCATGGAGCGTCCTTTCAGCAGCAGGGGGTGATTTCGGCGAGGAGCGGCGCGCACAGCTCGGGCGAGCCGGCGCAGCAGTCCTTGACCAGGAACAGCGTCAGCGCCCGCAGGCCGTCGAGGTCGGCGCGGTAGATGATGGACCGGCTGTGCCGCTCGGATCGAACGATGCCGGCGCGCGCGAGGATGCCGAGATGCGCGGACATGGTGTTCTGCGGCACGTCGAGCTGGCGGGCGATCTCACCCGCCGCCATGCCGTCTGGCTCGTGCCGGACCAGCAGGCGGAACACGTCGAGGCGGGTGCCCTGCGCGAGCGCCCCGAGGGCGGCGATGGCCGAATCGTTATTCATATATCCAGCATAACGGATATCTGGTGTATTGCGAGCTTATGTGATGTTGGCGCGTCGAACGTAGACTTCCGGTGACAGCCTATGCAGCCGTGCCGCTAAGGCCCAGCGATCCTGTCAAAAAATATCTGGCGCACGACACTGAATCACAACGATCGGCGTCTAGCTCTTCATGAATCAGGTCGGTTCGCAATTGGCTGTTGGTGAGAACGCCTCCAGGATGCGGCACTCGGCCATCTTGCCGCCCGTGCAGCTCGCTATCACTCCCGACAGCTCGCGCCTGAGCGCGGTCAGGTCGGCGATCTTCCTGTCGATTTCCTCCAGGTGAAGATTGGCGATCTCGTCCACCGTGCCGCAGTCTCGATCATGCTGGCCCGCGAGATCGAGCAAGGTCCTGACCTCGTCCAAGGAGAACCCGAGATGTCGAGTGCGGCGGATGAACCGCAGCCGCTGCACGTCGGCCTGACCGTATATCCGGCGTCCTGACGCGGTTCGTTCGGCAAGCGGCAGCAGCCCGCCCGCCTCGTAGAACCGGACGGTGTTGACCTTGGTCCCTGTCAGCTTGGCCAAGTCGCCGATCATCAACATCCTGCATCCCTCAGATAATGCTTGATCCTACAGTTGCTGTAGATCGTAAGGGGCCGCGATGACCACAAGCGAAACCACATCGTGCGGCTGCACCGGCGATACGAGTCGTGCGACGCGCGACCCCGCGTATCGGCGCGCGCTCCTCAGCGTCATCGTCCTCAACCTCGGATTCGGCGCGCTCGAGATCGTCGGCGGTTTCCTCGCCGACAGTCAGGCGCTAAAGGCCGATGCGCTCGATTTCGTCGGTGACGGCACGATCTCGCTCCTCGGTCTGCTGGCCCTCGGCTGGACGGCACGGGCACGGTCCCAGGTGGCGCTGGCGCAAGGCGCGTTCCTCGCGCTGCTCGGCATCGGCGTCCTGGCGTTCGCCGCGTGGCGCGCGATAAACGCGCTCGCGCCCGAGGCCGACCTGATGGGCGGGATCGGGATCGCCGCCTTGGCAGTCAACGTCGCGGCCGCGCTGATGCTGGCGCGCTTCCGCGATGGCGACGCAAACGTCCGCGCGATCTGGCTGTTCAGCAGGAACGACGCGCTGGCGAACGTCGCCGTCATCGCGGCGGCGGGAATGGTCGCATGGACAGGCAGCGCATGGCCCGACCTCGCCGTCGCGGGCGTCATCGCGCTGATCTTCCTGCATTCGGCGTGGGAGATCATCAGCGGCGCGTCCGCCGAGATGCGGGGTGACACCGCACACAGAAGGGCTCGCGCATGATGATCGCCCGCCATCTAGCCTTCGCAATCGGGCTGGCAATCGCCGCGAGCCCGGCAATCGGGCAGACCTACCCCGGCCCGGTCATGTCGCTCGACGACGCACTCGCCGCGGCAGGCGCGACCAACCCATCGATCGAGGCATCGCAGTCCGGCATCCGCGCGGCCGAGGCGCAGCGGAGTGTGGCAGGGCTGCGTCCGAACCCCTCGATCGACGCGATGGCTGAGAACGTCGCGGGCACCGGCGCCTACAGCGGCCTGCGCTCGTCGGAGACAACCGTGGGGTTGTCCCTTCCGCTCGAACTCGGCGGCAAGCGCTCGGCACGGGTTGCCGTTGCCAGCGCTCAGCTCGACAGGGCGACGTTGGGGGCGGCAATCGCGCGGGCGGACCTGCGGTTGCGGGTGACGCAGGCCTACAACGACGCGGTCGCCGCCCGGCGCAGGGCGGAGAACGCGCGCGAGCAGGTGGGCATAGCCGCCGAGGTCCTGCGGGCCGCTCGTGTCCGCGTCGCCGCAGGGCGCGCTTCACCGCTGGAGGAGCAGCGCGCCGACGTGGCCCGACTCAACGCCGAGGGAGCCGCCGAACGGACCGAGCGCTCCGCCCAGGTGGCGCTCGACAACCTTGCCAGGCTCACAGGGCGCGCCATGGGAACGCTTGACGGAGCGTGGTTCGCGCGCGTGGCCGCGACCGGCCCAGCACTCCCCGTCGCGACGGGGGACACGCTCGCCGTGGCGGCCGCCCGGGCCGACCTGACCACCGCGACCGCGCAGGTACGACTCGCGCGCAGCCAGCGAATTCCCGACGTCACCGTCAGCGCCGCCGCGCGTCGCCTGGAGGCCAGCAACGACATCGCGGGCGTGTTCAGCGTGTCGGTTCCGCTGCCTCTGTTCAACAACGGGCGCGCAGGGGTCGACCTCGCCTCGGCCCAGCGGCAGCAGGCCGACGCCCAGCGCCGCGCCGCAGTGCTGGACGCCGAGCAGGGGATCGCCTCAGCACAGGTGGACGCGGCGAACGGCGCCACCACGGCGCGCAACGCCACCGGGCCGACGCTGGCGGCGGCGCAGGAGGCAGCGCGTATCGCGCGGATCGGCTACCGCGAAGGCAAGTTCGGCCAGCTCGACCTGCTGGAGGCCGAGCGGACCCTCGCCGAGACACGTTCCGCCGCGATAGACGCACTCGCAGCCTACCATGACGCACAGGCCCGGCTGGAACGGTTGACCGCCCCGGCGCCCACCGACGCGGAGCTTCCACGATGACGACGATGATCAGCCGGTCTTTGCTGGCAATGCTCTTGCCGGTCGCGCTTGCCGCGTGCGGTGGTGGGACGACCGAGAACGAGACCGGCGAGATGGCCGGCATGGAGGGAACGGAAAAGGGCGAGGCGGGGGAACGCGCCGACAAGGACGCCGTCACTCTGACCGCGCGCCAGATCGCGGATGCCGGCATCGAGGTCGCGGCGCCGACGGTTGGCGGCGCGTCCGGCACGATCGAAGCCCCGGGCATCATCCAGGGCGATCCGCAGGGTGTGCAGGTCGTGTCCGCTACGCTGGGCGGCCGGATCGTCTCGCTCACCCGCAACCTCGGACAGTCCGTAGCGCGCGGTGACGCCCTTGCCGTCATCGAGAGCCGTGAGGCCGCCTCGCTGAAGGCCGAACTCGAGGCAGCCGGCGCGCGTGCCGCCCTTGCCCAGTCGAACCTGCGGCGGGAGCAGCGGCTGTTCGCGGAGCGCGTGTCACCCGAGCAGGACCTGATCGCCGCGCGCACCGCGGCAACGGAGGCCGGCATCGCGCTGCGGCTCGCGCGGCAGCAGCTCGGTGCGACCGGCGGCGGCGGGGGCGCGCCCAACCGGATCGCCATGCGCTCGCCCATCGCGGGCAAGGTGATCGCGCGCCCTGCGGTGCTCGGCCAGGCCGTCGACGCGAACGCGGAGCTGTTCCGGGTGGCGAACCTGGCCAAGGTGACCGTCACCGCCTCGCTGTCGCCAGCGGACGCGGGCCGGGTGCGACCAGGAACCCGCGTAGAGGTAACTGCCGCAGGACGACGGCAGGAAGGGCGCGTCACCTTCGTCTCGCCGATCCTCGACGAGACCACCCGGCTGGTGCAGGTCATCGTCGGGCTCGACAATGCCGGATCGACTTGGCGTGTCGGCGAGCCCGTGACCGCCGCGGTGATCCTGCCGTCGACCGGGGGCGGCGGCATCTCGGTGCCGTCCACCGCCATCCAGTCGGTCGAGAACAGGACCGTCGTCTTCGTGCGCACGCCTACCGGCTTCCGCGCCGTGCCGGTCGCGACCGGCCGCCCGAATGGGGACAGGATCGTGGTCACCTCCGGGCTGACCGGCAAGGAGCGGATCGCGACGACGAACTCGTTCACGCTCAAGGCCGAACTCGGCAAGGGCGGCGAAATGGACATGGACTGATGCTCAGCCGCCTCGTCACCTTCTCGGTCGAGCGCCGTTGGCTCGTCCTCCTGTTCACCGCGGTCGCCGCCCTCGCGGACGTGTTCGCGCTTCAGCGCCTGCCGATCGACGCCGTCCCGGACATCACTAACAACCAGGTCCAGGTCAACGTGATGGCGCCATCGCTGTCACCCGACCAGATCGAGCGCCAGGTGTCCTTCACGATCGAGACGGCGTTGAAGGGCATCCCCGGTCTGGAATTCACCCGCTCGCTGAACCGAAACGGCTTCGCGCAGATCACCGCGGTGTTCTCCGACTCCACCGACATCTACTTCGCCCGCCAGCAGGTCAGCGAACGGATCAACGCGGCCCAGAGCCGGCTGCCGCAGGGCGTGATGCCCGAGATGGGTCCGATCGCCACGGGGCTCGGCGACATCTTCATGTGGACGGTGGAATACCGCGAGCTTGACCGCGTCCGGCACCGAGACGGCGACCCCGGCGTCCAAAGGGACGGAAGCTACATAACCCCGGAAGGCGAGCACCTCGTCTCCGAGCGTGACAAGGCGACCTACCTCCATACCGTTCAGGAGTGGATCGTGGCGCCACAGCTGCGCGGCACCGATGGCGTGGCCGGCGTCGACTCGCTCGGCGGCTTCGATCGTCAGTTCCTCGTCGTCCCCGATCTCCAGCGGCTCGCTGCGCTCAGGCTGACGATCGACGACCTTGCCCGAGCGCTGGAGCGCAGCAACACCAGCATCGGCGCGGGCACGGTCGACCGCAACGGCGCCGGGCTGTTCGTGCGATCGGACGCGCGCGTGCGCACCGCCGACGAGCTGGCGCGCAACGTTGTGGCGACCCGGGAAGGCGTCCCCATCCTGCTCAGCCAGGTCGCGACGGTGCAGGCGGGTCAGGGCATCCGGACGGGCTCGGCGTCGGAGAACGGCCACGAGGTGGTGGTCGGCACGGCGGTGATGCGTATCCGCGAGAACAGCCGGACCGTCGCGACCGCGGTCCGCGAGCGGCTCGGCGAGATCGGCAAGTCGCTGCCCACCGACATCGTGGTCAAACCGGTCCTCGACCGCACCGACCTGGTCAACTCGACGATCTCCACCGTCGCCCGCAACCTTGCGGAGGGCGCGGTGCTGGTGATCGTTGTCCTGTTCCTCTTGCTCGGCAACTTCAGGGCGGCGCTGATCGCCGCGCTCGTCATCCCCATCACGATGCTGCTGACCGCCACCGGCATGCTGCGCGCGGGCGTGTCGGCTAACCTGATGAGCCTCGGCGCGCTCGACTTCGGCCTCATCGTCGACGGCGCCGTCATCATCGTCGAGAACGCGCTTCGGCGACTTGGCGACCGCCAGCACGAAACGGGCGACCGACTCGCCCTGCGCGAGCGGCTCGACATCGTCGCGGCGTCGGCGCGCGAGATGATCCGGCCATCGGTCTATGGCCAGGCGATCATCATACTCGTCTACGCGCCCCTGCTCACCTTCACCGGCGTCGAGGGCAAGATGTTCGAGCCGATGGCGCTGACCGTCATCATCGCGCTGGTGTTCGCCTTCATCCTCTCCGTCACGTTCGTGCCCGCGGCGATCGCCGCCTGGCTCAGCGGCCGGGTGGAGGAGAAGGAGAGCCGGATCGTCCACTGGCTGCGGCGCCGCTATGAACCCGGTCTCGCCGCCGCCATGCGCCGACCAACGCTGACTATGGGCGGCGCGGTTCTCGGCGTCGCCGCCGCGGCGCTCGCGTTCACCACCCTCGGACAGGAGTTTCTGCCGCAGCTCGACGAGGGCAACATCCTCGTCCAGGCCTGGCGCCCACCCGGCACGTCGGTCGAGCAGAGCCAGCGCATGCAGTTCGCGGTCGAGAAGACGATCTCGCGGGAGCCCGAGGTCCGCTACGCGTTCTCGCGCACGGGCACGTCCGAGATCGCCTCCGATCCGATGCCGCCGAACGCCACGGACACCTTCGTGATCCTGAAGCCCCGCAGCGAGTGGCCGGAGCCGGGCCTCCCGAAGGAGGAGCTGGTCGAGCGGATCGAGGAGCGGGTCTCGACCATTCCCGGCAACAGCTACGAGATCACACAGCCCATCCAGATGCGGTTCAACGAGCTGATCGCGGGCGTGCGTGGCGACCTGGCGATCAAGGTGTTCGGCGATGACTTCGGGCAGATGAACGCCACAGCCAACAGGATCGCCGACGTCCTGCGTAAGGTCCGCGGAGCCGCCGATGTGCGCGTCGAGCAGACCGAGGGATTGCCCTTGCTCGACATACGACCGAACCGGGACGCTATGGCCCGCGTCGGCGTCACGGCAGGCGATGTGCAGGACGTCGTCGCGGCCACCGTCGGCGGCCGGGAGGCCGGCATGATCTTCGAGGGCGACCGTCGGTTCCCCGTCGTGATCCGTCTCGCCGAGACATCGCGCTCCAACCTTCAGGCGCTCGGTCAAATTCCCGTTCCGACGGCCGGCGGCTCGTTTGTGCCGCTCGCCAGCGTTGCGGAGATCGGCATCGGTGACGGACCCAACCAGATCAGCCGCGAGAACGGCAAGCGCCGCGTCGTGGTGCAGGCGAACGTCCGCGGCCGCGACGTGGCCGGCGTCGTCGAGGACGCGCAAGCCGGCATCGCTGCGCAGGTGCAGCTTCCAGCCGGGACCTATCTCGAATGGGGTGGGCAGTTCGAGAACCTCGCCTCGGCGCGCGCACGGCTCGCCATCGTCGTCCCGATCTGCTTCGCCGCCATCATGCTGCTGCTCTACGGCGCACTAGGCAGCGTCCGCGACGCGGCGCTCGTGTTCACCGGCGTGCCGCTGGCACTGGTCGGCGGCATCCTGGCGCTGCTGCTCCGCGGCCTGCCGTTCTCCATCTCCGCGGCCGTCGGGTTCATCGCCCTGTCCGGTGTCGCCGTGCTCAACGGCCTCGTCATGCTGAGCTCGATCCAGGAACTCGTTCGACAGGGACGGGTCAGAGCCGAGGCGGCGCGCGAGGGTGCGCTCCTCCGATTCCGGCCCGTCGTGATGACGGCGCTTGTAGCAAGCCTCGGCTTCGTGCCGATGGCCTTGGGTCACGGCGCGGGTGCCGAGGTGCAGAAGCCGCTGGCCACCGTGGTGATCGGAGGGCTGATCTCCGCGACGCTACTCACCTTGTTCGTGCTGCCGACGTTGTATGCACGCTTCGGATCGTTGAGGAGGGAGGGGGATACTCCGAGAGTGTCCGTGGGTGGTTAAATCTGTCGGCGCCTAGACCGGTTCGACTCAAGCACCCGATCACGTGCACGTTCCTGACGATCGGAAAGATCGCTGGTGGCAGCGCTGACTTTAGAGGGCGCGATGTCGAAAGTGATACGACCGTCTTCTCCGCTAATTGTGATGTTGCGTGAGCCGCTGAGCAACTTAACGCCAACTCTCCGTCCTTTTCGATGAAAGCTAAGCTCAGAAACTAGCTCATTGATGGCTAGCCGAACAGTGGTTCGAGCACGATGTCTAGTATCTTCGTCTGCACTATGCATGTCAGCGCGAACGGATGCAATTCTAGTTGCATGCTCCTCGGGAGAAACGTGGCCCCGTGCTAATAGTAGTCGATCATAAACCTCAGCAATCTGTATCTTCAAATTATCTTGCCCAACCTTCGCTTGACGATATGCCTCCTTGACGTCCTGGTCCCCTTTGTCGTCTCCAAGAAGATCGAGTGTTGATTTAGCTTTTCTGCGCAGCCGATCGAGATCCATACTCAGCTGTGCATGTTCAATCGACAACTGATGCGAAAGCGATCCTTCCGCGAAATGAGTATCGTCCAACGCATCAGACAGAATTGCGTCAAGAACAGCATCTTCTACGACTCCGTAATTGAAGCGGACATTGTTATGGCACTTATCGCCGGTGTCGCGAATGACTCCGCGTTGCATGTTATCGCATACGAGGTAATCCTCATGGACGATCCTTCCATCGGCCCGCGTCTTGGCACCTTTACTACGCATTGTCATCTTACCACCACAAGTGTCGCAGCGCCCCAAGCCGGAGAATAGATTCGCGACGCGGCGGCCCTTTCCGAGAGTCTTGCGCGATCTAGCCTGCATGCTTACTCGCGCTCTTGAATACAAGTCAGCGTCGATTACTGCTGGATAGTAATCAGCCACAGGCTGATCTACGATCGTGCGTGCAGCTCCTCTTGGCTTAACTCCGGGCTGAAACTCTCCGAGAACGGCGGGGCTGTTCAGGATCTTCTGAATATAAGAAGCGTGCCATGCGGACGACCTGCCGAATGTAGGAACTTCATCGGCGTTGAGTCGACGGGCAATTGTATGCTTTCCGGCTCCCTGAACGGTCTCTTCAAAAATGCGCTTAATGGTAGCGGCTCGACCAGGATCGACAGCGAAGGTCCGTTCCTCGGTTATAGTCAGCCACCCCGGAATTCGCGCCGTCATCACCTGCGTGTCGCCTGCGGCAAGGCGTGCCCTCTTATTCGCCCATGCCGATGCAATACGGCCACTTTTGGCGACCGACTCGTCGTTCGCGAGCGAGGCCTTGACGACGACCTCGATGATTGTCGCCATGTCGAGGTTGCCGCGATAGGTCCGATTGCCATCGACAGTGGCGATCGTGACACCCTTCTGCGTCATAGCACTGAGCCAGAGGAAGAACTGGCCCGGAGCCTCGCGGGAAAGGCGATCGAGCCGCTCGACGAGCAGGATTACGCCATTGGGGTATTTGTCCTCCTCGAACTCCCGCTGAAGTTTCCCCAATTCACCGAGGCGTAGGTGCACGCCTGTGAACGCAGACTGGCCCTCTTCTATGACGGGGGGACGGATGACGTTCCAGCCGTTGCGCTTCGCGTGATCGTAGCACAGCCCGAGCTGACGCTCCTTAGAATCCCCCTTGGACTGCTCAGCACTGGACCAGCGCACGTAGATGATGGTATCCATACGCAATTAGCTACCATGAGGTGTAGCTTGACACAACCTGCTGATGGTCGGGCCGCCGGGCGCGGGCAAATCGCTGATGGCGGCGTGTTTGCCTGGAATCTTGCCGCCGCTGGACGCCGCCGACGCGCTGGAAGTGTCGATGGTGGCGAGCGTGGCGGGGACGTTGCAGAACGGTCGGCTGACGCGGACGCGACCGTATCGCAGCCCGCATCATTCGGCATCGATGGCGGCACTGGTCGGCGGCGGACTGAAGGTGAAGCCGGGCGAGGTGAGCCTCGCGCATCTGGGCGTGCTGTTCCTCGACGAACTGCCCGAATTCCAGCGCGCGGTGCTCGATTCGCTGCGGCAGCCGCTGGAGACGGGCACCGTGAGCGTGGCGCGGGCCAATGCGCATGTGACGTTCCCGGCCCGCGTGCAGCTGGTCGCGGCGATGAACCCGTGCCGCTGCGGGCATCTGGGCGATGCGGCCCTGGCCTGTTCGCGCGCGCCGAAATGCGCGGCGGATTATCAGGCGAAGGTGTCGGGGCCGTTGCTCGACCGGATCGACCTGCATGTCGACGTGCAGGCGGTGAGCGCGGCCGATCTGGTACTGCCGCCGCCGGCCGAGGGGTCGGCCGAGGTCAGGGCACGGGTGGCGGTGGCGCGCGGGGTGCAGGCGGCGCGCTACGGCGAGCATCCGGTGCGGACCAATGCCGAGATCGACGGCGTGCTGCTGGAGGCGGTGGCGACGCCGGACGAAGCGGGCCGCAAGCTGCTGGCGCAGGCCAGCGAGGCGATGCGGCTGTCCGCGCGCGGTTATACGCGGATCCTGCGGGTGGCGCGGACGATCGCGGACCTTGGCGGGAGTGAGACGGTGGGGCGGGTGCATGTGGCGGAGGCGTTGAGTTATCGGCGGCAGGTCCCGCGGAGTTAGGGGGGCGCGTGCCAAAATTGCCGTCTGTCCTGAGCTTGTCGAAGGACTGTCCTTCTTTCTGCCGTTGAGAAAAAGGGCAGTGCTTCGACAGGCTCAGCACAGACGGGATTGGGGGTGATGTCCACACTCCAATTCGATCAACAGCCGCTTCGCCTCCAGCCCGCCGGCGAAGCCCGTAAGGCTGCCGTTGGTGCCGATCACGCGGTGGCAGGGGGCGATGATCGAGATCGGGTTCCGGCCGTTCGCGGCACCGACCGCGCGAGAGGCGGTGGGGCGGCCGATCGCGCGCGCGATATCGCCATAGCTGCGGGTTTCGCCGAACGGGATGGCGAGCAATGCCGCCCAGACGCTTTTCTGGAAATCGGTGCCCCGGAAATCGAGCGGCACGGTGAATTCGGTGAGCGTGCCGGCGAAATAGGCGGCGAGCTGGCGTTCGGTTTCGGCAAGGATGGGGTCGGCCGGGTCTTCGAGCATCGCGCCGAGGCGGACGCGGTCGGGGGCGTCGTTCTCCCACAGGATCGCGACGAGGCCGCTCGCGCTGGCGACCAGCTTCAAGTGTCCGACCGGGGAGGGCATCGTCTTGTAGGCGTAGGTCATGGTTCGCGTCCTTCCTGTATCCTTTGGATAGGGCAGGATGGGCGGCGATGCTTTCCGATTCCTGCGCTCAAAAGGAATGCTTGGCCCAATATTCGAAGGCGACGCCGTGAAGGCGGCGGACGAAGGCCAGCGCCTCGGGGCCATCCCACGGGCCGGCATAATCATGAGGCGATTGCGCGAGACCGACCCACCAGCCTTGCCCCGGCAGACGATCCGACTCGCGCACCACCAGCACCGCCAGTTCGGGCTCGCCGTCCGCCGCGGCGCGGGCGTCGATCGCGTCGAGCGTCTTGCACATCGCGCGCATCTTCGGCCGGGTGAAACGGTGGCCGAGCGCGAGGAGGATTTCGGAATAGCTGATCGCCCGCCGCTCCCGCGCGGCCGCGATCAGCAGGGCGCGGACATGCGCGATGTCGGAAACGGGAATGGGGAAGTCGGCGTCGTGCATCGCCGGACCATCCCCGGAGAAAGCCTGGCGGGCAAGTCCAGCGAAAGGGGGTGGACGGGGCGGGACCAGTTATGCCATCTGCGCCGCTCGCGATTACGGGAGCGGCAACGCTCGATCCGTCCTGGCCGATGCGGGCGTGGTGGAACTGGTAGACGCGCCGGACTCAAAATCCGGTTCCGAAAGGAGTGTCGGTTCGATTCCGACCGCCCGCACCAACTTTTCGATCGAGAGGCCAGTCAGCGCGGAAGCGCGATGATCGCGTTGAGGCCGCCTTCGGGGCGGTTTGCCAGCACGATCTGACCGCCGGCATCGCCGACGATCGCGCGCGCCAGGGCCAGGCCGAGACCGATGCCGCCGGTGTCGCGGTTGCGGGAGGTTTCGAGGCGCGTGAAGGGATCGAACACGTCGCCCAGCCGATCGGCCGGGATGCCGGGGCCGGAATCGGCGACGACGATCTCGACCCTGTCCGGTGTCGCGGCGATGCTGACCTCCGCGGTGGTGCCGTATTTCACCGCATTCTCGATCAGGTTGCGCACCGCGCGGCGCATCAGCGAGGGGCGGAGGCGCATGCGCAGGCGGGGCGTCTCCTCGTCGAACGACACGTCCGCGCCGAGATCGCGGAAATCCTCGACCACGGCATCGACCAGCGCGGCGAGATCGACCTCGGTCAGCGGTTCGCTCGGGCGACCTAGGCGGGCGAGGCTGAGGATATCGTCCAGCGTGCGATCCATCTCCATGATCGTATCGGCCATCTTGGTGCGATCGGCATCGTCCTCGACCGATTCGATGCGGACCCGCAAAGCGGCGAGCGGGGTGCGCAGATCGTGGCCGATCGCGCCGAGCATGCGGTCCTTCTCGTCCAGCATCGCGGTGACGCGCAGGCGCAGCGCGTTGAAGGCGCTGACCACGTCGCGCAGATCCTGCGGCCCCCCTTCCGCGATCGGGGTGTCGACCTCGCCGGGGGTGAAGTTGCGCGCGGCGAGCGCGAGGCTGCGCAAGGGGCGCGAGATGCGGCGGCCGATCCACAATACCGGCAGCAGGACGATGCCGTAGAGGATCAGCGTCTGCGCGATCGTGCGCCAGATCATCGCCATGTCGGCGCGGGGCCAGGGCGAGGTGAGGACGAGCCACGTGCCGCCGGCCTGTTCGACCGCGATGACCAGTTCGCCGCCGCGCCGGACCATGCGCTGGGCCAGGCGGGGATTGATGCCCTTCAGGCGCGGGCTGTCGGCGCGGACATCGCGCACGCCGGTCTCGACCCGGCCGACCTTCAGCCCGGCCTCGGCCAGCGCCTCGTGCACGCCCTGTTCGATCTCGGCGCGACGCTCGGCACCGGGCTTGATCGGAGAGGCGGCCATGGCCCGGACGCGCCCGCCGCGCCGCTCGGAGAAGCCGCCATTGTTGGCGCGCTCGACCGCATCGACGATCCGGGCGACGGCGGGGCCGGTGGCCTGTTCGTAGCGGAAGTTCTTCCGCTCCTGCAGCAACAGGGTGAAGTTGATCGCCTGGGCGAGGAACAGCGCGATGGCGATGATCAGCGCCATCTGGCCGGCAAGGCTGCGCGGCCATAAGCGGAGATGCTTCACAGGCGTGACACGATCATAACCGCGTCACTTCGGCGGCCAGCGTGTAGCCGCCGCCCCACACCGTCTTGATGAGGTCCGGATTCTTCGGATCGGCCTCGATCTTGCGGCGCAGGCGGCTGACCTGATTGTCGATCGCGCGATCGAAGGCGGCGGCCTCGCGGCCCTGCGTCAGATCGAGCAGCTGATCGCGGGTCAACACCTGGCGCGGGCGGATGACGAGCGCGTGGAGGAGATTGTATTCGCCGGTCGAGAGCGGGACGGAGACGCCCTCGCGATCGACCAGCGCGCGCTCGCCCGATTTCAGCACCCAGCTGGCGAAGGCGAAGGATCCGCTGTCCGGCGCATGCTGGCGCGTGCCGCCGGCGGCGGCGCGGCGCAGGATGACCTTGATGCGGGCGGAGAGTTCGCGCGGCGAAAAGGGCTTCACGACATAATCGTCGGCGCCCATTTCGAGGCCGACGATGCGGTCGGTCTCCTCGCTGCGCGCGGTGAGCAGGATGACGGGGATCTCGCCATTCTCGCGGATGTGGCGGGTCAGGCTCAGCCCGTCCTCGCCCGGCATCATGATGTCGAGCACGACGAGATCGATCGCATAGGCGGCGAGCCGCGTGCGCGCCGTCTCGGCGTCGCCGGCCTGGGTCACGCGGAAGCCCTGCTTGGTCAGATATTGCGCGAGCGGCTCGCGGATCGAGCGCTCGTCATCGACCAGCAGCAGATGTGGCAGATCTCCCATCGGGTCCGGGCTTAGCATGATACTCCCTGTAGGGAAGAAGGCTTGGGGGAAGGTGCCGGGCGGTGCGAGGCGTTTGGCGAGGCAGCCATTCGCCGGGAGCCGAGCGGCATTCGATACCGGTAGAGCGCGTCACTCCAAACTCTCCGTCACCCCGGACCTGTTCCGGGGTGACGGGGTGGGTGAGGAAGCGGCCCGATTACCCGGCCGGCGGGGGCGGGGGCATGGCGCCGGGGGCGTGCATCTTGTGGCGCGCGCGGGCGGCGGCGAGTTCGGTCTGGTCGACGAAGCCGTCCTTGTTGGTGTCCAGCCGGGCGAAGCGGGCGTCGGCCTGTGCGCGCATCTCGTCGCGGCTGATCCTGCCGTCCTTGTTCGCGTCGAGCCTGGCGAGCATCTTGCCGTGGCGGCCGCCGTTCATGGCGTGCGGGCCGTCCGCGCCGGGCGGCGGGGGCGGGGGGGCCATGCCGGGTGCGCCTTCGCCACCGCCGCCGCGCCGCATGTTACCCACGCGCTCCATCATCGCCTGACGCTCTGCGGAATCGAGCTTGCCGTCCTTGTTGGTGTCGAGCCGGTCGAACATCGCGGCGGCGCGCTCCATCGCCGAAGTGCGCGTCATCGGCCTGGCATTGGGGCGCGTCTGGCCGTTGCGGCCGACGAGTTCGTCGCCGGAGATCGTGCCGTCCTTGTTGGTGTCCCGCGCGTCGAAGCGCGCGCCGGCCTGGGCAAGGAATTCGGCGCGAGTGATCGTGCCGTCGCCATTGACGTCGGCCTGCAGCATGCGGCCGGGTTTCGGCGCGGCGGGGGCGGGGGCGGTCTGTCCGGCGATGGCGGCACCGGCCAGCGTGGTGCCGGCAAGCGCGGCGGCGAGAAAGAGCATCTTCATGGCCCTAAAATTTCCTTGTTCACGAACGACGCAGTCGATCCGCGTCCTGAACAGGGTAATGCACCGGGGCTGTCGTTGCGATGTGTCAGGCGGCGGGGGAAAGTGTCGCAACTTGTCGCAAATGGGCTGGGAGCGTGATTTCGTGGCAGAAGGTTTGAGATCGATTTGTCGTCCCTGAAACCGTCACCCCGGACTCGTTCCGGGGTCCACCAAGCGGCTTTCGTTGCGGACGATATGGGCGCCGGACTCGCGGCGCCGTCACCCCGGAACAAGTCCGGGGTGACGGTTGATTGGGGATACGGCGCGCCAAACATGGGACGGTCGATCGGCCCTATCTCACCCGAAGATCGCGACGCTCTGCATGCCCTCGGCGACCTTGACTCCGTCGGCGTTCCATACCGCCATCGTCTGGCTGGAGCAGCCGCCGCGCGCGAAGCTGGACTCGGCGGCGAGCAACCACCAGCCGTCGGTCGTCCTCGGTTCGGGCGTGAGCAGATTGATGATCCAGGTGAGCGAGGAGAGCGGCACGAATTCCTTGCCGAACAGCTTGAACGCGGCGGGGGGCAGCGCGTCGCCGATCGCCAGCATCTCGACCATCGGATCCAGCGCCGATCGATCGCGCAGCCGCGCCCAGCGGAGCCAGGTCGCGGCACCCGGTTCGTCCTTGTAGTCGAAGAACTCGAAATTGCCGGTGAAGAATTCCGGCGGGCCGACATACAGTTTATCGTCGGCGGTGGGCGGCGTGCGCGTGGCGGGCGCGGCGGCGTCGAGATCGACGCGCGATTGCTGCGGCGCCATGAAGACGAAGGTGGCGCGGTAGCCCAAGCCCGCATCGGACGTGATGTCGGACTGGATGAAGGCGGCGTTGCGGCCGCGACGCAGCTTGGTCGCGGTGACGGTGATGTCGCCGGCGAGCGGGCCGATGAAGGAGACCTGCGCCGAGCGGAGCGGGGGCAGGTCCGGCTCGATGCCCTGCGCGGCGTGGAGCGCGAGCGCGCTGGACAGGCCGCCATAAGCGGTACGGCCCTGCAGCCAGTTGGCGGGAATGTTGGCGGTGAAGCCGGTGTCCGTGGGCGTGGCGGCGGCGAGGATGTCGCGCAGCGTATTCATGCGTCGACCCCCGCGAGACGATCGCGCAATTCGCGTTTCAGCACCTTGCCGATCGCGCTCCTGGGCAGTTCCTCGATCGCGTGGAGTTCGGACAGCCGCTGCGTCTTGCCGAGCTGCGTGTTGGTCCATTGGCGGATGTCCTCCGCGCTGGCGTCGATCCCGGTGTGCGGCACGTAGAAACCGACCGGGGTTTCGCCCCAAGCTTCGCTCGGCACGCCGATGACGCTGCAATCCGCGACGGCGGGATGCTGGCGCAGCACCGCCTCGAGGTCGGTCGGATAGATGTTGAAGCCGCCCGAGATGATCAGGTCCTTCTTGCGGTCCATCAGGATCAGGAAGCCGTCCTCATCGAAGCGGCCGACATCGCCGTGGCGGATGTAGCGATTGCCCTCCGCATCGTGCCATTCGGCCGAGGCGGTGGCGTCCGCGCGGCCGTGATAGCCGGTCATCATCGTCGGGCTGCGGCCGACGACCTCGCCCATTTCGCCGGGGGCGACTTCGTTGCCGTCTTCGTCGATCAGGCGGATCTCGTGGCCGGGCAGCGGCACGCCGACGGTGTGGAGCTTGTCCGGATGCGCGGTGGCGTTGAGCCCGGTCGAGGCGCCGCCCTCGGTCATGCCGTAATATTCGAGCAGCATGCCGGGCCAGCGCGCGACGACGTCCGATTTCAGCGCGGCGGAGAAAGGCGCGCTGGTGCTGGTCTTGAGGCGGAAACTGGTCAGATCGAAGCCGTCGAAATCGGGCAGCGCCATGATGCGCTGATATTGGACGGGCACGAGCATGGTGTGCGTGGCGCGATGGCGTTCGGCGAGTTGCAGATAGCCGCGCGCGTCGAATTTCTTCATCAGCACGACGGTGCCGCCCCAGCCGAGCGTCGGCAGGAAGCTGACGAGCGTCGTGTTCGAATAGAGCGGCGTGGCGATCATCGTGACGGCTTCGCCGAACCCGGCGGCGGCGTTGCGCGCGATATGCGCCCAGCGCATCGCATGGCTCTGCACGATACCCTTGGGCGTGCCGGTGGTGCCGGACGAATAGATGATGTTGAAGCCGTCCTCGGGCGCCATCTCGACCGGCGTCGGCTCCGCGCCTTCGGGCGCGATCCAGGTGCCGAGCGACTTCAGATGGACGAGCTTGCCGGGAATGTGCCGGCCGGCGAGCGTGGTCGCGGCGTCGGCGTCGATGAAGGTGATGGGCGCGCCGCAATCGGCGATCATCGCGACCAGCGCCTCGCCGGTGGAGGAGGGGGCGAGCGGGGTGGCGACGCAGCCGGCGCGCAGCGCACCGAGGAAAACGGTGGCATATTCGATGCTGGCGGCGGCGACGATCGCGACGGACGATCCTTGCGCGATCCCGTCGCGCTGCAAGGCGGCGGCGATGCGGTCCATCAGCGCGTCCAGCCCGGCATAATCGAGTTCGCCGCCGGCCTCGGCCAGCGCGATCTTCTCGCCGCGGTCTCGGCCGTGCGCGCGGATCAGATCGGGGAGGGTGGCGAAGTCGCTCTCGAGCATCTCGGCGGCGGTCGGGGCGGCGGCGGTGGTTTCGGTTCCCATGGTTCGAGATCGCTAGGCCAGGCCTTCGCGAAATGCCATACGCAACGTTCGAAAAATGGAATCGGGAAGGGGCGGATGATGCAGGATGCGGTTGCGATCGTTACCGGGGGCGGCACCGGGATCGGGGCGTCGGTGGTGCGCAAGCTTGCCAAGCGTGGCGTGCGCTGCGTGATCAACTATGCGTCGAGCCGCGACGAGGCCGAGGCGCTGGCGGCCGAGGTCGGCACCGGTGCGATCGCGGTGCAGGCGGACATCGTCGAGGATGCGGCGTGCCGCGCGCTGGCCGGGGCGGC
This sequence comes from Sphingomonas sp. Leaf357, assembly GCF_001423845.1. Classification (NCBI taxonomy): domain Bacteria; kingdom Pseudomonadati; phylum Pseudomonadota; class Alphaproteobacteria; order Sphingomonadales; family Sphingomonadaceae; genus Sphingomonas; species Sphingomonas sp. Leaf357. The sequence goes on along the minus strand of NZ_LMPM01000002.1, from coordinate 66,223 downwards.
GGTGGACGCGTTCGGGCGGATCGACTTCCTGGTCAACAATGCGGGGCGGACCAAGTTCGCCGATCACGAGGATCTCGATGCGCTGGACGCGGAGGATTTCGTGGACATCTACCGGCTCAATACGATCGCGCCGTTCCAGATGATCCGCGCGTGCGCGCCGGCGATGCGCGGTGGCGGGATCGGCGCGGTCGTCAACGTGGCGAGCGTGGCCGGGGTGTTCGGCAACGGATCGTCGGTTGCCTATGCCGCGTCGAAGGGCGCACTGGTGACGATGACGCGCAGCCTGGCGCGGGCGCTGGCCCCGGCGATCCGCGTGAATGCGGTGGCACCGGGCTATGTCGGCACCGGCTGGTTCGAGAAACGGCTGGGCGAGGAGGGCTTCGCGGCGCTCAACGAACGAATCGCGAGCAAGACGCCGATGGGGATCGCGGCGGGGCCGGACGACGTGGCCGGGCCGATCGTCCAGCTGCTCGACCCCGACGCCCGCGCGATCACCGGCGAGGTGATGCTGGTGGACGCGGGCGCGCATCTGGACGTGGGGCTGAGCCGGCGGCCGGGGCGGGAGATCTGAGTTCATTCATTCCGGGTTCATATTACATTGACAGGGCATGATTGGTCACAGATGTAACCTTGGGGAGATTCTCATCCCGGGGGAAATTTTATCATGCGTTTGTTAGTTGTTAGCGCCGTCTTTGCGTCTGCGGTTTCCGGTACCGCCATTGCTCAGGTCGCTATTCCAGCCGCCACGGTGAAGCCTGTCGTGGCCACCGAAGTCGCACAGACCCCGTCCGCGACCGGCGTCGTCTTGCAGCCGGCTGCGGGCGAGAGCGTGCTGCGGGTTGGAACGCCCGTGCCGCTCAAGACGAGCGAGGAATTGACCACCAAGGGCAAGAAGCTGAAGGTCGGGCAGCGCTTCCAGATGGAAGTCGCGGAAAACATGACGGTCAACGGATCGATCGTGGTGCCCGCAGGATCGCCTGCGGTCGGAGAGATCACCGACGTGCGGAACAAGGGTATGTGGGGGAAGTCGGGCCATCTCGCCGCGCGGATCCTGTATCTGACGGTGAATGGTCGGCAGATTCGCCTCTCAGGCGCGTTCGACGACAAGGGCACTGCGGGCGGCATCGGTGCCGCGGCGGTGTCGGCGGTCGTGTTCCTGCCGGCGGGGTTCTTCATGACGGGCACTAGCGCGAAGATCGCGCTCGGCGCTCCGGTGAAGGGCTTTATCGATGAGGACGTGCCGTTCGTCGTCAACACGGCTGCGGTGAAGCCGCTCACGGTGGTGGCACCGGTCGCAAGTGTGCCGGTTTCCGGCGCGGTCGCACCCACGGTTCCGGTTGCGGTTCCGGCCAAGAAGTGAAGCGATTTCGGGGGCGGTCTGTTGGCTGCCCCCGTTTTTTTTGACCGCCTTAGCGGTTCCCCGGCGAAGGCCGGGGTCCAGGGGCGAAGTGCGAAGCTACGTCGCGCAGCGCACGATCACTTCTGTCTCCCGACTGGACCCCGGCCTTCGCCGGGGAACTCGTGATTGGCGGACGGTCGAGGCTTTCTGTCAGCCCCCGACCTTCGCGGTCTGGCCGAACAGCACCTTCTTCTGCTCGTCGGACATCGGGGTCTGGGTCGGCTGGATTGCCTTGCCCTTCTCGTAGGCGGCGATCGTGGCGGGACGGGCCTTGATCGCGGCATGCCAGCGTTTCAGGTTCGGGAAATCCTCGATGTCCTGGCCCTGCGCTTCGGGGAGGATCCACGGATAGCTGGCCATGTCGGCGATCGTGTACTCAGCGCCGGTGATGAAGTCGCGGCCCTCCAGGCGGCGATCGAGCACGCCGTACAAGCGGTTGGTTTCCTTGACGTAGCGGTCGATCGCGTAGGGCACTTGTTCGGGTGCGTAGCGCGTGAAGTGGTGGTTCTGGCCGAGCATCGGGCCGAGGCCGCCCATCTGCCACATCAGCCATTGCATCGTATCGGTGCGGGCGCGTTCGTCGTCGCCGATGAAGCGGCCGGTCTTGTTGGCGAGATAGAACAGGATCGCGCCGCTTTCGAACACCGCGATCGGGTTTCCGCCGCCGGTGGGGGCGTGATCGACGATCGCGGGCATGCGGTTGTTGGGGGCGATCTTCAGGAAATCGGGTTCGAACTGCTCGCCCTTGCCGATGTTGACGGGGACGATGCGATACTCGAGCCCGGCTTCCTCCAGGAACAGCGTGATCTTGTGGCCGTTCGGCGTGGGCCAGTAATGCAGGTCGATCATCGCATGCTCCTTGGTTGGTGCGCGCGAGGTGGGGAGCCGGCTCGGCTCACGCAACCGGTTCGGGCGGCGGTACGCGGTCCAGCACCTTCCACACGATGATGCCGAGCGCGATGAACGCGAAGATCGCCGCGAGCAGGAACGCCGCGCCGGGAAAGCCGCGATCGACGCCGAACGCCAGCGCCTGGGTCAGCAACAGGGGCGCAATGATCGAGGACACGCTGGTCATGCTGCCGATCCCGCCCTGCAACGCGCCCTGATGCGAGGCGTCGACGAGGTGCGAGAGCAGGCCGTTCATAGCCGGGAAGACGAAGCCGGAGAGGGCGCTGACCAGGAACAGCGCGTAGGCCTGCCAGCTGGCGGTGACGAAGGCGTAGGCCAGGAAGGCGGTGCCGCCCGCCGCGAGGCCGACGACCAGCGCGCGGCGCTCGCCGTAGCGGGCGATGAACTTGCCGGTCAGGCCCCCCTGCACGATCGCCATGACAAGGCCGACAAAGGCGAGGCTCCAGCCGATCGCCTTGGCATCCCAGCCGAAGCGGATCGCGGCCCAGAACGACCAGGTCGCGGGGTAGATCATGTGCGCGAGCTGCCAGATGAACCATGCGATCAGCAAAGGCGCGGCGAGGCCGGCGGCGAACAGCGGGCGGAACGCGCCGATGACGTGCGCGTCGCGCAGGTGAAACGGGCGGCGGTTCTCCGGCTTCAGCGTCTCCGGCATCGCGACCAGTATGACGAGCGCGTTGACGAACGCCAGCACGGCGGCGGCGATGAACGGCGCGCGGTGGCCGAACTGCGCGAGCAGCCCGCCGATCGCCGGGCCGACGATGAAGCCGATGCCGAACGCCGCGCCGATCAGGCCGAAAACGCCGCTGCGCTTTTCGGGCGGGGTGACGTCGGCCAGCACCGAACTGGCCGGGCCGTAGACCGCGCCTGCCGCGCCAGCGATGGCGCGGCCGAGGAACAGCCAGGCGAGCGTCGGGGCGACCGACATCAATGCGTAATCGGCGGCGAAGGCGAGCATCGAGAAGAGCAGGACCGGGCGGCGGCCGAACCGGTCGCTCAAGTTTCCGAGGATCGGCCCGGCGAAGAATTGCGTGACCGCAAACATCACCAGCATGTAGCCGGCGATGCGCGTCGCCTGTTCGAGGCCGACATGGCCAAGCTGGGTGATGAGCGCGGGGAAGACGGGCATGACGATGCCGAAGCCGATCGTGTCGATCAGCACGGCGGCGAGCACGATGGGAACGGCGCGGTGATCGAATCGCATGTCAGGGCCTTATGTCGGTGGGGCTTGCTGGCTTCGGCGGAGGGTTCTCGGCCCTGTCCTTCGGCTAAGCAAGAAGAAGGTTTGGGCTCGCACGAAGCCACGAAGACGCGAAGGAGAAAGGCGCTAAAGGGACGATATCGTGCTGTGTTCCTGCGCAATCCCTTCTTTTTCTGCCTCGCGTCTTCGTGTCTTCGTGCGAGCGATACTTCTTCTCCCTTGAGGCGACGTCGGTCGAGGCAGTTGCCAGATTGACGTTGGCTGGTGCTGCGCGTCGTTACGGCGAGCTTCGCGACTGGACCCCGGCCTTCGCCGGGGAACAGGGACGCCCCTTTGCTTGGGCTTCGTTCTGTGGCATCGTTTCGCCATACCCGAAATTCAGATTCGCATAAAAGGATGAGGATTCATGGCTTCCGCCGCCGAACTCGACGCTCCCGTCAACCCCACCGATGCGTTCCGGAAGGAGGCGCGCGACTGGCTTGCGGCGAATTTCCCGCCCGAGCTGAAGGGCAAGGACAATGCGATGTCCGCGATCGACGGGCCGACCGAATTGTCCCCGGCCGAGGCGCAGTGGAAGAAAGCGGTCGGCGAGAAGGGCTGGGGCGTGCCGGCCTGGCCGGCGCAATATGGCGGCGGTGGCCTGGGCAAGGCCGAGGTGCGCGTGCTGCAGGAGGAGATGGCGCGGATCGGCGCGTGGAACCCGATCGGCGGCATGGGCGTGATGATGTTCGGCCCGACTTTGCTAGAATATGGCACCGAGGCGCAGAAGCAGGAGCATATCCCGCCGATCGCACGCGGCGAGATCCGCTGGTGCCAGGGCTATTCGGAGCCGGGCGCGGGATCCGATCTGGCCAGCCTGCAGATGTTCGCCGAGGACAAGGGCGATCACTATCTCGTCAACGGGCAGAAGACCTGGACCAGCGGCGGGCAATGGGCGGACAAATGCTTCGCCCTGGTGCGGACCGACAAGACCAGGAAGCATGAGGGCATCAGCTTCCTGCTGATCGACATGACCTCGCCCGGTGTCGAGGTGAAGCCGATCCGGCTGATCTCGGGCTCGTCGCCGTTCTGCGAGACGTTCTTCACCAATGTCAGCGTGCCGAAGGGCAATCTGGTCGGGCGCGAGGGCGAGGGCTGGACGATCGGCAAGCGGCTGTTGCAGCACGAACGCTCCAGCCTGTCGGGCGGCGGATCGGCGGCGCGGATGTTCGCGGGCAAGCCGATGGGCGCGCTGGCCAGGGAGTATCGCGGCACGGACGAGGCGGGCCGGGTCAACGACAGCGACCTGCGGATGCGGATCGTGCGGCACGAGATGGACAGCCGCGCCTTCGCGCTGACGCTGCGCCGCGCGGCGCTGGAATCGCGCTCCAACCAGGGGCCGTCGGCAGCGACCTCGATCATGAAGAATGTCGGCGCGCGGATCACGCAGGACCGCGCCGAACTGTCGATCGAGATCATGGGGATGAACGGTCTCGGCTGGGAAGGCGAGGGGTTCAGCGAGGACGAGCTGAACCAGACGCGCACCTGGCTGTGGGGCAAGGCGGTGTCGATCTATGGCGGATCGAGCGAGATCCAGAACAACGTGATCGCCAAGCGCATCCTGGGGATGCTGGATCATCAATAGATAGCGTCACCCCGGCGAAGGCCGGGATCTTTATGGGCAGGCGCTGCGCGCGCCTCCTCGATAATCCAGCATGCGCTGGGATGACGAAATTGGGCTGGGGAATTTCACATGGCCGTACTCAACGAAGAACAGACGATGCTGCGCGACATGGCGCGGGAATGGGCGGATAACGAGGCGCCGGTGAGCGCATTTCGCAAGGTGCGCAACGCCGCGCCGACGGAAGGGTACGATACCGCCGCCTGGGCCGAAATGGGCCAGATGGGCTGGGCCGGGATCGTCGTGCCGGAGGAATTCGGCGGATCGGCGTTCGGCTATCTGTCGCTCGGCATGGTGCTGGAGCAATTGGGGCGCAACCTGACCGCGTCGCCCTTGGCCTCGACCGCAGCGGCGGCGGCGGCGATCGCTTTGGGCGGATCGGATACGGCGAAGGCGGAATGGCTGCCGAAGATCGCGGTGGGCGAGGTGGTGGCGACCGTGGCCGTGGACGAAGGCCCGAACCACGATCCGGCGAAGATCGCGACGAGCGTCTCGGACGGGCTGCTGACCGGCACGAAGGAATTCGTCGCCGAGGGCGACAGCGCGCAGCTGTTCGTCGTCGCGGCGGTGGACGGGCTGTATCTCGTATCGGGCGATACCGGCGTGACGCGCTCGACGCGCAAGATGGCGGATTTCCGCAGCCACGCGCAGGTGACATTCGATGGTGCCAAGGCCGAGAAGCTCGGCGGGCCGGACTTGACCGCGAAGGTAATCGATCTCGCCACCGCCGCGCTGTCGGCGGAAATGCTCGGCATGGCGGAGCAGGCGTTTTCGGTGACCAACGATTATCTGAAGACCCGCGTGCAGTTCGGCCAGGCGCTGTCGACCTTCCAGGCGCTGCAGCACCGGATGGCGAAGATGTTCACCGAACTGGAATTGATGCGCTCCGCCGTGGAAGGCGCGCTGGAGGCGATCGATGCCGGGCGCAGCGATACCGACCAGGCGGTGAGCCTGGCCAAGGCGATCGCCAGCGACGCGCTGCATCTGGTCAGCCGCGAGATGGTGCAGCTGCATGGCGGCATCGGCATGACCGACGAGCACGATGCCGGCTTCTATCTGAAGCGCGCCTATGTGCTTGAGACGATGTGGGGAAATGCGGCGTTCCATCGCGAGCGGTTCGCCCGGTTGAACGGTTATTGAGGGCTGATCGAACGAAATTGTCGCCTTCCGTCATCCTTGCCTCCGCAGGGGCGGCGGGGACGTTTGGCCGGATGCCGTCGAGGTTAACGTTACGTCATCCCGGTTTTTAAACCGCGAAACACCCGTTTCGAATGTACGTTCTGGCCGGTTCGGAAGTTTCTCGACTATGCTTTTTAGGCAACACGCCTCCGTAAGTAGCGTTTTGCAACGTTAGTTCCGCTTGACGCGAACGCACTCTGCCTGTCATTTCGAGGATGAGGTACGGAGCCGGTTAGCGCTTCGGCCAATATGGGAGAGAGTGATGCTCAAGAAGCAGTATATGTCGGCGTGCGCCCTTACGGTCCTGGCTCTGGGATTGGCGACGCCGGCATTCGCGCAGGTGGCCCAGCCGACCGCGCCCGCACCGGCCGAAACGCCGGCCGACGATACTTCGGACCAGGGCAATATCGTCGTCACCGCGCAGGGCCGTGCCCAGGCGCTGGCCGACGTGCCGGTCGCCATTTCCGCCGTCTCGGCCGAGACGCTGCAGAATTCCGGCGCGAACGACATCCGCCAGCTGAACCAGGTCGCGCCGTCGCTGCTGGTCTCCTCGACCGGTTCCGAGGCGAACGCCTCGCCGCGTATTCGTGGCATCGGCACGGTCGGCGACAATCCCGGCCTGGAAAGCTCGGTCGCGGTGTTCATCGACGGCGTGTACCGCTCGCGCGCCGGCATCGGCATGAACGATCTGGGTGAGATCGACCGGATCGAAGTGCTGCGCGGGCCGCAGGGCACGCTCGGCGGCCGCAACTCGACCGCCGGTCTGCTCAGCATCATCAGCAAGTCGCCGAGCTTCAGCCGCATCAGCGCCGGCGGCGAGGCGACCTACGGCAATTACAACAACATCCGCCTGGCCGGTAACGTCAACGTGCCGCTGAGCGAGACGATCGCGGCGCGCGTCGATGCGGTCTACAACAAGCGCGACGGCTTCTATTACGATCCGGCCAACAACACCGACGTGAACAACCGCAACCGCTATTTCGTGCGCGGCCAGTTGCTGTTCGAGCCGTCGTCGGACCTGAAGATCCGCCTCATCGCGGATTACACGCATCGCAAGGAAAAGTGCTGCGCGGCGACGTACGTCACGCGCTCGGTCAATCCGTATATCGGCAACCTGAACGATCCGGCGACGCCGCTGACGACCGGGCTGCCCAACGGCAACAACATCGTCAACGTGCTGACGGCACTGGGCCAGCCGCTCGACCGGCTGCAGTCGGCGGGCTATTCGCGCACGATCTCGTCGACCGCCGGGCGTGGGTTCGGCGGCGTCACCAAGGATTACGGCTTTTCGGGCCAGATCGATTATGATTTCGGCGGCGCCAAGCTGACCTCGATCACCGCGTATCGCGACTACAAGTCCGACCAGGGTTCCGACACCGATTACAGCACGGCGGACATCCTGTATCGCAAGGCAGACGGCAATTCGTCGCGTCAGTTCAAGACCTTCACCCAGGAACTTCGCCTGCAGGGCGAGGCCTTCGGCGGCAAGCTCGACTGGCTGGTCGGCGGATTCTTCGCCAACGAAGACCTGACGGTGCACGACAATCTGCGCTTCGGCAGCCAATATGGCCGCTTCGCCACCTGCCGCATCATTTCCGGTGGCGGTCTGGCCGGGCTCTATTCTCCGACCAGCCCCGGCTGCGTCGCCGGCGGCTCCAACGCGCCCGGGATCGGTTCGGCGACCTTGGCCGGTGCCACCGGAACCAGCGGCCCGGACATCGTTGCCGGTTTCAACCTGCTGGATTCGCTCAACGATCTCGGCACGACCAACGACGTCTACAAGCAGAATAGCCGCAGCTACGCCGCGTTCACGCACAATATCATCCACGTCACCGATACGGTCAGCCTGACGCTGGGTGGCCGCTACACGCATGAACGCAAGAAGTTCAACGCGACGTTCGGCAACGACAACACGGTCTGCACGCGGCTCGAATCCTCGCTGACGGACGATCTGACGACGACGACGGCGGGCACCGCCAGCCAGGTCGCGACCGCGCGGGCCTTGGCCGCGGCTTTGATCGGTCTGGGCTGCCAGGGCAATTCGACGGCCGAGTTGAACGGCGTCTCGATCAATTCCAAGCGTAGCGAAAGCAAGTTCACCGGCACGGCGGTGTTGTCGTGGAAGCCGATGGACGACCTGCTCGTCTATGCGAGCTTCGCCCGCGGCTACAAGGCCGGCGGCTTCAATCTCGATCGCTCGGCATTGAAGAACCCGATCCAGATCGTGAACGGCGTGCCGACGGCGACCTTCGCTGCGGCTGGTGGCGCACAGGCTCTGGTCAACAACCTGCAGTTCGATCCGGAGACGGTCAACGCGTTCGAACTGGGGGCGAAATATGCCACCGGTCCGTTCTCGCTCAACATTGCCGCGTTCCGTCAGAACTTCAGCAATTTCCAGCTGAACACGTTCAACGGCACGGTCTTCCTGGTGCAGAACATCAACGGGTGCAGCGACAGCCTGAACGGCGGCGATCGCGACCAGAGCAAGTTCGCCGGGGCGACCAATTACAACGCCGCCGCCGCGACGACCGGCGCGTGCGCCGCGAGCAGCGTGGGCTATGGCGTGCGGGCGCAGGGCGTCGAGCTGGAAGCGTCGCTGGTGCCGGCGCGCGACTTCCGCGTCTCGCTGGGTGCGACGTTCACCGACACGAAGTATCGCAACAATCTGGTCGGCAACTCGGCCGGCGCTCCGCTCGATCAGGCGCTCCGCCTGTTGCCCGGACAGCGCCTGTCGAACTCCGCCGGGATCGTCGCGACGACGTCGGTGTCGTTCACGCCGGAGATCGGCGATAGCGGGCTCTCGGCCTTGTTCTACGTCGATGGCCGCCTGACCAGCGACTACAATACCGGTTCCGATCTGTTCCCGCAAAAGGCGCAGGACGGCTACGCGCTGTTCAACGCCCGCGTGGGCCTGCGCGGCAAGGATCAGGTGTGGGCGATCGAGTTCTGGGGCCAGAACATCTTCAACAAGAACTATGCCCAGGTCGCGTTCAACTCGCCGTTCCAGGAAGGTGCCGCGACGGCCGCCTTCCAGGATCCGCAATATCCGGGTGGCCGCCAGCTGTTCTCGCAGTTCCTCGCCGAGCCGCGTACCTACGGCATCACGCTGCGGGGCAAGTTCTGATCGCCAGCAACACAATGTTACCGGCGGACATGCCGGAATGAAGTGACTGACAGCCCCTCGTCCGACATGAAGGACGGGGGGCTTTTTTTTGAGGCCTGCGATGATCTTTGATCCCGGATTCATGTGTGGTGACGCGCAGCCTGCATTTCAACGCTCCGTCACCCCGGACTTGATCCGGGGTCCAGCTTTCTTCGAGCGGGGGCCTCGGTGGCAAAGAAGCGGGACCCCGGGTCAAGCCCGGGGTGACGGCAATGGGATTGGGCGCGCCTGTTTCCTCTCTAAGATGACAGAGGAGCCATCATGACCCTCGCCGCGAGCCATCCCGAGATCGCCGATACGCTGGCGCTGAAGCGTCGCACGCTGACGCTCGCCTTGCTGACGATGGTGTATTTCTTCAGCTATATGGACCGGCAGATCCTCTCGATCCTGGTCGAGCTGATCAAGGCGGACCTGAAGCTGTCCGACACGCAGATGGGGATGCTGGGCGGGCTGGCCTTCGCGGTCTTCTATGCCGGGCTGGGCATTCCGGTGGCGCGCTTCGCCGATCGCTCGAACCGGCGCAACATCATCGCGGTGTCGCTGGCGCTATGGAGCCTGATGACGGCGCTGTGCGGGCTGGCCCAGAATTTCGTGCAATTGCTGCTCGCGCGGATCGGCGTCGGGGTGGGCGAGGCCGGATCGAGCCCGCCATCGCATTCGATCATCGCCGATCTCTATCCGGTCGAGAAACGGGCGAGCGCGATGGCGATCTATTCGCTCGGCGTCGTGCTGGGCGGCGGGTTCGGCACGATGCTGGGGGGGGCGCTGGCCAGCCATTACGGCTGGCGCGTGGCGATCATCGCGATCGGCATTCCCGGGATCGTGCTCGCGCTGGTCGTGCGGATGTTCGTGATCGAGCCGCGACGGGGATTGTCCGACGCGGCGCGCGCGGTGGATAGTGCCGCAGGATCGGGGGAACTGCCCGGCATCTGGTCCGCCTTTTCCGATATGTGGCGCGACGCGGCAGCGCGGCACCTGGTGCTGGCGGTCACGCTGACCTCGCTGATCGGCTATGCGACGACCTATTGGGGGCCGAGCTATCTGCAGCGCTCGCTGGGCTTTTCGGTCGGCCAAGTGGCGTTGATCGTCGCGCCGATCGCGGCGGTGCTGGGCACGGTATCGGGCGTCGGCGGCGGGCGCGTGGCGGACTGGGCGGCGAAACGCTGGGGCATCCACGCGCAAAGCTGGATGGTCGGGCTGCTGAAATGCGCGGCCCTGCCGTTCACCCTGATCTTCTTCACCACCCATATCCCGGCGGTGGCGATCGCGGTCTATGCCTGCAACATGCTGTTCGCCAATTCGTATCTCGGGCCGACCTTCGCGATGCTGCAGGGTCTGGCCCCCTTGCGGATGCGGGCGATGTGGGCGGCGATCACGTTGCTGGTGATCAACCTGGTCGGGCTTGGGCTGGGGCCGACGTCGATCGGGCTGCTCAGCGACGCGCTGGTGCCGTATGTGGGCAAGGCGGAATCGCTGCGCTGGGCGCTGGTCGTCGCGGTGGCGGCGACGCCCTGGGCGATCTTCCATTACTGGCGCGCTGGCGTGATCCTGAAGCGGCGGCAGGAACTGGTGACGCCGAAGTAGATGACGGGGGGAGCGTGACGCTCTAGGCTGACGCCTATGTCCAAGAAATCCACCGGCCTTCCATCGCGCGACCAGATCATCGATTTCATCTCCACCTCGGCCACGCCGGCGGGCAAGCGCGAGATCGCCAAGGCGTTCGGGCTGACCGCGCAGGAGAAGATCGGGCTCAAGGCGCTGCTGAAGGACATGGCCGACGAGGGGCTGATCGACAGCGCGGGTGCGCGGGCGTTCCACAAGATGGGCGGGGTGCCACGCGTGACGGTGCTGCGCATCGCCGATGTCGATGACGGCGGCAACGTGTGGGCGGTGCCGGAGAATTGGCACGCCGAGACGCCGCCGCCGAAACTGCGCGTGCGCGAGAAGGGCCGGCGCGGCGCGCTGGGGATCGGCGACCGGATCCTGGCACGCACCGAGGAAGCGGGCGCGGGCTGGATCGCGCATCCGATGAAGGCGCTGGCCAAGGGCGAGGAACTGGTGCTCGGCGTGCTGCGGCAGGAGGGCGGCAAATTGTGGCTGACCGGCGTCGAGAAGCGCGACCGTAGCGAATATCTGGTGGCCGATGCCGGCGGGGCCGAGGCGGGCGATCTGGTGCTGGCGGAGAAAGGTGGGCGGCCGCCGCGCATCACCGTGCGCGTGACGGAAGTGCTGGGCGATCCGTTCGCGCCGCGCAGCTTTTCGCTGATCGCGATCCACAAATTGGGCATACCCACGGTGTTCTCGCCCGAGACGCTGGCCGAGGCGACGCGGATGGCGGCGCTGCCGCTGGGCGACGACCGCGAGGACCTGCGCGACGTGCCGATCGTGGCGATCGATCCGGCGGATGCGCGCGATCACGACGACGCGGTCTGGGCGGCGGAGGATGACGACCCCGCGAACGAGGGCGGATGGAAGGCGATCGTCGCGATCGCCGATGTGAGCTTCTATGTGCGGCCCGGCTCCGATCTGGATCGCGAGGCGCGGCGGCGGGGCAATTCGGTGTATTTCCCGGATCGGGTCGTACCGATGTTGCCAGAGATCCTGTCGGCGGACGTGTGCTCGCTGAAGGAGGGCGTCGATCGCGCGGCCCTGGCGTGTCACCTGCGCGTGGGCAAGAACGGCGAGGTGAAGAGCTGGCGGTTCACGCGGGCGGTGGTGCGGCTGGCGGCGAATATCGCGTATGAGGATGCGCAGGCGGCGATCGACGCTTCTGGCTCCCCTCCCGCTTCGCGGGAGGGGCTGGGGGAGGGCCAGTCTGAAGAGACGGCTCTTGCGGACATGCCCTCCCCTAACCCCTCCCGCAAGCGGGAGGGGGATTTGCTGCCGATGCTCCAGCCCCTCTGGGCCTGCTGGCGTGCGCTGTACAAAGCGCGGGAGAAGCGCGGGCCGCTCGATCTGGACTTGCCCGAGCGCCGCGTGGTGCTGGACGAGAAGGGGCGGATCATGTCGGTCGCGCCACGCGAGCGGCTGGATTCGATGCGGCTGATCGAGGATTACATGATCGCGGCGAACGTCGCGGCGGCCAAGGCGCTGGAAAGCCGCAAGGCACCGGTCATGTACCGCGTGCACGAACCGCCGAGCCGCGAGAAACTGGTCGCGCTGAAGGATTATCTGAAGACGTTCGGCGTGGAATTCGCGCTCGGGCAGGTGGTCCAGCCGCGCACCTTCAATCACATTCTCGACCGCGTAGGGGAGGCGGATTTCCGGCAGCAGATCATGGAACAGGTGCTGCGGACCCAGACCCAGGCCTATTATGCCCCGGCCAATCTCGGGCATTTCGGGCTGGCGTTGGGCAGCTATGGGCATTTCACGTCACCCATTCGCCGCTATGCCGATCTGATCGTGCATCGTTCGCTCGTCAGCGCCTTCAAGCTCGGGCCGGGCGGGCTGACCGACGGCGAGGCGGCGGGGATGGAGCGGATCGGCGAGGGCATCTCCGCGCTGGAACGCCGCGCGATGGAGGCCGAGCGCGATACGATCGACCGCTATGTCGCCGCGTTCCTGGCCGAACGGGTCGGCGACGTGGTGGACGCGCGGATCACCGGCGTGACCAATTTCGGCTTCTTCGCGACGGTCGAGGGGATCGGCGGCGACGGGTTGATGCCGGTGCGCGATATCGGCGGGGAATATTTCCGCTTCGACGAGAAGGCGCGGACCTTGGTCGGCGAGCATTCGGGCACGACCTTCGCCAGCGGGCAGCGGCTGCAATTGCGGCTGGCGGAGGCGAACCCGGTGTCGGGCGGGCTGCGCTTCGAGATGGTCGACGGGAAAGCGGACCGGCCGGACCGCGAGCGCGGCGTGACCCCGGCGCGGGTCATCAAGCGGCGCGGGCGGCCGGCGAATATCCGGCATCAGGGCAAGAAGCGCTGAATGTCGCGATAACATCTCGACAGCCTCGTTTCCGAGTGTATTATGTAGATAGCACACAAAGGAGGGTCGGATGATCGGGATGGTGATGGCCGCAGCGGCGGCGGCGGCAACGGCAGGGGCCACGCCGCCCGCGCCGGTGCAGGTGATGGTGCTCGGCAGCTATCATTTCGACAATCCCGGTCGCGACGTCGTCAATGTGAAGGCCGACGATGTCAGGACGCCGAAACGGCAGCGCGAACTGGCGGCGCTGGCCGAGGCGATCGCGACGTTCAAGCCGACGCGGGTGATGGTCGAGCGGCAGCGGCCCGGCCCGGCCTACGACGTCAAGGAATATGCCGCCTTCACGCCGGCGGTGCTGGGCAAGGACCCGGACGAGACCGTGCAGCTGGGCTTTCGCATCGCCGCCCGCGCCGGTCTGAAATCCGTGCAGGGGATCGACGAGCAGCCGCAGGGCGACGAGCCGGACTATTTCCCGTTCGACAAGGTGCAGGCCTATGCCAAGGACAAGGGCGAAGAGGCGAAGCTGGATGCGGTGTTTGCGCCGCTGAAGACGGCGGCCAAGGCGGCCGAAGCGCGCATGGCCACGCAGACGATCCCGCAATTGCTCGTCCCCTATAACGACGAGGCGTCGCCGATGGCGGGGCAGCAGGTGTCCTATGGCATGCTGGCGTTCGGCGACGGCGACAGGCAGCCGGGCGCGGACCTCAACGCGATGTGGTATCTGCGCAATGCCAAGATCTTCGCCAAGCTGATGAACGTCGCCACGCCGGGGGATCGCGTGCTCGTGGTGTATGGCGCTGGGCACGGATATTGGCTGCGACACTTCGCGGCGACGGTGCCGGGTTATGTATCGGTGGATGTGAAACCGTATCTGAAGCGCGCGGCCGCCGCGGTGCGGTGAAGGGGCGGCCTTTTCTAAGCCCCTTCCCTGAAGGGGAGGGGCTCAAGTTTTTCAGGCGGCGGTGAACGTCAGCCCGGCATGCTCGATCAGGCGTTTGCGCAACGGCACGCCCATCAGCGCCCCGGGGGTCCAGATGCCGCCGTCGCCCTCTACGTCGTTGACCAGACACAAAGCCGCCTCGGCGATCATCTTGCTGGTCGAGCCATAGCCCGGGTCGCGGTCGCCGGTCACGACGGCGTCGATGCGCTCGCCGCCGGGCATCTCGCCGATGAACAGCAGGTCGTAGAAGCCGTTGTCGCGTTCCTCCTTCGAGGGGCCTTCGCCGGGCTTCGGGCCTTTGTCGCTCGCCATCGGATTGATCCGGGCGATCGCTTCGGCGGCGGCCTTGCCCATGTCGCCGAGACCGGGGGCGACCATCATCTCGTCATAGACGAAGTCGCTGCCGTACGCCTGCCCGAGCAGGAAGTTGGTGCGGTGGACGTTCTTGGTGTTGATCGGTGCCATGATGAACGGCGCGACCCAGGCCCCGATCGTGCTATCATATTCGGGCAGCATGCCCTTGGGCTGGCTCGGCCCGTCGAAGCCGGGGGTGAGCGCGAACGGGTTGATCAGCAGGCCGAGGATGCTCGGTTCGCGCGCGGCGGCGGCGAGCGTCGCCTTCAGGCTGGCCGCGGTGCCGCCGGAAAAGGTGCCCCGCATCTTGCGCACGCGGCCCTTCACGCGCGGGGCGGGGTGGCCGAACTTGGCTTTGGCCGCCTCCTGCAGCGTCAGCACGCCGAGGTCGAACGGGATGGAATCGAAGCCGCAGCTGAACACGATCCGCGCGCCGGTGCGCCTGGCGGTCTCGTGGTGCGCGTCGATCATGTGCCGCATCCAGGCCGGCTCGCCGCACAGATCGACATAGGCGGTGCCGGTTTCGGCGCAGGCGGCAACGAGATCGTTGCCGTACAGCTGGTAGGGGCCGACGGTGGTGAGGACGACGGCGGTGCGCTCGCACATCGTCTTCAGGGAGGCGGGGTCGTCGCTGTTGGCGACGATCAGCGGCGTGTCGGCCGGCGCGCCGATCTCGTCGCGCACCTCCTGCAACTTGGTCAGCGAGCGACCGGCCATCGCCCAGCGCGGGGCATTCCGGGCGAGGAGATATTCGGCGACGAGGCGGCCGGTGAAGCCGGTGGCGCCGTAGACGATGATGTCGAAGTCTTTTGCCATGGTCTCTCTCCTGTCGGGCGATCCTACGCCCTCCGTTTGTCCTGCGAAAGCGGGATCGGTGTCTGCCGCCGCAGGCTTTCGAAGAAGAAGGGGGACTCGCACGAAGACACGAAGACACGAAGACACGAAGAGGAGAGAGAAAAAAGAGGGCTAACCGCAGATCTCCTTTTTGCGTCTTCGTGTCTTCGTGCGAGTCAAATCCTCTTGATTGCTCCGCGTTGGGAAGAAGCGGGATCCCCGCCTTCGCGGGGATGACGTGGGGCGGTGGGGAGGTCAGGCGGCTTCGTTGAACTGCAGGCTGGCGAGACGGGCGTAGAGGCCGTTCTGGCCGATCAGATTGGCATGATTGCCGCTTTCGACGATGCGGCCGTCGCTCATCACGATGATGCGCTGCGCCGCGCGGACGGTGGCGAGGCGGTGGGCGATGACGATCGTGGTGCGGGTCGACATCAGCCGTTCGAGCGCCTGTTGCACGAGGCGTTCGCTCTCCGCGTCGAGCGCGCTGGTCGCTTCGTCGAGCAGCAGGATCGGCGCATCGCGGAGCAGAGCGCGGGCGATGGCGACGCGCTGGCGCTGGCCGCCGGACAGGCGTGCGCCGCCTTCGCCGAGGAAGGTATCCAGGCCGTCGGGCAGTTTGCGCAGGAATTCGGCGGCGTTGGCGGCCTCGGCGGCGGCCCAGAGTTCGTCGTCGCCCGCCTCCCATTTGCCGTAGCGCAGATTGTCGCGCGCCGAGGCACCGAAGATCACGGTCTCCTGCGGCACCATCGCGATGCGGCGGCGGATCTCCGCCGGATCGGCATCGCGCAACGCCACGCCGTCGAGGCGGATCTCGCCGTCAGCGGGATCGTAGAACCGCTGGATCAGCTGGAACAGTGTCGTCTTGCCAGCACCCGAGGGCCCGACGACCGCGACCGTCTCGCCCGGCGCGATGTCGAGCGAGAAATCGTGCAGCGCCGGCATGTCGAGCCGCGTGGGATAAAGGAATTCGACATGATCGAAGGTGAGGCTGCCGCGTGGCGGATCGGGCATGGCGACGGGATGCGCGGGCGGCGCGATCTCGGGCCGTTCGGCGAGCAATTGCGCCAGGCGGCTGGCGGCACCGGCGCCGCGCAGCAGGTCGCCATACACTTCCGTCAGCGCGCCGAATGCGCCGGCCACGATCCCGCCGGTGAGCACGAAGGCGGCGATCGATCCGCCGCTAATCCGGCCCGCCGCGACGTCCACCGCGCCTTCCCACAATACGAGCGTTATCGACCCGAAGATCAGGCCGATGACGATCGCGGTCATGACGGCACGCAGCGCGATGCGGCGGCGGGCGGCGGAGAAGGTGGCGGCGACCGCATCGGAGAAGCGCTTGGCCTCGCGACTTTCCTGCCCGAACGCCTGGACGATCTTCATCGCGCCCAGCGTCTCGACCGCGATCGATCCGACATCGGCGACGCGGTCCTGCGACTGACGCGACTGGTTGCGCACGCGGCGGCCGAGCAGGGCCATCGGCAGGATGATGACCGGGATGCCGAGCATCAGCATGCCGGCGAGCTTGGGCGAGATCGCAAACAGGTAGATCAGCCCGCCGACGCCGGTGAAGCTGTTGCGCAGCGCGACCGAGACGGTGGTGCCGACGACCTGTTCGATCAGTGTGGTATCGGAGGTGAGGCGCGATGCGATCTCCGACGGGCGGTTCTCCTCGAAGAAGCGCGGCGTCAGCGTCAGCAGGTGCGCCTGTACCGAGGTGCGGATGTCCGCGACGACGCGCTCGCCCAGCCACGACACGTAATAGAAGCGCACTGCCGTCGCCAGCGCGAGGACGACGACGATCATCAGCAGATAATGGAACGAGGAATCGACCGACCCGTCCTGGCCGGGGCCGAAGCCGCGATCGATCACGCGCTTGAAGCCGTAGGGTATGCCGATCGTCGCCGCCGAGGTGAAGATCAACGCGAGCCCGGCGGTGGCGATCTGGCGCGGATATCGGCGCGCGTGCCGCCACACCATCGCGAGATCGCCGAGACGGCGTTTCGGCGCGGGGTCCGCCGGAGCCGAGGCTGGCGGAGTCGGGATCGGGGGCATGTCGGACATCGCGCGCAGCGCTAGCAGGGTGGGGGCGGTCCCTCAACGGGCCATGGAGCGCATGGTGTGTTGCTCCTTTGTGTCATTGTAACCTTTGCCCGTTAGGCGTATTGCTGCACGTGCGAGAAGATCGAATTTCAAAGTTTGGGTATGCAATGCTGTATAACGCCTACGAAATGCAGAAATCCATGCTGGCCGGTGCCAGCGCCATGGCCGATTTCAGCGCGGGGTGGCTGAGCAATCCGGCCAATCCGCTCTCTTATCTCGGCGGCGGAACGGTGCTGGCCTCCGCGCTGGAGGTGTTCGCGCATGCGGCCGCGCCGCGCGGCAAGCCGGCGTTCGGGCTGAACCGCACGATCATCGACGGCAAGGAGGTCGCGGTCGAGGAGGAGATCGTGCTGCGCAAGCCTTTCGGTCAACTGAAGCGGTTCAAGCGTAAGGGCATGACCGGCGGGCCGAAGCTGCTGATCGTGGCGCCGATGTCCGGCCATTACGCGACGCTGCTGCGTGGGACGGTCGAGCGGATGCTGCCGGTGGCGGACGTGTACATCACCGACTGGCGCGATGCGAAGCAGGTGCCGCTGTCGGACGGGACGTTCGACCTGGACGATTATGTCGATTACGTGATCGAGTTCCTCGACACGATCGGCAAGGGCGGCGACGGCGATGCGAAGGGCAAGCGCCCGCATATGCTGGCGGTCTGCCAGCCGTCGGTGCCGTGCTACGCCGCCGCCTGCGTGATGAGCGCGGACAAGCATCCGCATCGCCCCGCGACGCTGACGATGATGGGCGGGCCGGTGGATACGCGCGAGGCGCCGACCGCCGTCAACACGCTGGCGACCGAGCGGCCGCATTCCTGGTTCTCGCAGAACGTGATCGCGACGATCCCGGCGACCTATCCGGGGGCCGGACGTCGGGTCTATCCCGGCTTCCTGCAACTGGCCGGTTTCATGTCGATGAATCTCGGCAACCACATGATGTCGCATTACGAGATGTTCAAACACCTCGTGCAGGGCGACGAGGACAGCGCCGATCTGTCGAAGGATTTCTACGAGGAATATCGCTCGGTCTGCGACATGACGGCGGAGTTCTACCTGCAGACGATCGACGTGGTGTTCCAGAATCATGCGCTGCCGAAGGGCACGATGCAGCATCGCGGCCGCACGGTCGATCCGGCGGCGATCACCGATATCGGCATCCTCGCGATCGAGGGCGAGAAGGACGATATCTCGGGTCTCGGCCAGACCAAGGCGGCGCTTACCATCGCCACCAAGCTGCCGGCGGCGAAGAAGAAATATTACATGGCCGAAGGGGCCGGCCATTACGGCATCTTCAATGGCAGCCGCTGGCGCGACAAGATCGCGCCAGTGGTGGTCAAGTGGATGGCGGATAACGCTGCCTGAAGGGTGGGGGGTATGCTCGCCGCCTGAGTGCGAGGCCGCTCCCCGTTCGAAGGTCGTGACCTCCGGAAACGTCGTCACCCCAGCGCAGGCTGGGGTCTCCGCGGGGTGGGCGTGACGCCCGACGCTTGAGACCCCAGCCTGCGCTGGTGTGACGTACTTGTGTTTGGGGTTGTTATTGGGGGCGGTTACGTCGCGGTCGTATCGACCTTGGCGTGGCTGCCCGCCTCGCTCGGCTTGATCGTGCCACCGAACAGCATCTTCAGCTTGCCGGTGAGCGACACGTCGGCCTCCCACAATTCCGCGCTGGCGATGTCAAAGCGCAGCAGCGCGAGGTTGGGATCGTCCTTGCCGCCCGGAAACCAGGCCTCGACCTGCTTGTTCCAGAGCTTATCGACCATCGCGAAATCATTGTCGATGCGCGCCGTGCCGCTGAGGCAGGCGAAGAAATCGTGGCCCTTCGACACGAACTGCGCCATCGCATCGCCGCCGCCGGCGAGGCGATTGTCCTTGCCGATGAAGAAGAACAACGTGTCGACCTGATCCTTGTCGAGCTGTGCGGTCAGCGGCTCGCTATGCTGGCCATCGGTCAGGCCGACCATGACGAACGGGCTGGCGGACATCTTGTCCCACAGGGTCTGCTTGATCTCTTTCGTGTCGGCCATCGTCATGCTCCTCGATCGGTTCGGGAGGGTAACGCGCCGGAGGCAAAGGGTTTCCGTCCAGTTGCGCGAGCGCAGTTCGCTCGGCAGAAAAGAGGGCGGCGGCGTTCCTGCCGCCAAACAGAAAGGATGACCTATGACGGTTGCCGATCTGTGCCTGATCCTGGGCGTACTCTTTGCCTTCGCGACCCTGGTCGTGAAGATCATCGAAGTGTCGCGCAAGGATTGAGGCACACGGGCGGGGCGCGGTCTGACAGCTGCGCCCCAAACGTCGGTGCCGCAGAAACATTTGAGCCCCGGTCGCTGACACAACCGGGGCTCACAGAAAGGCGCCTATGACATCGCCTACCCAATACATATCGTATCGGGGTTAAATTTCAAGAATGCCTCACAGCACCTCGAACAGACCGGCCGCACCCATGCCGCCGCCCACGCACATCGTGACGACGACATGCTTCGCGCCGCGACGCTTGCCTTCGATCAGCGCGTGGCCGGTCGCGCGCGCGCCGGTCATGCCGTAAGGGTGGCCGATCGAGATCGCGCCGCCCGAGACGTTGAGCAGCTCGTCCGGGATACCGAGCTTGTCGCGGCAATACAGGACCTGCACGGCGAACGCCTCGTTGAGTTCCCACAGGCCGATATCGTCCATCTTGAGACCGAAACGCTTCAGCAGCAGCGGGATCGCGACGACCGGGCCGATGCCCATCTCGTCCGGCTCGGTGCCGCCGACAGCCATGCCGATATAGCGGCCGAGCGGCTGCAGGCCACGCTTCGAGGCGACCGACTCCTCCATCAGCACGCTGGCCGACGACCCGTCCGACAGCTGGCTGGCATTGCCGGCGGTGATCGTGAAGTCCGGGCCCATCACGGGCTTGAGCGACTTCAGGCCTTCCAGCGTGGTGTCGGCGCGATTGCCTTCGTCCTTGGCGAGGGTAACCTCCTTGTAGGAGACCGCCTTCGTCTCCTTGTCGACGATCGCCATATTGGCGGTGACCGGCACGATCTCCTTGTCGTAATAGCCGGCGGCCTGGGCGGCGGCGGTGCGCTGCTGCGACTGGAGCGCATATTCGTCCATCACGTCGCGGCTGATATTGTAGCGCTTGGCGACGACTTCGGCGGTCTGCAACATCGGCATGTAGACGTCGCGGTGCATCGCGATCAGCTCGGGATCGGGCGCGACGCGCATCTGCGGGGTCTGGACGAGGCTGATGCTCTCCACGCCGCCACCGATGGTGATGTCCATATTGTCGGTGACGATCTGCTTGGCGGCGGTGGCGATCGCCATCAGGCCCGATGCGCACTGCCGATCGACCGACATGCCGCTGACCGTGACCGGCAGGCCGGCGCGCAGCAGCGAGGTGCGCGCGATGTTGCCGGCCTGATGGCCCTGTTGCAGCGCGCAGCCGAACACGACGTCGTCGACTTCGCCACCCTCGATCCCGGCGCGCTCGACGGCGGCCTTGATCGCGTGCGACGCCAGCGTCGGGGAGGGCGTGTTGTTGAACGCGCCGCGATAGGCACGGCCGATCGGGGTGCGGGCGGTGGAGACGATGACGGCTGAACGCATGGAGAACTTCCTTACTACTCCCTCCCCTTCAGGGGAGGGCTGGGGTGGGGGAGTGGGATGCGGCCGACCGTAATTACTTGCGGCACGGCCCCACCCCGACCCCTCCCCTGAAGGGGAGGGGCTTTAATAAGCTCAGACGAAAATCTGGCTGATCCATTCGGCGATCATCGCGGGCTTTTCGGCACCTTCGATCTCGACCGAGAATTCGTTGGTCTGCTGCCACTGGCCGGGCTTCTTCTCGTCGAACGACAGCAGCTTGAAACGGCCGCGAACCTTGCTGCCCGAGCGGACCGGGGTGAGGAAGCGAACTTTGTTGCCGCCGTAATTCACGCCCATCTTGACGCCATCGATCGTCACCGGATCGATGATCTTGGACGACAATAGCGGCATCAGCGAGAGCGTGAGGAAACCGTGCGCGATCGTGCCGCCAAACGGGGTCATCGCGGCCATTGCCGGATTGACGTGGATGAACTGGTGATCGCCGGTCGCCTCGGCGAACTTGTCGATCATCTCCTGGCTCACTTCGACCCATTCGGAGACGCTTTCCTTGCCGATGCGGCCGGCCATTTCCTGTGCGGTGATCGTCGTCACGGTGCGCTTCCTCGAAAAGATGTTGCGCTGCGCAAATGGCACCACGGCCGGCGCGACGCAAGCCTGCAACCGACCCGATGCTGGAAGTGGACGCTTTCCGTAGGGGGAGGATAGCGAACCCGACATTCAAAAAGTTCCGGGAATCGCGGAAAAATTATTGCGTGGTGCTGCAGAGGACACAAAGGAGGAAGTGGGTTTCACGCGAAGGCGTGAAGGCGCGAAGGCGCGAAGCGCAAGAGTGGTCCGCTCGCGCGAGAGCTCGAATGTCCCTCGTGCAGCCTGACCTTGTTTCCGTATTCTTCGCGGCTTCGCGAACCGATTTCTTCGCGTCTTCGCGTCTTCGCGCCTTAGCGTGAAAAATTCTGGCGTTCAGATCATCCGTCCACCGCGGAGCGGTCGGTCGACTTCTCGCGCGGGGCAGGCGGAGGCCCGTCGTTGCGGGGCCTTTCCGGCTGCGCCGGCGCGTGGCTCTCATATGGCAGGATCATGCGGCCGTCGGGCGCGGCGGTAAACGCGGTCTGGGTGGGATAGGCGAACTCGATTCCTTCCGCGTTGAAGCGGCGGATGATCGCCAGACCGACCGTGTGGCGCGCATCGAAGAAATCCTGGAATGCGGCATTCTCCGAATCGAACTCGACGTCGAAATCGTAGCTGCTCGCGCCGAACTGGAAGAAGCCCGCGCGTACGAACTTCAGGCCGCAGCGTTCGATCTCCTCCTTCAGGATGTCATGGACGCGGTCCATCACCTCGACCGGGGTCCACTGGACGAGGCCGAGCGTGAACTTGATGCGGCGATAGTTGCGCCGCGTGTTGTTCATGATCTCTTTGTCGAGCAGGTTCTTGTTGGCGATGATCAACTCTTCGCCGTTCGTCGCGCGGATGCGGGTCGATTTTAGGCCGATCGCTTCGACCGAACCGGCCGACGAACCGAAGGTGATCGCGTCGCCGCGCCGGAACGGCCGGTCGAAGATGATCGCCAGCGCGGCGAACAGATCGTCGAAGATGCCCTTGGCGGCGAGACCGATCGCGATGCCGCCGACGCCGAGCCCGGCGACGAGGCCCGTCACGTTCACACCGAGATTGTCGAGCACGACGATCAGCGCGATCGCGAACAAGGCGAAGGTAACGAGCAGGCGGATGATGCCCATCGCGCTGCCCAGCGCCTCGCCGGAATAGTTTTCCGACATCGTGCGATGTTCGATCGCGCCGAGGATGATCTCGCGCGCCCAGATCGCCGCCTGGAAGACGGCGGCGATGGTGAACAGGAAGGTGATCGTGGTGGCGACCTGCGCCGGCGCGCCGGCATAACCCGCCACCAGCTTGATCGCGACCATCAGCATGAAGAAATTGCCGGTGCGCGAGATCGCGCGGCCGAACACGGTGCCCCATCCCGCCGGACTCGCGCTGTCCCGGCACAGGCGGTCGCCGAGCTTGCGCCCGGCGTGGAGCGCGAGGAAAATGCCGGTGCCGATCGCGCCGGCGATGATGATCTGCAGCCAGTGCGTGTGCATCCAGGCGTAGCTGACATGGAACAGGCTCTGCGCCTGCGTGCCGAGATCGGCGGCGGGGATGATCGGCTCGGCGGCCGTTTTGTTGGTCATTCGAACTCTCAGGCGGCCTTGGCGGTGTGCCCCGGCTTAGCATGGTCGAGGAAAGCGATCAGCCCTCGTTCGGCCCGCGACAGATATTGGGTCTTGCGCGGTAGCGTCAGACCCTGGCGGAATTTGGTCTGCCCTTGTTTCACGAGTGCGATGAGCGCGGGATGAACATAGGATTTGCGCGCGATCGCCGGGGTGTTGCCCAGCGCCTCGGTGACGGGTTCGAGCATCGATTTCAGGCCGAGATCGTGATCCGCCGTTGCGATCGCCTCGAACGCGATGGCGCTCGCGCTCCAGGTGCGGAAATGCTTGGCGGTGTAATCGTCGCCCATCGCCTCCCGGATATATTCGTTGACGTCGGAAGAGGTGACCGGGTGGCACCCGCCGTCCGCGTCCACCCAGCTGAACAGGTGCTGGCAGTTGAGGTCGGAGCATTTCTTGACGAAGCGGCTGAGCGATCCGTCGGTGATCGTCAGCATGCGCAATTTGCCGGATTTCGCCTTGTACTGAAGCTTCAGCGTCTGGCCGCTGAGCTTGGCGTGGCGCTTGCGCAGCGTGGTCGCGCCGTAGGACTTGTTCTCCTTGACATAGCCCTCGTTGCCGATGCGGACATGGCCGAGATCGAGCAGGCGGACGATCGCGGCGACCGCGGCATCCTTGCCGAGCCCGCGCCGCTTGAGATCCTTGTCCACCCGGGCGCGCAGCTTCGGCAGATCGCGGCCGAACGCGGCGCACAGATCGTATTTCGCGGTTTCCTGCCTCTCGCGGAATTGCAGGTGGTAGCGATATTGCTTGCGGCCCTTCTCGTCCCAGCCGACCGCCTGGATATGGCCGTTCGGCTTGGGGCAGAACCACGCGTCGCGATAGGCCGGTGGCAGGCCGATCGCATTCAGCCGGTCGATCTCGTCGCGATCGGTGATGCGGTCGCCGTTGGGGCTGAAATAGCCCCAGCCATGGGACATCTTCTTGCGCGTGATGCCGGGGTCGGAATCGTCGTGGTAGATGATCTTCATCAGGCGTCCTCGTCAGACCCCTGAAAATGCGCGGCTCGTCGCTTCGTTCCGGAACAGGGCGGCGCGGCGTGGGTTCGGGCTGCTCTCTCCCACGCATAAGGAACTCGTTTCATGGCCGATTCTTCGCAAGCGCACGTCCTGATCCTCGCCACCGACGGCTTCGAGCAGGCGGAATTGTTCGATCCGCGCCAGGCATTGCTCGATGCCGGCGTGAAGGTGACCCTGGCGTCGATCAAGACCGATCCGATCCAGGGCATGCAGCATGACGAGAAGGGCAATACGATCACGCCCGACCTGACGCTGGATGACGTCGACAGCGACGATTACACCGCGCTGCTGCTGCCCGGCGGCGTCGCCAACCCCGATGCGCTGCGCATGGAGGAGCGCGCGGTGGAGATCGTGCAGGAGTTCGTCGACGACGGGAAGACGGTGGCGGCGATCTGCCACGCGCCGTGGCTGCTGATCGAGGCGGACGTGGTGGACGGCGTGCGCATGACGAGCTGGCCATCGGTGCGCACCGATCTGGCCAATGCCGGCGCGGACGTGGTGGACGAGGAGGTCGTGACCGACGGCCAGTTCATCACCAGTCGCAAGCCCGACGATATCCCGGCGTTCAGCAAGGCCCTGATCGCCGCCTTGCAGACGGAACCGGTCGCCGCCTAACCGGTGGCTTAACGGGTCAGGGACGGCCTCGGCTTGCGGATGCGCAGGTCGAGGCCGTTGATCCAGCGTTGCGCCGGGCGTTCGACGAGATGGTAGAGCGCGATCGAACTGCCGAGGACGAGCGCCAAGTACAACGCGATAAGCAGCGGGTGGATGGCGTGCGCGTCGTCCACCAGCACAAGCTTGAACGCGACGAACAGCATGAAATGGCCGAGATAGGTCGCGTACGAAATCTCGCCGAGGTAGTGGAGCGCGAGCGTATCCAGCGGATTGCGCCGCATGCCCGACGTTAGGGCAAGCGCCAGCAAGAGCGCTCCGAACAGCAGCGGTACGGCGAGCGGTTCGGGCAGGACCGTATCCCACGATAACGCCAGGATGACGGCGACCGCGGCGGACAGTGCGGCCGGACGGGCAGGGCGGTCCCTGAAGCGCAACCACAGGGCGCAGATCGCGGTCCCGGCAGCGAATTCGATCAGGCAGCGGATCAGGCCGAAGCGGGCGATGTCATAGCCGAGCGATGCCTGACCTGACCTCGCGAACACCGCATCGAGGATAAGCGCCAAGGCGACCAGCGCGATCACGATCGCCCAGCTCGGCACGCGGCGCCAGTCGATCGCCAGCGTCAGCCACGGAAACAGCAGATACGCGCCGAGTTCGGCACTGATCGACCAGCTCGGGTCGTTCCACGCCAGCCGATCGGTGAAGCCCCAGTTCTGCAGCAACAGCACGTGCAGCGGCAGCAGATCGAACGGATATTTCGCGGCGTCGTGCCGCCCGGTGGCGAGCAGCAGCAGGGCGAGCGCGACCGTGCCGCCGAGGACGAACAGATGCAGCGGCCAGATCCGCGCGATCCGCTTGCGCAGGAACCCCGGCACGGCGGAAAATCCGCCGGCGCGCAGCTTCTCGTTCCAGCTGAGCCAGATGACGAAGCCCGAGAGCAGGAAGAAGAAGTCGACCGCGAGATAGCCCTTGGCGAATACGGCGACCCACGCCGCCGGCAATCCGGCCACCGACAGGCGAATGTGATAGAGTACGACGAACCACGCCGCGATGCCGCGCACGCTGGTCAGCGCGCGGAGTTCGGGCTTGCCACTCACGCCGGCACCGCTTCCGGCGCAGCTTCCGGCATGGGGCGGCGGGCCTTGCGCATCGGGCGGAAGCTCGTCTCCTTGCGCTTGCGGGCCAGATACGTGTCGAGCCCGATCTGCGCGCCGAGCAGCATGTAGATGAACGGCTGAAACGCGATCGCGATGAACGTCGCGCCGAGCAGGTAGCAGAGCTGCGCCGCCTGCAGCGCACCGGCGAGCGGCGCGACCCATTCCTTGCCCTCATCCGGCCTGCGGTAGCGGCGGCGGATCACCTCCATGCGGAACAGGCCGATCACGTTGATCATCAGCCACATGATCAGTCCCGGGAAACCCTGTTCGCCCAAAGTCTCGAAATAGGCGCTGTGGAACGCGCGCGCCTTGTCGACCAGCACCTTGTGGACCATCCGCTGCTGTCCGTCGTCGCCGCGCTCCAGCATGTCGGTGTCGTAGCGGATCTGGTTCTGGCGATACATCTCGAATCCGCCGCCCAGCGGGTGATCCTGCGCATACTCCCAAGTCCACTTCCACACCGCGAGGCGGGTGGAGGCGGATTCGTCGCCCTTGTAGGTCTGGATCGTGTTCATGCGGTTGGTGAAGGTGCTGGGCAGGAACGGCACCGCCACCACGCCGGCCATCGCCAACACGCCGAGATACAGCAGCTTGCGCTTCGTATCGCGGAACATCAGCACCGCGAGCAGGCCGATGCACAGCAGGCCGGTACGCGTCGAGGTGCCGACCGGGATCAGCAGACAGGCGAAGACCAGGCCGTAGCAGAAGCTTTTCACCTTCCAGTCGGGCGGGAAGACCGTGCCGTATCGGCTGAACCACAGGATCAGCGGGATGATC
The DNA here is from genome assembly GCF_001423845.1 of Sphingomonas sp. Leaf357. Classification (NCBI taxonomy): domain Bacteria; kingdom Pseudomonadati; phylum Pseudomonadota; class Alphaproteobacteria; order Sphingomonadales; family Sphingomonadaceae; genus Sphingomonas; species Sphingomonas sp. Leaf357. The sequence continues at coordinate 39,174 of NZ_LMPM01000002.1, read as the reverse complement.
GCGATCGCCACGGTGCTGATCGTGCTGCCCTCGTACAGGCCGGAATTGTTGGCGACCATCAGGTCGAGCTGGCCGTATCCGCCGCCGCCGGACGCGATCGTCTTGATCCCGCCGACCATGATGATCGAGGACGCGGCGAGGATCATGAACAGCAGCAGCGATTCGATCCTGAGCCGCGTGCGCAGCGTGAGCGGCAGGAAGGCGGCGAAGGCCAGGGCCTTCCACACCCAATCCCATTTGTCGCGCGCCTCGACCGGGAAATCGGCGGTCAGCGTGGTGATGTAGCAATAGACCAGCAGCAGCACGATCAGCAGCTGGCGCGGCGCGACCCGGCTGTCCGCCTTCTTGTCCGTCAGCACCCACCCGCCGACCGCCAGGCCGACCGCGATCAGCGAGATCGGCACCGAGTTGAGCAGCACATAGGTCAGGCGTTGCGGGCTGACGATGTCGATATAGACATAGGACAGGACGAAGATGAATGGCCGCTTGAAACCGCACGCGAAGAACGCGGCCAGGAACGCGACGAAGACGAGATCACGCACGCGGATCGCCCTTCTTCGGCTTCGGCTTCGGCGCGGGCGGGGTCGCGGAATCGTCGTCGAGATCGGGCCGCTTGAGCAGCAGCCACGCGGCCAGCAGCATCAGGCCGTGGCTGATGGCAAGCGCGAGGTTGTCGATCATAAGCGGCCCAAATTCCCATATCCCGTCCGTGCTGAACCTGTCGAAGCACTGCCCTTCTTTCGACGGTCGAGAAGAAGGGCGGTACTTCGACAGGCTCAGCACGGACGGCTATTGGGGTCGTTTTAAGCGCACCGGGTTGACGGCCCGTTAAACACGGCCAAAGCGCCTGGAGTCGTTAAGCGTAACTTGACGCGCTACGCTTTTTCGATTAGTCGGGCGCAATGGAAATCGCCTCGATCCGTCACAGGGAGTTGGAGAAGTTTTTCCTCACCGGACGATCTCGCGGTCTCGATTCCCGCTTCGTCGCACGGATTGCGAAAATGCTGACGTTTCTGGTCGCGATCGATGCGGTCGAGGAGTTACGCGTTCCACCAAACTATGGCGCGCACCTGTTGACCGGCGACCGGGCAGGCGTCTGGGCGCTCACCGTGTCCAAGAATTGGCGCATGACGTTCAGCGTCGATGATGAGGATGCAATCGTCGATCTCGATCTGGAGGATTATCACTGATGGCGCTCAAGCTTCACCCTTCGCTTCTCTCGCATCCAGGCGACTGGCTGCGCACCGAGATCGTGGAACCTCACGGCCTGAACGTCACCGAACTGGCGGCGCATTTCGGCGTCTCGCGCCCGACGATGAGCAAGTTGATGAACGGCCGACAGGATTTGAGCGCGGACATGGCGATCCGGTTCGAAAAGGCGTTCGGCATCAGTGCCGATACGCTGATGCGGATGCAGACGGCCTACGATCTGGCCCAGGCGCGGGCGCACCAACAGGATATCGTGGTGAAGCGTCTGAACATGGCGGCCTGATCTTCGCCGGGTTGACGGGCCGTTAAACACTGGCGTGGCAGGGAGCGGTCACGATGCGCATCCTCCACGTTCTCGATCATGGTCTGCCGCTGCAGAGCGGCTACACCTTCCGCACCCGGGCGATCCTGAAGAGCCAGATGCGACGGGGGTGGCAGGTCGCCGCCGTCACCGGGCCGCGGCACGGGAGCCACGATGCGGGGATGGAGACGGTCGACGGGATCGATTTCCATCGCACGCCCGCCCTGAGCCCCTGGCCGAGCCCGTTCGGCGAGCTGCGTGAGATTTCCGCGTTCGCCCGGCGGATCGAGGCGGCGATCGAGACCTTCCGGCCAGATATCCTGCACGCGCATTCGCCGGTGCTCGATGCGCTCGCTGCGCTGAAGGTGGCGAAGACGCACGGCCTGCCGTTGCTTTACGAAATCCGCGCCTTTTGGGAGGATGCGGCGGTCGGCAACGGGACGGGCACGGAAGGGTCACTGAAATACAAGGCGATCCGCGCGCTGGAGACCTGGGCGGTGAACAAGGCGGACGGTGTCGCGGTGATCTGCGACGGATTGCGCCAGGATCTCGTCAAGCGGGGCGTGCCGGCGGAGAAGATCCTGGTGTCGCCCAACGGCGTCGATCTGGAGATGTTCGGCGCGCCGCTCGAATATGATGCGCCGCTCGCATTGTCGCTCGGGCTGACGGGCAAGGACGTAATCGGCTTCATCGGCAGCTTCTACGATTATGAGGGGCTGGACGATCTGATCGCCGCGATGCCGATGCTGGTCGCGACTCGGCCCAACGCGCATCTCGTGCTGGTCGGCGGCGGACCGATGGAAGCGGCGTTGCGCGCACAGGCCACCGCCTCGCCGGTCGCCGATCATATCCGCTTCGTCGGGCGCGTGTCGCATCACGAGGTCGATCGCTATTACAGCCTGATCGACGTGCTGGCCTATCCGCGCAAGCAGATGCGCCTCACCGATCTGGTCACGCCGCTGAAACCGCTGGAGGCGATGGCGCAGCGGCGGCTGGTCGCGGCATCGGATGTCGGCGGGCATCGCGAACTGATTCGCGACGGGGAGACGGGCACGTTGTTCGCCCCGAACGATCCGGCGGCAATGGCGCGGGCGCTCGGCGAACTGCTCGGCGACCGTCACCTGTGGGAGGCGCGGCGGACACGCGGGCGGGCGTTCGTCGAGGACGAGCGCAACTGGTCCGTTAACGTTGCCCGTTATGCGCCCGTTTACCAAAAACTTACCGAAGCTGGTGCATCTAACGGGACATGGTCGAGATATCCCGTCGCAAGCGCCTGAACCTTCCCGTCGCGCCGTTGGCGGCGGGCACCGTGGCGACGATCACGGCGCTGGTCTTCGCGCTGCTGCCCGGCGGCATCCTCGACAATCTCGTACTCGACAGCGGCATCGCGGCGGTGATCCCGGCCGCCGAACCGCCGCTCGGCCTCACCGCGCGCGCGCTGCTCGTGCTGATCGGTGGCGGTGGCGTGGGGCTGATCGCGTGGTTCGCGCTGTATCTGCTGATCGGCACGCGATCGATCGCGATCCTCGGATCCGATGCGTCGAAGAGTGCCGAAATTCCCGTCCTGCGCCGGGCCGACGCGCATCCCGACGCCCCGGCGCGTCGGCCGCTGTTCGCCAACAGCGATCTCGGCACGCCGTTCCTCGAGGTCCGCGCGCCGGTGCATATCACCGCCGAAGAGCTTGCAGAGGCGGTGCCCGCGCTCGCCCCCGCGCCGCCGGTCGTCGCACCGGCCGTGCGCATGCCGCCGGTCGAGGCGCCGCTCCCGGTCGATCTCGATCAGCCGCTGGCCGCGTTCGACCCGCAGGCGATTCCCGACGAGCCGATCGCGTGGTTCGTGCCGCCCCGGCCGACACCGCCGGCCGCGCCGTCGGTCCAGCCCGAGCGCCCGCAGACCTTCACGTCCAGCGAGCGGTTCGAGACGTTCGAACTGAAGCCCGCGCCCGCCAAACCCGCGCGATCCGACTTCGATGCCTCGGCCAGCATTCATTCGCTGCTCGACCGGCTGGAGAAGAGCGTCGCGCGGCGCGAGCCTGAAATCGTCGTCCCGATCGTACCGCCGCGTCACGATTCGTTGCAGGAAGCGCTGACGACCTTGCGCCGGCTGGCGACCCGCTAAAGATCCGCGTTGGATCAAGGCCGGCTCAATCCTCTTCCTCCGTTCGTGCTGAGCCTGTCGAAGCACATGCCCCGAACATGCCCTTCGACAGGCTCAGGGCGAACGGAAGTGGCGTCGCTAGACGTCCAGCGCCTCCACCGTCAGCGCCTCCATCTCGATCTCCACGCTGGTCGCCGTCCGCGTGACCGCGACGACATCGATGTCGGCGAGCAGGTGACCGCGCAGGTCGAACTCCGCGTCCGGCAGATCCGCGAGCCATTCGTCCAGCGCCGGGGAGGGCAAAGCGGTCCACGTCATCGCATGCCGCGCACCGACGAAGGTGGCGCTCGCCCAGCGGACGCAGTCCGACGCGACGAACGTCAGCGGGCAGCGCTTGGTGACCGAGTCGCGGTAGAGCGTGCGGACCAGTGCCGCGCCGATTTCCGGGCCGCGGCTCATGGCTGCACCCGACGGGCGAGGAACGCCTCGATCCGCGCCGTCACCCGCGCGCCCGGCTCGCGCCCGTTGCGCAGATCGCGCACCAGCCGAGGGTCGTTCAGCGCCAGGCGCCCGAACTTCGTTTCCGGCATATCGCTCGTCCGCAGGTAGCGTTCGATCTTTCTCAGCACAGACATTTTCGATCTCCATCATCCCTGAGTCTCGATTCTGTTCCTGAAATGTTCTCCACTTTCCAACTTGTCTAGGAAATTTCCTAGGGCTATTGCTCGATAATGGAGCAAGCCGATCCGCGCCGGGTTCTGGAGGATCTCGTCACGGGGGGCGGCGAGAGCTTCACCGCGCTGTCGCGCATGCTCCGGCGCAACGATGCGTACCTTCAGCAATTCGTGCGGCGCGGTACGCCGCGCGTGCTGGCGGAGCAGGACCGGCGGGTGCTGTCGGCCTATTTCCGCGTGGACGAGTCGGTGTTGGGTGGGCCGGTCAGGGCCGCGCCGCCGCCGACGATCGCCGTGCGCATGCTCGACATCGCGGCGTCGGCCGGGCCGGGCCGACTGGTCGAGGCGGAGCGAGCGACCGCGACCCTAGCGTTCGATCGCGTGATGCTGGAGGGGCTCGGGATCCGCTCGACGAAACTCGCGATGATCGATGCGGCCGGCGATTCGATGGCCCCGGGGATCGAACATGGCGACCGGATCATGGTCGACGAGGCGGATCGCCGGGTCGGCGCGCGCGGCGGGATCTACGTGATCCGGCTCGACGGTGCGTTGATGGTCAAGCGTGTGGCGCTGGCGGACGGGCGGATGACGATCGCCAGCGACAATCCGGACTATCCGGCGATCCCCACGCGGGACGCGGGCGAGGTAGAGGTGATCGGCAAGGTGGTGTGGCTCTCGCGGGCGTTGCGTTAGCCTCACTCCCCTCCCTTCCAGGGGGGGAGCAGGAACGATCAGCCCCGCCGCCGATCGATTAGCCAGATCGCCACGGCCAGCGCGATCCCGGCGCCGGAGCCGATCAGGAAGCCGGGCGTCGCCTGTCCGTACAGGAACCCGATGCCCGCGCCGAGCATCGCGCCGACCGCGATCAGGAAGCCGCCGGCCTGGTGGTTCGGGGGGGTGTTTGGGGTCAGGTTCGCCATCCATGCCTCCTGCCATGTCCCGCGCCGGCACGCCAGCGTCCCGCGGCGGGACCGGCGGAACGGCATCGCGAAAATCGTTTACCACCGTCTGCCGCGCTGCGCGGTCTCCGCGCGCTTCTGGCACGGGCAATGCAACCCTAGTGCGTTGGATATGCCGGGGAATCTGATGTCTTATTTGCCGTACCTCGCCGACCGTGCCGAAGTGTTCGACGCGGCGGACCTGATGTCGACCTTCGGCGACGATGCCGGGTTCGAGGCGGCCGCTCGTGCGGACCGCAGCCGCGATGTCGGCAACCACGTGCATTTCTGTCGCTGGCGCCAGATCGAGCGGCTGATCGTGCTGCTGTCGGTCAATCGTGCCGTGGGTACGATCCACTAAGCGGGCACCGCCCAGAATTCGCCCGCGGGGGCCTGTCGCTGGCGCGCGAGTGCCGCTAGAGCGGGTAAATGTCTCTTCCGGTCGGACGGCATGGCGCGATGTGTGGTGCCGCCGTGGTTCTCCTCGCCGTCACGGCCCCCGCGGCCCGTGCGCAGGTCGCCGCGCCGGCCGGTGTTCCGGCACCGGGTACGCCGGATGTGACCCAGCTCGATCCCAATGCGCCGATGGCCCCACTGCCCGATCTCGGCGTGGATTGGCCCGATCTCGCCAAGGCGCCGCCCGAGCCGGCCGATCCCGCCGCGACGCTCGAACTGGTCGGTGACGCACGCTATTCCTATGCGGTGAACGGGATCGATGCGGTGGCCAGCCCGCTGCTGCGCCAGCGGTTCGACGAGCTCTCGACGCTGAAGCAGCATGCGAACGCTCCCGCCAACGCCGCCCAGCTTGATCGCCGCGCGAGCGAGGATGTCGATCTGCTCACCGGCCTGCTGCGCGGCGAGGGCTATTACGATGCGCGCGTGACGAGCCGGATCGAGCCGCATGGCGGCAAGCCTCTGGTCACGCTGGAGGCCGAGCCGGGCACGCTGTACCGCTTCGCCGGGGTCACGCTGAACGGGCTGACCGAGGCCGGGGCCAAAAGCGACGACCTGCGCAGCGCGTTTGGGGTCAAGCCCGACGATCCGGTCAATGCCGACACGATCGTCGCCGGGCAGACCAACCTGACGCGCAAGATCGGCGCGGACGGTTTTCCCTTCGCTCAGGTCGGGGATCCCGAGATCGTGGTCGATCGCGCCACGCGCACCGCGACGCTCGACATGACCGTGAAGCCCGGCGGCGAGAAGCGTTTCGGGAAGATCACCAGCCCGCCCAACAAGGTGTTCGATGCCGATCACATGGCCGACATCGCACGCTTCGCGCCGGGCGACCCATACAGCGATGTCCAGATCGCCGATCTGCGCCGCGCGCTGATCCAGACCGGGCTCGTCTCGACCGTCGATATCAAGCCGGTACAGGCGACGGATCCGGGCGTCGTCGATATCGCCATCGCGGTCGAACCGGCCCCGCCGCACACCATCGCCGGCGAACTCGGCTACGGCACCGGCGAAGGCGCGCGTGCCGAGGTCAGCTGGACGCACCGCAACCTGTTCCCGCCCGAAGGCGCGCTGACCTTGCGGGGCGTGCTCGGCACCAAGGAACAGCTCGGCAGCGTCGTCTTCCGGCGCAACAATTTCCACGCGCGCGATCGCGTGCTGACGTTCCAGGCGGTCGCCTCCAACCTGCTGCGCGATGCCTATCAGGCGACGAGTTTTTCGCTGTCCGGCACGCTGGAGCGGCAGACCAACATCTTCTTCCAGAAGACCTGGACCTGGTCGCTGGGGGCCGAGCTGGTCGCGACCGACGAACGCGACGTGATCCTCGATACCGGCCAGCCGCGTCGGCGGACCTTCTTCATCGGCGCGTTGCCAACCAGCCTGACCTATGACGGGTCGGACGACCTGCTCAACCCGACGCGCGGTTTCCGGCTCGGCGGGCGGGTGTCGCCGGAAGTGTCGTTGCAGGGCAAGGTGTTCGGCTATGCCCGCGTGCAGGTCGACGCCAGCACCTATAAATCGGTCACCCCGGCGCTGATCGTCGCCGGGCGCGTGCGGCTCGGCACGATCGTCGGCGCGCCGCGCGACGCGGTGGCGCCGTCGCGGCGTTTCTATGCCGGCGGTGGCGCGTCGGTGCGCGGCTACGGCTATCAGGATATCGGGCCGCGCGACCCGAACAATGATCCGGTCGGCGGACGCAGCCTGACCGAATTCTCGCTCGAGGCGCGGGTGAAGGCGTTCGGCAATTTCGGCGTCGTACCGTTCCTCGACGGCGGCAACATCTACACCTCGCCCTTGCCCAAGTTCAGCGAGTTCCGCTTCGGCGCGGGGCTGGGCGTGCGCTATTATTCGAACTTCGGGCCGATCCGGGTCGATGTCGGCACCCCGCTCAACCCGCAGCCGGGCGATGCGCGCGTCGCGGTCTACGTGTCGCTGGGTCAGGCGTTTTGAACGAGGCCGCGCCTGAAACGGCCGTGCGCCCGCCTCGCTGGTGGCGCTGGCCGGTCTATATCCTGCTCGGGCTCGTGGGGCTGATCGCTCTGGTGCTGTTCGTGCTGGATACCAGCGTCGGGCATCGCTGGGTCGCCAACCAGATCGCCGGCCAGCGCCCGTCCAACGGGCTGCGCTACAGCGTCGGGCGGATCGACGGATCGCTCTATTCGAACGCCGTGCTGATCGACGTGCGGGTGCGCGATCCGAAGGGCGTGTTCTTCTTCGCACCACGCGCGGACCTTGGCTGGACGCCGTTCGCATGGATCTCGAACCGGCTCGACATCAGCCGCCTGATCATCCCGCGCGCGATCCTCGCGCGGCTGCCCCAGACGATCCCGACCGGCAAGACCGGCCCGATCCTGCCCGATTTCGACATCCGCATCGGCGCGCTCAGGATCGATCGGCTGACGATCGGGGCGGCAATCGCCGGCACGCCGCGCATCGCGCAGATCCGCGGGCGCGCGGATACCCATGCCGGGCGCGCATTGGTCGATCTCTCGGCGGCGGTGCAGGGCAAGGACACGCTGAAGATGACGCTCGATGCCGAGCCGGATCGCGATCGGTTCGACCTGTCGGTCCAGGCGCGCGGCACGGCGGACGGCGTGATGGCCAACCTGTCCGGCCTGGGCCGCCCGATCGCGCTCGACGTGTCGGGCGAGGGCAATTGGAGCGCGTGGCACGGCGCGGCGACCGCCGATATCGGCGATATCCGCGCGGTCGATCTGAAGCTCGGCGCGAAACGCGGTGCCTATACGCTGGGCGGCACGCTGGTTCCGGCGCCGTTCCTGCACGGCAAGGGCATGCGGCTGACCTCGCCGCGCGTGCTGGTGACGGGCGGCGCGATGCTCGCCAACCGGCGGCTGGAGGGCAGGGTGTCGCTGCGCTCGGCGGCGCTCAGCGTGGATACGACGGGTACGATCGATCTTGCCGCGAACGCCTATCGCAACGTGCGCATCGCCGCGCGCCTGCTGCGTCCATCGGCCCTGTTCCCCAACATGACCGGGCGGGACATCGCGTTGCGCGCGATCCTCGACGGGGCGTTCGCCACCGCCGGGTTCGATTACCGGCTGACCGCCGATCGCTTCGCCTTCGACGATACCGGGTTCGAGGGCGCGCATGCCGCGGGCAAGGGGCGGTTCTCGAAGGCACCGGTCAGCGTGCCGATCGTGCTCGTGGCGCAGCGCGTCACCGGGGTGGGCGATGTCGCCGGGGGCATCCTGCGCAACCTGAAGGTCGCGGGCGTGCTGAAGATCACGCCGGCGGAGGTGACCGGCTCCGATCTGAAACTCACGTCGGACAAGTTGACCGGGCGCTTCAACCTCATCCTCGATCTCAAGACCGGGCGCTACGAGATCGGTCTCAACGGCGGGCTCGGGCGCTATCTCATCCCCGGTCTCGGCGTCGTCGATGTCATGACGAAGTTGCAGGTCGTGCCGGGCGTGGACGGGCATGGCACGCGCGTGATCGGGACCGGCACGGCGCAGATGATCCGGCTCGACAACGCCTTCTTCCGCTCGCTCGCCGGTGGCCTGCCACGCATGGTGACCGGTCTGGAGCGCACCACGGACGGCGTGCTGCACTTCAAGAATCTCGTGCTCACCGCGCCGCAGATACAGTTGCGCGGCAACGGCTTCCGAAGGCGGGACGGCACATTCCATTTCGAGGGCAGCGGGCGACAGGCGACCTATGGTCCGCTGACGCTGAAGCTCGACGGCAAGATCGACAAGCCGACGCTCGATCTGGTGTTCGACCGTCCGAACGATACGCTGGGATTGAGCAACGTCACCGCCCATCTCGATCCCAATGCCGCCGGCTTCGCCTTTACCGCGCAGGGCCAGTCGCGGCTCGGGCCGTTCAGCGGCGATGGCGAGATCCTGTTGCCGCCCGGCGGCGACGCGACGATCGCGATCGCTCGGCTCGACGTGTCGGGCACGCGGGCCAGCGGTGCGCTGAACGTCGTGACCGGTGGGTTCGACGGGCGGCTGGCGGTGGCGGGCGGCGGTCTATCGGGCGAGTTGCTGTTCCGCCCGGTCGGCGACGTGCAGCGGATCGAGGCGCATATCGACGCCGCGTCGGCCAAACTGGCGGATCAGGTGACGCTCCGGCGCGGACGGATCGACATGGTCGCGTTGCTCGATCCGGCGGGCACCACGGTCGAGGCGACGATCACCGGCAACGGCCTGCGGCGCGGTGGGCTGACGGTCGGACGCTTCGCTGCCAATGCCAGGCTGCGCGGCGGCGTGGGGCAGGTGACCGCGTCGATCGCGGGCAATCGCGGCCGCGCGTTCGATATCCAGTCGGTCACTCAGGTCACGCCGGACGGCTACAGCGTCGCCGCGCAGGGCACGCTCGACCGGCGGCCGCTCAAGCTGCTCACGCCCGCGATCATCACGCGCGACGGAGACGGCTGGCGGATCGCCCCGACGCAGTTGAGCTTCGCCGGCGGCACGGCCGAGATCGGCGGGCGCTTCACCGGCACGTCCAGCGCGATCGACGCCAGCCTGACGCGCATGCCGCTGGCGATCCTCGACATCGGCTATCCGGGCCTCGGCCTCGGCGGCAGCGCGTCGGGCAAGCTGTCCTATGCGCAAGGGCAGGGGCAGGCACCGACCGGGCGGATCGACATGACGGTGCACGGGCTCACGCGCTCCGGCCTGGTCCTGTCCTCGCAGCCGATCGATGTCGGCGTCGCGGCGGTGCTGCAGCCAAACAAGGCGGTGGCGCGCGCGGTGATGGCGAGCGGCGGCAGGACGGTCGGGCGCGCGCAGGCGCAATTGATGCCGCTCGGGTCGGGCGATCTCGCCAGCCGCCTCGCCAATGCCGATCTGTTCGCGCAGCTGCGCTATACCGGCCCGGCGGATACGTTGTGGCGGCTGGCCAATATCGAGCTGTTCGACCTGACCGGCCCGGTCGCGATCGCCGCCGATCTCGGCGGCAAGGTCAACGATCCGCGCATCCGCGGCGTCGTGCAGGCGCGCGGCGCGAAGATCGAGAGCGGCACGACCGGCACGGTGCTGACCAACGTGCAGGCGAACGGCCAGTTCGCGGGGTCGCGGCTCAGTATCCCGAACTTCACCGCCGATGCTGGCAAGGGCGGCAAGGTGACGGGCAGCGGCACGTTCGACCTGTCCGCCGCCAACGGCTTCGGCATCGACCTGAACGTGCAGGCCGATCACGCCGCGCTGATCAACCGCGACGATATCGGCGCGACCGTCACCGGCCCGCTCAGCTTCAAGTCGGACGGATCGGGCGGGGTGATCTCGGGCGACGTGAAGCTCAACGACAGCCGCTACCGGCTGGGCCGCGCGACGGTGGCGAGCGCGGTGCCGAAGCTGAACCTGCGCGAGATCAACGTGCCCGGCGATCTGGATGCCGGCGACGATATCGTGCGCAAGCCGTGGCGGCTGGACGTGCGCGCGCGCGCGACCAAGGCGCTTCGGGTCAGCGGCCTCGGGCTGGCGAGCGAATGGTCGGCGGACCTCAAGATCGGCGGCGTGCCGGACAATCCCGCGATCACCGGGCGCGCCGATCTGGTGCGCGGCAATTACGAATTTTCCGGGCGCGAGTTCGATCTGGAGCGCGGCATCATCCTGTTCGACGGATCGGTGCCGGCCAATCCCTCGCTCGATATCGCCGCCAATGCCGGGACGACAGGGCTGAACGCGACGATCCGGGTGACCGGCAACGCGCTGAAGCCCGAGATCAACTTCTCCAGCGTGCCGGCGCTGCCGGAAGACGAACTGCTCTCGCGGCTGTTGTTCGGCACCTCGATCACCAACCTGTCCGCGCCCGAGGCATTGCAATTGGCGGCGGCGGTGGCGGCTTTGCAGAGCGGTAGCGGCGGGCTGAACCCGATCAACGCGGTGCGCCGCGCGGCGGGGCTCGACCGATTGCGCATCCTGCCGGCCGATCCGCAGACCGGGCAGGGCACATCGGTGGCGGCGGGCAAATACGTCACGCGCCGGCTGTTCGCGGAGATCATCACCGACGGGCAGGGCTATTCCGCGACCCAGGTGGAATATCAGGTGACCCGCTGGCTGTCGCTGCTGTCGAGCATTTCCACGCTGGGGCGGCAGAGCGCCAACGTGCGGGTGTCGAAAGATTATTGAGGGCCGCCTTCGGGCTCCGTCATCCCGGACTTGATCCGGGATCCAACTAGCAGCTCGGGAAGTGCTCGGTAACGAATGTCAGCGCATGCCGACCGTTGGATCCCGGCCTTCGCCGGGATGACGGCCGGATTTGTGGGAAATCAGCGTCCTCGCCACCATTTCCACAGCTTCGCCGCGCCGAACACGGCCAGCGCCGCCACCACGACGCCGATCGCCACATGCTCGACCGATTTGATCTTGCCGAAAATCTCCTCGATCCCGTCCGCGAAGACGAACCCGATGGCCGTGAACAGCACCGCCCACAAGGCCGCCGCCGCCAGGTTCAGCACCGCGAACGTGCGCGTGCGAATCGCGGTGGTGCCGATCGCCATCGGGCTGACGGTGCGCAGGCCGTAGAGGAAGCGGAAGCCGAACACGAAGGCGGTCGGGTGCCGCTCGAACAGGCTGAGCGCCTTGGCGAAGGCGGGCTTCGCCTCGATCTTCTTGACGCGCGGATGGTCGCGGAAGCGGCGGCCGGCGGCGAAGAACAATTGGTCTGCGACGAACGACCCGGCGGCGGCGGCGATCGCCACGCTCACGACCGGCATCAGCCCGTCATGCGCCAGCAACCCGCCGGTGACGACCATCGTCTCCCCCTCGATCCCGGCACCGAGGAATACGGCGACCAGGCCGTAGCGGGTAATGAGAAGTTCGATCGACATGGATTGCGCTGGTGGCGATTTTCCGGGGCCAACGCCAGCCCTGACGGCGACACTTTCGCCTGAAGACCAGCCTTCTGGAGCGTGATGACTTTGGTTTGAGTCGCCTCCCCTCCGCTGTCATTCCCGCTAAGGCGGAAAGCCATACTGGTTGACCGAGCGAGGCTCACAAAGTGCAATGATTATGGACTCCCGCCTTCGCGGGAATGATGGAGGATGTGGTTCAACCTTATATCATCAGGCTCCAGGGCCCGGGCGGGGACGAGTGCGGTTGCGCGAAACCGTCGCCGGCTTTATTCCGGAGCCATCGGATCGACGCCGACGTCCGCGTCTTGTCACGCAAGTGTCGGGCGAGCGTTCAGGAGGCCGTATGACGGATGAATCATCCCCATCTTCCCGGATCGACGCGAAACTCGAAGCGCTCGCGGATTGGCGGGGCGAGGCGTTGGCGCGGGTGCGAAAGCTGATCCACGCGGCGGATCCCGAGGTGATCGAAACGGTGAAATGGGCCAAGCCCACGAATCCGTCGGGCGTGCCGACCTGGGAGCATGCCGGGATCATCTGCACCGGCGAGGTGTACAAGGCCTATGTCAAACTGACCTTCGCGCGCGGGGCGGCGCTCGACGATCCAGCCGGGTTGTTCAACGCCGGTTTCGGCGGTGGCACGCGGCGGGCGATCGACCTCCGCGAGGGAGACGACTTGGATGCCGCCGCTTTCAAGACGCTGGTGGCCGAAGCGGTCGCGCTGAACGTCGGCAAAGCGTCCGGCACAAGCGGCTGAACTCGATCCGCTGACGCGGCCACATTTCGACCGCCCAAAAAAAATGGCGCTGGATCGATCCCGTGCATTTTGCCATCTTCGCCGAATGATCTTCATGATTCACATCGCGGTTGCGATCGGCGGACGAATTAATCTCCCGGCCTGATGCGTCAGGTCGGGCACGTCCGCATGTGAAAATCATGACGCCGAGAGCGTCAACGAAGGTCTGCAATCATGTCTTCAAAAACGCCCGTACTGCACCTGTTGTGCGGCAAGATCGCTGCTGGAAAATCGACACTGTCCGAAGTCTTGGCAAAGGCGCCCAACACCATCGTCGTAAAGGAGGATTCTTGGCTGGCCCGCCTCTATCCCGGCGAACAGAATGATCTCGCCGACTATCTCCGCAATTCGACCCGGCTGCGCGCCGCCATCACCCCGCATCTGATCGAACTGCTGCGCAACGGAATATCGGTCGTGCTCGACTTTCCCGCCGACACGCTGGTCAGTCGAGCGTGGATGCGCACACTCTTCGAGGACGCGGGTTGCGCCCACCAGCTTCACTATCTCGACGTGACGGACGAGGTCTGCAAGGCGCGTCTTCATCGAAGGAACGAGGCTGGCGGCCACGAATTCAACGCCAGCGATGAGGACTTCGTTCTTTTCACCCGGCACTTCGTGGCTCCGTCGCCGGACGAGGGGTTCGAGATCGTGCTACATCGTCCGCGGTGATCAAACGTCAGCCGTCGCGCGCATCGGCCAATCGCTGCCGGATCGCTTCGGCCAGCCGATCCGGCAGTGCGGGTTCGAGGTGCGGATACAGATCGGGCTCGATCGCCTCGATCTCCATCAGCGCCAGCGTGCCGTCGGCCAGCCGGATGAGATCGACCCGCGCATAGAGCGGCGTGACCGGCAAGGCGGCGATGACCTGTTCGGCAAGCGCGATGTCGGCGTCCGGATCGAAGCGGGTGAAGACCCCGCCGAATTGCGGCTGGATGCGGAATTCGCCGCTCAGCGCCACCTTGCGCACCGCGTGACTGAAAGTGCCGCCGACGAACAGGAAGGACAGTTCGCCCTCGCCACCGATCGCGTCGAGAAACGGCTGGAGAATCGCATCGTCCATCGGCACGATCGGCGTGCCGCGCTTCACGCGCACGGTGCGGTCGCTGCCGGCGGAGACCTGCGGCTTGATCACCAATTCCTCGCCGCCGAAGCGCGCGAAGGCGGCAGCGACGCTGTCCGCGTCGGCGCGGCCGAAAAGGCTCGGCACGATCGCAACCCCGGCCCGTTCCAGTTCGGCGAGATAGGTCTTGCGCGTGTTCCAGGCGAGCAGGGCCGGCGCGTTGAACAACGGCCGGTCCACCGGCCAATCCGCCAGCATCGTCCGCCACCGCGCGACATCGAAATGATAGCCCCAGGCGAACAGGGCCAGCGTGGCATCCGCGTTGCCCGGCCCGGCGGTCCAAGGCCGGGCGTTCAGCGCGATCCCGTGCGAGGCGAAGGCGGCGCGATAGGCATCCAGCCCACGCGCCGCCCCCTCGGCATAGCCATCGCCTTCCGCCGGCATCAGCACGTCGACGGTGATCGTCATGCCGGGATCAGGCCGGCTCGCCGACGATCGCCTTCAATTCCATGAAGTCGGCCAAGCCATATTTGCCGCCCTCGCGGCCATTGCCCGATTGCTTGTATCCGCCGAACGGCGTGCCGCCGCCGCCCGACCAGGCATTGATCGTCACCATGCCGGCGCGCAGCAGCGGCGCGACCTTGGCCGCCTCCGCCGGATCGCCGGAGATCGTGGCGGACAGGCCGTAATCGGTATCGTTGGCCATCTCGATCGCCTGTTCGGAATCGTCGTAGCTGGAGATCGTCGCGACGGGGCCGAACACTTCCTCGCGGTAGATGCGCATCTCGGGCGTCACGTCGGCGAACAGGGTGGGCTTCACGAAATATCCGGCATTGCGCCCGTCGGGTCGGCCGGTGCCGCCGGTGACCAGGGTCGCGCCCTCGTCGATCGCGGACTGGATCAGGCCCTGGATCTTGTCGAACTGCGCCTTGTTGACGACCGGGCCGATATGCGCGCCCATCACGCTGGCGGCATCGACCGTGACCGCTTCCATGATCGATTTGACGACATTGGTGGCGTCGGCGACCTGGCTCTTGTGGACGAGCAGGCGGGTCGGGGCGATGCAGCTCTGGCCCGAATTGGCGAGCACGCCCTGCACCGTCGGCGGCAGGACGGTGGCGAGATCGGCGCCTTCCAGCACGAGGTTGGGCGCCTTCCCGCCGAGTTCCTGATGCACGCGCTTGACGGTCGCGGCGGCGGCGGTCGCCACCGCGATGCCGGCGCGGGTCGATCCGGTGAAGCTGACCATGTCCACGTCCTTGTGCGTGGACAGCGCCGCGCCGACGCCGGGTCCGTCGCCGTTGACGAGATTGAACACGCCCGCCGGAACGCCGGCCTTGTCGAGGATCTCGGCCAGGATCACCGCGCACCCCGGCGCTTCCTCCGACGGCTTCAGGATCATCGTGTCGCCGGCGGCGAGCGCGGGGGCGACCTTGGCGCAGATCTGGTTGAGCGGCCAGTTCCACGGCGTGATCATCGCCACGACGCCCAACGGTTCGTGCACCGCGCGATTCTTGCCGACCTGTTCGCTGAATTCGAACGTCTGCAACGCCTTAAGCGTGCCCATGAAATAGCCCAGGCCGGCGGGGGCCTGCGCGGCATTGGCGAAACCGATCGGCGCGCCCATCTCCTCCGACGTCGCCGCCGCCAGATCGGGCATGCGCGCCTTGTATTCCTCGATGATGCGCTCGAGCAGAGCGACGCGATCGGCGACGGAAGTGCGCGAGAAGCTCTTGAACGCGGCCTTCGCGGCGGCGACCGCCTTGTCGACATCGGCCTGGCTGCCCAGCGTGATCGCGCTGACCGGCTGTTCGGTGGAGGGATCGATCACCTCGTGCCGCGTGCCGCCCTCGCTCTCGACCCAGGCGCCGTCGATATAGTGCTTGAGGTAGCTCTTCATGCTCGTCTCCATGTTTTTGAAGATGCGGTACGGCCGCGCGCGTCCGCCGCCTAGATGGCGCGCGGCACGATCGGTTGCAACCTGAAACGCGGGCCCTACGTTCAGCCGACAGCTTGAGGAGATCGACCGATGGACCGTGCAGCCCGTATCACGCAGACCGGTGGCCCCGAGGTGATCGAATGGGTCGATGTCGACCTGCCCGATCCGGCGGAAGGCGAGGTTCGCGTGCGCCACACCGCCGTCGGGCTGAACTATATCGACGTCTATTATCGCAAGGGCCTGTATCCCGCGCCGCTGCCGAGCGGCCTGGGGTCGGAGGCGGTCGGCGTGGTCGAGGCCGTGGGGGCCGGCGTGGACGGCTTCGCGGTGGGCGACCGGGTCGGCACGTTCGGCCCCGCGCTCGGCGCCTATGCCACCGCGCGCAACGTGGAAGCGGCGCAACTGATCACGCTGCCCGACAGCGTCGACGATCGCACGGCGGCGGCATTGCTGCTGAAGGGCGGGACGACCGAATTCCTGATCGAACGCTGCGCGAAGGTTCAGGCCGGGCAGACGGTGCTGGTCCACGCGGCGGCCGGCGGCGTCGGGCATCTTTTGGTCGGCTGGCTGAAGGCGATCGGCGCGACGGTGATCGGCACGGTCGGCAGCGAAGAGAAGGCGGCGCAGGCCAAGGCCGCCGGGGCGGATCACGTGCTGCTGCACAAGCAGGTCGATATCGCCAAGGAAGTGCGCGCGCTGACCGACGGTCAGGGCGTGGACGTGGTGCTGGACGGCGTCGGCAAGGCGATGTGGCAGGTGTCGTTGGCCAGCGCCAAGCGACGCGGGCTGATCGTCAGCTATGGCAATGCCAGCGGGCCGGTCGACGGCGTCAATCTCGGCGTGCTGGCGCGCAACGGCTCCCTGTTCGTCACGCGGCCGACGATGTTCGATTATTATGTGACGCCCGAGGAGCGGCAGGCCGGGTTCGCGCGCGTCTTCGACATGCTCGCCAAGGGCGCGATCACCGCCGAGATCGGCCAGACCTTCGCGCTGGAAGACGCCGCCGACGCGCACCGCGCTCTCGAGGCGGGCGAGACTAAGGGGGCAACGGTGCTGCTGCCGTAAGCCCCGGCAGCGTCACACCCTCGTCGCCCATCCAGGGCGAACCGACATTCAGGTTCGCGCCTTCGCGTACACTGTCGCCTTCGATCGCTGAATGCCGATCCGGCCCAGCGCCGATCGCGCTCAATTGTCCTTGTTCGGGGCGAGCGAGGGGATGGCGATCTCGGGCCGTATCGTGGCGGCGGCAGGGGCTGGCGCAGGCGCGGCGGCCGGTGCACGCGGCGCGGCTGGCGTTGGCGCCGGCGCTGCCGGTACGGCGGGTGCCGCTGCCGGCTTGTTGACCTTTTCCGTATCGGTGTTGAGGTCGTTCTTCTGCTTGGCGGCCGATTGATCCAGCAGGCCCTTCATGCCGAGGAAGGAACAGATGTTCGCATAGCGCAGGATGATCGATTGGGCGGTGCCGTAATCGGCCGGCAACACCGCCTCCTTGGCCAGGGATCGGGCGCGGAAATTGTCCTGCGCGGCGAACACCAGGGACTGGATATTGCTCAGATCCGGCGAGACGACGAAGGAGTCGTCGTAATTGCGCCAGGCCGAATCCGCGAAGCCGACCGCGCCGGCCAGGCCCGTCACCACCTTCTCGCCGGCATTGGCCAGTCCGAGCACCGTGGTCATCACCGTGCCGACATCGTTGGTCAGCGTGCGGCCGAACCGGCGGCGGCGATATGCCTCGTCCGTCTTGACGAAGAACCGCGTGCAGTAGACGTCGGACAATGCGAAGCCGGCGCCGAGATAGCGTCGCATGTCCCCGTCGCCGTTGAGTTTGGCATTATCGCCATGGCCTGCGCTCGCCTCCAGCAACACGTTGTAGAGCGGAATGATGATCCGGTCCTGCGAACCGACCTTGTCCTTCGCGGCTGTCGGATCGGAGAATATCGCCGTCGGGTTCTTCGGCGTGCCGAGCGCATTGTTGAGCGTGTCGTGCGTGCAGCCCGCAAGCATGACGAGTAGCGCCGACGAATAGCGAAGAATCTGCACCGTCTCATCCCCCCGGATCGCAATGATAGACAGTGCTATGACGATATCGGGTGCGTAACAATATCAAGCAGCCGAATCGGATGAAAAAGGGCGCCCGGAGATCATCCGGACGCCCTTCTTTTTGGTCTGCGCCGTGGCGAAGCCACGTCGTCGGTCGTCGCTATGGCGACGCCGGGCGACAGCGACCGTGCGCTTGCGCGCACCGCGCGGTCGTGGCTGCGCTTAGTAGCTGTAGTACATGTCGTATTCGACCGGGCTCGGGGTCATCTCCCAGCGCGCCACGTCGACGAACTTCAGCTCGATATAGCTTTCGATCTGGTCCTTGGTGAACACGTCGCCCTTGAGCAGGAAGTCGTGATCGGCGGCCAGGCTCTCGAGCGCCTCGCGCAGCGAGGCGCAGACCGTCGGCACCTCGGCCAGTTCCGCCGGCGGCAGATCGTACAGGTTCTTGTCCATCGCCTCACCCGGATGGATCTTGTTCTGGATGCCGTCCAGACCCGCCATCAGCAGCGCCGCGTAGCAGAGGTACGGATTGGCCATCGCATCGGGGAAGCGCACTTCGACGCGCTTCGCCTTGGCACCCGTGCCGTACGGGATGCGGCACGAGGCCGAGCGGTTGCGCGCCGAATAGGCCAGCAGCACCGGCGCTTCGTAGCCCGGTACCAGCCGCTTGTAGCTGTTGGTCGACGGGTTGGTGAACGCGTTCAGCGCCTTGGCATGCTTGATGATCCCGCCGATGAAATACAGGCAGGTATCGGAGAGTCCGGCATAGCCGTTGCCGGCGAACAGGGGCGCGCCCTTTTCCCAGATCGACAGATGGGTATGCATGCCGCTGCCGTTATCTTCCTTGATCGGCTTCGGCATGAACGTGACGGTCTTGCCATATGCCTGCGCGACCTGATGGCAGACATATTTGTAGATCTGCATGCGGTCCGCGGTCAGCGTCAGCGTGCCGAAGGTGAGGCCGAGTTCGTGCTGCCCGGCGGCGACTTCGTGGTGATGCTTGTCGCACGGCAGGCCCATTTCGAGCATGGTCGAGACCATCTCGCCCCGGATGTCGACCGCGCTGTCGACCGGGCCGACCGGGAAATACCCGCCCTTGGCGCGCGGACGGTGGCCGAGATTGCCGCCTTCATACGACGTGCCGGTGTTTGTCGGCAGCTCGATATCGTCGATCTTGTAGTACGATGTGGCGTAGCTCGTCTCGAACTGCACGTTGTCGAACATGAAGAATTCGGCTTCCGGCCCGATATAGATCGTGTCGCCGATACCGGTGGTCTTGAGATAGGCCTCCGAACGCTTGGCGGTCGAGCGCGGGTCGCGGGCATAGAGTTCGCCGGTCGAGGGCTCGACGATGTCGCACACCAGGATCAGCATCGGCGTGGCCGAGAAGGGGTCGGTCCAGACGGCGTCCAGATCGGGCTTCAGGATCATGTCGGATTCGTTGATCGCCTTCCAGCCGTCGATCGAGGAGCCGTCGAACATGAAGCCGTCGTCCAGCTCGTCCTCGCCGACGACCCCGGCGACCATCGTCAGATGCTGCCACTTGCCCTTGGGATCGGTGAAACGCAGGTCGATCCATTCGATCTCCTGGTCCTTGACCATCTTCAGAACGTCTTTTGCGGTGTTCGCCATAAAGCCCCATGCCCTTTCGTTATCGAATAGATTGCCCGACAGAATCGGGAATGAAGTTGCCCCGGTCGCAGGGACGCTGTCACGAAATGTTGCGCTGCGTCAAATCGTCCGGTCGTCAATTCGTCAGATCGCGTCGTCGTTGCGTTCGCCGGTGCGGATGCGCAACGCGGTTTCTACCGGGATGACGAAGATCTTGCCGTCGCCGATCCGTCCGGTCTGCGCGGCGGCGGCGATCGCCTCGACCACGCGCTCGGCCAGCGCGTCCTCGACCACCACCTCGAGTTTCACCTTGGGCAGGAAATCGACGACATATTCGGCGCCGCGATAGAGTTCGGTATGGCCCTTCTGCCGGCCGAAGCCCTTGGCCTCGGTGACCGTGATGCCGCTGACGCCGACTTCGTGCAGCGCCTCCTTCACCTCGTCCAGCTTGAACGGCTTTATGATCGCTTCGATCTTTTTCACGAAATGGCCCCTCGGATGGGCGAAAGACGCATCGCCCGTGCGCGTCTCTTACAACAAGCGTGCCAGTCGCGCGAGAGGCGGGAATGCGCGGGGGCCAGGGATTTTGCGGGTTAAGGAATGCCTAATGCGGGGGCAGCGCGCCGGCGCTGCCTGCTTTTGTGGCATTGTTGCGATCGTTGTGGGATGACGCTACATCATGTGTACACAATGAGGTGGACGCCATGACTGTCCAGGCAAAGAGTGTCGGTGTGCGCGAAATGCGCGGCAAGTTCAGCGCCTATCTGGCCCGCGTCGCTGCCGGGGAAAGCTTCGATATCGTATTACGGGGCAAGAAGGTGGCGGAGTTGCGCGCGCCGGCAAGCGAAGAGGAGGATTGGGTGCCATCGGCCGACCCCGCTTCGCCGAACTTCCGTCGCCCGGGTGCCTTGAAGGGCAAGATGTGGATTTCGGACGATTTCAACGATCCCGATCCCGAAATCGAAGCGGCCATGGAAGCGGATATCTTTCCGCCAGAACATTGAGGCTGTTGCTCGATACTCACGTTCTGTTGTGGTGGCTGGAAGACAATCCGAAACTGGGACGCGGTGGGCGATCCTTGATCGACGACGCGCAGAACACGCTGATCTTCAGCGTCGCTTCAGCGTGGGAGATTGCCATCAAGGTTGGGCAGGGAAAGCTGACGGTCGATATCGAACTGGCGCTGAGAAAATTTGCTCAGGCGGGTGTTGGCCAATTGGATGTCGGTCCCAAGCATCTCGTCACGGTCTCGAACCTTAAACGCCTTCACGGCGATCCGTTCGATCGCATGATTGTCGCTCAGGCGATGTGTGAGGCCATCACCGTCATGACCGAAGACGCGATCATCAAGCGCTATCCGGTCCAGACGATCGGTTGCGGGTAAAAAGGCGGCGCGCGCCGCGGCAAGGCCGCGTCGTCGGTCGCGGCTGGTGGCCGCGCCCAGTGCGCCCGGCTTCGGCGCTGCTAGGGCGTGTTGACTTTGGTCTGAATCGCCTTCTCTCCATCGTCACTCCCGCGAAGGCGGGAATCGATACTGGCTGAACTTAGTGAGTCTCACGAAGTGCGGTGATCATGGACTCCCGCCTTCGCGGGAATGACGGAGGACGTGGTCCACCCTCATGTCATCGCGCTCTGAACCCTCCGCCGGCGATCAGTAAGGCGGCTTGTCGAACCCGCCCGGGCTGGTCGTGAAGATCTCGCACCCGTCCTCGGTGATGCCGATCGAATGTTCGAACTGCGCGGAGAGCGATCGGTCGCGCGTCACCGCCGTCCAGCCGTCGTCGAGCAGCTTCACGTCCGGGCGTCCAATATTGATCATCGGTTCGATCGTGAAGATCATGCCGGGCTTCAGTTCCGGCCCGGTGCCCGGGCGACCGACATGCACCACTTCCGGTGCGTCGTGGAACAATTGTCCCAGGCCATGCCCGCAGAAATCGCGCACCACGCCGTAGCGGTGCTTTTCGGCATGGCTCTGGATGACGTGCGCGACATCGCCCATCGTGTTGCCGGGCCTGGCCTGCTCGATGCCGAGCATTAGGCATTCGTAGGTCACGTCCACCAGCCGCTTGGCCTTGATCGGCACATCGCCGACCAGATACATTCGGCTGGAATCGCCGTGCCAGCCATCGACGATCGGCGTGACGTCGATATTGACGATGTCGCCGCTCTTCAGCGTCTTCACGCCGGGAATGCCGTGGCACACGACATGGTTGATCGAGATGCAGCTCGCATGCGTATAACCGCGATAGCCGAGCGTCGCCGGCACGCCGCCGCGCGCGACGATGAAGGTGCGGATCAGATCGTCCAGCTCGCCCGTCGTCACGCCGGGCACGACATGCGGCACGACCATGTCGAGCGTTTCGGCGGCGAGGCGGCCGGCCTTGTGCATCGCGTCGAACGCGTAGCGGCCATGGAGCTTGATCGCGCCGGTGCGGCCCATCGGGGCGTCGGCGGTGACGGTTACGTAATCGGTCATGACGGCCATATAGCGAAACCGCGCGGGCTTTGCGAGATGGTGCGCGAACGTCTATGCCCTCTTTCATGACCCAACGCATCTGGACGGCCGCGCTCGCGGTGATCGGCGACGAGATCCTCTCGGGCCGCACGCAGGACAAGAACGTCGCGCAGATCGCGCTGTGGCTCAACGTGCAGGGCATCCGCCTGGCCGAGGTGCGCGTGGTGCCCGACAAGACCGAGGCGATCGTCGAGGCGGTCAACGCACTGCGCGCGCGCAACGATTATCTGTTCACCACCGGCGGGATCGGACCGACGCATGACGACATTACGGTCGATGCGATCGCCGAGGCGCTGGGCGTGCCGGTCGTGCTCCATCCCAAGGCCGTCTCGGTGCTGGAGCGCTATTACGAAACGCGCGGTGGCCTGACCGAGACGCGCAAGCGCATGGCGCGCGTTCCGCAGGGGGCCGACCTGATCGAGAACCGCATGTCCGGCGCGCCGGGCATCCGTATCGGCAACATCTTCATCATGGCCGGCGTGCCGCACATCACCGCGGGCATGCTCGATGCGCTGACCGGCACGCTCGAGGGCGGGCTGCCGGTCTTGTCCGCGACGGTCGGGTGCTGGGTGGCGGAGAGCGAGATCGCCGACCTGCTGCGCACCGCCGAGAAGACTCATGAGGGCGTCGCGATCGGCAGCTATCCGTTCTTTCGCGATGGACAGACCGGCGCGAATTTCGTCGTCCGCGCCACCGATGCCGAACTTCTGGACGCGTGCATCGTTGATCTGACCGAAGCCCTGGTCGCCACCGGGCGCGCGGTGACGGCGGGCGGCATCTGATCTTGGGAGACGGGATGTGAGAAAGGCGATCACGGGACTCTTGCTGGGCTGCGCGATGCTCGCCGGCTGTGGCGATCCGCCCCCGCGCGGCGGTGGCACGACGAATGCGGCGGAGGCCGGCCCCGATCCGATGGAGGCGAAGATCGCCGCGCTGCTGCCCACGTTGCAGCGCACCACCTTCTTCCGCGCGATCAACGATGCCGATTACGACTGCCAGTCGATCGTCAACGTCGTGTCGCGCGGCAAGATCGACGGCAAGCCGTCCTGGGCGGTCGAGTGCAACCGCGGCGCGCAATACATCATAGAATTGCAGCGCGGCGGCGTGTTCCACGTCAGCGGCGTACCGAAGAACTATCGCTGAGCGCGGGACAGAGCGCTTGCACGAGCGCCGGACCCTCTGTATCGGCTGCTTCCGCCCCAACCGGGGCCTCGCGGGTGTAGCTCAATGGTAGAGCAGAAGCTTCCCAAGCTTACGACGAGGGTTCGATTCCCTTCACCCGCTCCACCACCTCCGCCAGCCCGAGCCAGTCGGCCATGCGGCGCAATTCCAGCCGGAGCCGTTCCAGCGTTTCCGGCGGCGCATGCGGCTCCAGGCCGATGCGTTGCGCGATCAGCCGGGCGTTCTGGCGATCGGCCTTGAGATCGACGCGCGCGACGAGACGATCGTCGAGCAGGAAGGGCAGGACGTAATAACCGTGGCGGCGCTTCTCGGCCGGTACGTAGATCTCGATGCGATAGTGGAACCCGAACAGGCGGTCGGTGCGGGCGCGTTCCCAGATCAGCGGGTCGAACGGGGCGAGCAAAGCGGCCCCCTGGATGCGACGCGGGCGGCGGGCGTCGCGGTGGAGATAGGCAATCTTCGGCCAGCCGGCAACGTGGGTCGGGATCAGCACGCCCTCCTCGACCAGGGCGGCGATCGCCGGCCGCGCGTCGTCGGGCTTGAGGCGGAAATAGTCGCGCAGGTCGGTTTCCGTGGCGATGCCGAGCGCGGCGGCGCTGCGGGCGATCAGCGCGCGGTGGGCGTCGGCCTCGTCCGGTGTGGGCAGCGCGAGGATCGCCGGCGGGATCACGCGCTCGGTCAGGTCGTAGACCCGTTCGAAGCTGTTGCGCCGGGTCGCGGTGGTGATGTGTCCGGCCCAGAACAGCCATTCCAGCGCGCGCTTCGTGTCCCCCCACGCCCACCAGCCGGAGCCGCTCTTGCCCTCCTCGAAATCGGAGGCGGCGAGCGGCCCGTCGGCGCGGATGCGGGCGAGGATCGCCTCCGCCTCCACCCGGCCTTCGGTGGCGTAGCGCCGCATCGCCGCCCAGCCGGTCTCGCCGCGATCGGCCCGCGCCATGCGCCAGCGCAGCAGCGGGTGGAGATCGAGCGGCAGCAGCGACGCCTCGTGCGCCCAATATTCGAACAGCCGCCGCTCCGGCCTGCGCCCCCAGGCGGCCGCCTCCAGCAAGCCGCGGTCGTAGCCGCCGAGGCGCGAGAATGCCGGCAGGTAATGCGCCCGCGCCAGCACGTTGACGCTGTCGATCTGGTGCAGCGAAAGCCGGTCGATCGTCCGCCGCATGTGCCCCTGCGTCACGCGCGCCGGATGCGCCGCGCCGAAGCCCTGCGCGGCGAGCGCGATCCGCCGTGCCTGGGGCAGGGTGAGCGTCTCGATCAGCGCTCGGTCGCCCGGCTGGCGACGCTGGCATAGGCCTGCGCCGCGCGGCGTTCCTGCGGATCCTCGAACGCGACCGCCGGATCGGGCGCATCGCCGAGCGTGTGGAGCAGCGACCAGAGCGCGAAGCGCCGGCCGGGCTCGCGTTCCAGGCCGAACGCGGTACCGAGCCGTTCCACCCCGCGCGCGAACGCGGTCTCGTCCAGCGTCTCTAGGTCGGTGGTGTCGAAATAATGCTGCAGCAGTGCGTCGAGGTCCATGCGCCCGCGCTGCCGCGATCGGCCGCGCCGCGCAACCCTCCGCGCCGGCAACACCGGCCGATAATCAAAAGTGCGAGTTAGTCTCAATAGCGTTGACAATGAGAGTGACTCGCAATAGCCGGCCTGCAACACCAAAAGGGGGATCATTCGTGAGCACGTCCAATCGCCGGGCATCGGTCATCAAGCCGGCCTTTCTCGCCATGTCGTGCGTCGGCGCGTTCGCCGGCGGTGCCGCCTGGGCCGCCGATCCCGCCGACGCCACAGGCCCGGTCGATACCTCGGACGCCGGCGATCAGGACATTCTGGTCAACGGCCAGCGGGTGCGGGAGCAGCGCCAGGCCAAGGACGTCGCGCCGATCGTCAACACCCCGCGCTCGGTGATCGTGCTGCCCAAGGAGATCATCGAACAGACCGGCTCGGTCAATCTGCAGGATGCGCTGCGCACCGTGCCGGGCATCACCTTCGGCGCGGCGGAGGGCGGCAACCCGATCGGCGACCGTCCGTTCATCCGCGGCTTCGACAGCCAGGGCAGCATCTATGTCGACAGCGTGCGCGATCTCGCCTCGCAGAGCCGCGAGGTCTTCGCGATCGAATCCGTGCAGGTCGTGCGCGGATCGGATTCGACGCTGGGCGGGCGCGGCAGCGCCGGCGGCACGATCAACATCCTGTCGAAGCAGCCGCAGCTCGGCACGTTCGGGTCGGTCAGCGGCAGCTATGGCGAGGCCGATTTCAAGCGCGTCTCCGGCGATCTGAACCTCAAACTGTCGGAGATCGCCGCCTTCCGCGTCTCGGGCGCGTGGCACGATCAGGACGTCGCCGGGCGCGACGCGATCTATTCGCGGCGCTGGGGCGTGGCGCCGTCGGTGACGCTCGGCCTCGGCACGCCGACCCGGCTGACGGTCGGCTATTATTATCTCGAAAGCCACGAGCTGCCCGACAGCGGCATTCCGTATCTCTACACGATCGGCAACGCGCCGGGCACCGGCAACATCGCTTCGCTTCCGGCGATCGGCCAGATCACCACGGCGGGCGGCCGCACCGGCGTCGTCGCGCGCGACACCTTCTACGGGCTCGAGGATCGCGACTTCCGCGACGCCAGGACGCATCAGGTGACGGTGCGCGCCGAGCATGATTTCGGCGGTGTCACGCTGCGCAACACCGCGCGCTACAGCCACAATTACCAGGCCTATATCTACACCCAGCCGGACGATACGCAGGGCAACGTCTACGGCACGGCGGCGACCAACCCGACCACCGGCGCGGCGGGCACGCGCGGCGATCTGTTCACCGGCGGCTATGTCTGGCGCCGCGCCAACACCCGCTACGGCTATAGCGAGAGCCTAATCGACCAGACCGATCTGTTCGGCAAGTTCAGCACCGGCGCGATCGAGCACAGCTTCTCGGTCGGCACCGAATTCGCCTGGGAGAAGACCCGGCGCGGCACCTTCGTGCTGGCGACCGGAGCGACCGCGGCACCGCGCTGCAACACCTCGACCGTGGCGCGCTACAACTGCACCGATCTGTTCAATCCCAATCCGAGCGATCCGTGGGTCAATTACGTCAGCGACACGTCCACCGTGCAGACGCCGATCGCCAAGATCGGCACCGCCGGCGAGACGCAGAACGACGCCAATACCCGCGCGGTCTATGCGTTCGATTCGATCACGATCGTACCGGCGCTGATCGTCAACCTCGGCGCGCGCTACGATCGCTTCCAGTCGAAGCTGACCGTGCCGATCTCCGCCGGGCTGCAGCCCGTGTCGCGGGTGGACGAACTGTTCAACTGGCAGGCGGGGGCGGTGTTCAAGCCGACCAAGGACACCAGCCTCTACGCCAGCTACGCCACCGCCGCGACTCCGCCCAACGCCCTGCTCGGCGAAGGGCAGGAAGGCAATGCGCTGCCGACCACCACGACGACGCAGAACCTGCTCGACCAGCTCAAGGTGCAGAAGACCAAGAGCTATGAGGTCGGGGCCAAGGCGAGCCTGTTCGGCGAGCGTCTGCAGCTGGGGGCCGCGGTGTTCCAGACGGACATCACCAATGCCCGTACGCAGGTCGATGCCAATACCGTCGCCTTTCTCGGCCGGACGCGCATTCGTGGCGTGGAGCTGAACGTCAGCGGCACGATCCTGCCCGGCTGGACGGTGTTCGGCGGCTACACGCATCTCGACCCGAAGATCATCGATGCCGGCAACAGCGCGCTGACCGCACCCGCACTTACGCGGACGGTGGGCGGTGTCGTGATCACCGATCGCGCCGCGCAGGTCGTCTACGTGCCGTCGGTCAGCAACGGCAAGCAGGTGCCCCAGACGGCCAGGAACAGCTTCACGATGACGAGCAATCTGGATGTCACGCCGCGCCTTCAGATCGGCGGCACCGCGATCTACATGGACAAGCAGATCGGCGGCTATTCCGACAACCGCAGCGCGACTCAGAATGCGGCGGGCGTGGTGACGATCAACGCAGCGACCAAGCTGCTTACCCGCGAAGTGCCCAGCTACTGGCGTTTCGATGCGCGGGCGAGCTATCGCGTCACCGATACTGTCTCGCTCAGCATCAATGCGCAGAACTTGACCGACAAGGTGTATTTCTCGCAGGCATATTCCAGCCACTATGCGACGATCGCGCCGGGCCGTACCGTGTTCGGCACGGTGGCGGTCAAATTCTAGGACGGATCGCCGTTCAATTGTCAGACGGCTTTTGAGAGCGGTTCCGCCACGGGAAATTTGCGATAAAACCCATCACGACAACGACTGTGGTTTGGCCCTGGACTCGTTCTCGATCTGGTTTGCGCGTCCGATTTTCCGTTCGTTTCGAGCGAAGTCGGGAAACACTGGTCGGGGACTGGCTCCTCGACGTCGCTCGAAGCGAACGGAGGAATGGTTCGACCTGATCTAAAACGAGTCTAGGCAACGGAAAGTTCTGAAGGACCGGATGACGATCGACCTCGATACGCTCAGTCCCGACGCAATCGCCGCCCGCCTCTCCGGTTCGCCGGAGGAGCGGGCGGCGCTGGTGCGAGCGGGGGCGGAGGCCGGCCTGGCCGAAGCGCAGGCGGTCTACGGGCAGATGTTGCTCGACGGCGCTGGCGTCGCGGCGGATCCGCGTGCCGCGCTCGGCTGGTTCACCAGGGCGGCGGCGCAGCATCATGTGATGGCGCTCAACATGGTCGGGCGGTGCTACGATCTCGGCTGGGGCACCGCGCCGGACAAGGCGCGAGCGGCGGAATGCTATCGTATCGCGGCGGAGCAGGGGCTCGATTGGGCGATGTACAATTACGCGACCCTGCTGGCGCTCGGCGACGGCGTGGCGGAAGACCGGGCGGCGGCGCTCGACTGGCTCCGCAAGGCGGCGGCGTCGGGCTCCGGTCTGGCCGGGGCCAAGGCGATCAACTTCGTCGGCAGCTTTCACGAGGATGGCTGGGTGGTGGCGCGCGATATGGCGACCGCTGCCGATTGTTATAGACGGGCGGCGGAAGGCGGCGATTTTCGCGGCCAGTTCAATCATGCCCGGATGCTCGGCGACGCTGGGCGGATCGATGAGGCGCTGACCTGGCTCGGCCGTATCGGCGAGACGGCGACGCCGGCCTTCGTCGAAAAGGCCGCGGCGTGGCTGACGGCCTGCGGGATCGCGCGCTTCGCCACGGACGGCGTCGCGGCACTCAGGAGCGGCGTGCGATGATGATCTCCATCCCCGATGTGCTGGACGCCGACGGCGTCGCTCGCATCCGCGCGCTGATCGATGCCGCCGACTGGATCGACGGCAACGCCACGTCCGGCGCGCAGAGCGCGCTGGCCAAGCGCAACGAACAATTGCCGGAGGATTCGGATGCCGCCAGGCGCGCGGGCCATCTGGTGCTCGATGCGCTGTCCGCCGCGCCGCTGTTCGTCGCCGCCGCCTTGCCGCTCAAGGTGTTCCCGCCTTTGTTCAACCGCTATGCCGGCGGCCAGGCGTTCGGCATGCATGTCGACAATGCGATCCGCATCCGGCGCGGCAGCGATTTCCGCATCCGCAGCGACCTGTCGGCGACGCTCTTCCTCGAACCGCCGGAGGCGTATGACGGCGGCGAACTGGTGGTCGAGGACCGGTTCGGCGTGCAATCGGTCAAGCTGCCCGCCGGCCACATGCTGCTCTATCCCGCCTCCAGCTTGCACCGCGTCGAGCCCGTCACGCGCGGCACGCGCACCGCCAGCTTCTTCTGGATCCAGTCGATGGTGCGCGACGATGGCGCTCGCCGCATCCTGTTCGATCTCGATTCCGCCGTGCAATCGGTCGCGGCGACGCAGGGGCAGGGGGATGCGGCGGTGGTGCAGCTCACAGGCGTCTACCACAATCTCCTGCGCCGCTGGGCCGACGTCTAGGCGGAACCGCTATTCCGTTTTTCGACGGTTTTGAGAGCGGTTTCCCCGATAGAACCGTCACCCCGGACGTGTTCCGGGGTCCACCACGCGGCTTTCGAAACGAACAATGGTGCGACTGCCGAGTTCGCGGCACGGTGGACCCCGGAACACGTCCGGGGTGACGGGAAATTTGGGATAAACCCACCAAGGCAATGAATGTTGGACGGGCCCTGGCACGGGACTTTCCCCCAAGTTACGCGTTCGACCTCGCATGATCCGCCTGTTCCATGTCAGCGATGTGCATTTCGGCCGCGAGAATCGTGCGGCGGTGGCGTGGTTCGAGGCGCTGGTGAAGGCCGAGCGGCCCGACGCCGTGGTGATGACCGGCGATCTGACGATGCGCGCGCGGTCGGCCGAATTCGATGCCGGACTTGCCTGGCTGCAACGGCTAGACGTGCCGGTGACGGTGGAGGTCGGCAACCACGATCTGCCGCTGTGGAACCTGTTCCGGCGGTTTCTTCGCCCCTACCACCGCTACCACAAGATCGAACGCATGATCGAACGGCCGCTCGATCTGCCCGGCGTGGCGATCGTGCCGCTGGTCACCACGGTTCGCTTCCAGTTCCGCAACTGGTCCAAGGGCTATGTCTCCAGCCATCAGTTGCGCAAGACCCTGAAGGGGATCGCGGCCGCGCCGGCCGGATCGCAGGTGTTCGTCGCCTGTCATCATCCGCTGATCGAGGCGGAAACGCAGGCGACGTCGGACACGCGGCACGGGCCGCAGGCGTTCGCCGCACTCGCCGAAGCCGGCGCGGTGGCGGTGCTCACCGGGCATGTCCACGATCCGTTCGATATCGTGCATGAGGTGTCAGGTCGCCCGCTGCGGATGATCGGCGCGGGCACCTTGTCCGAACGCACGCGCGAGATGCCGCCGTCGTTCAACGAGATCCGCATCGCCGATGGCGCGTTCGACGTGAAGCTGCGGACGTTCGGGCCGGGGCCAGACACGATCCTGCCCCGGGAGCATGTCGAGGCCTTGTAGGCGGTGTCCGTGCGGCTATGCTGGCGTGCATGAAGCCAGTTCTCCTGTTCGCCCTCGCGCCGCTGCTCCTCGCCGCCGCGCCCGAAGATCGTTCGACGGCGGGGGACGCCGTGATCAAGGCCCGCGTCGAGCGCGTGCTGAAGGCGAACCCGGTGATCGACGGTCACAACGACTGGGCCGAAACCCTTGTCGGCAAGGCCGGCGACGCGCGCTGGACGATGGACCTGACCAGGCTCGACCCGGCGAAGTATCACACCGATATCACCCGGCTGCGCGCCGGGCACGTCGGCGGGCAATTCTGGTCGGTCTGGGTCGACGCCAAATTGCCCGGGCCGGAACAGGTCGAACAGACGCTCGAGCAGATCGGGCTGATGCACGACATCTTCCGCCGCTATCCCAATGTATTCGAGCCGGCGGTGACGGCGGCGGACGTGCGGCGTATCCAGGCGCAGGGCAGGATCGCCTCGATGCTCGGCGTCGAGGGCGGGGGGCAGATCGACGGGCAGTTTACCGTGCTGCGCGCCTATCGCGCACTCGGCGCGTCGTACCTGACGCTGACGCATTCGCGCACGATCTCCTGGGCGGATTCGGCGACCGATGATCCGCAGCATGGCGGGCTCACCAAGTTCGGCGAGGCGGTGGTGCGCGAACTTAACCGGCTCGGCATGCTGGTCGATCTCAGCCATGTCAGCGAAGGCACGATGCTGGATGCGCTGCGCGTGACGAAGGCGCCGGTGATCTTCTCGCACTCCGGCGCACGCGCGGTGAACGATCATCCGCGCAACGTGTCCGACGCGGTGCTGAAGCAGGTCGCGGCGAACAAGGGCGTGGTGATGGTCGATTACGCGCCCAGCTACGTCTCCGACGCGCGCCGCCGCTGGGAAGCCGCGCGCAACGGCGAGATCGCCAGCTACAACAAGCCGCCCTTCGGCGGCCTGTATATCGGCCAGCCCGACCGCGCCAAGGCGGCGCTGGCCGAGTGGGAAAAGGCGCACCCCAAGCCGGCGGTCACGCTGTCCGAGGTCGCGGACCATATCGATCACGTCGCGAAGGTGGCCGGGCACGATGCTGTCGGCATCGGGTCCGATTTCGACGGGGTGGAGGAAGTGCCGCAGGGCCTGAGCGGGGTCGAGACCTATCCCGCTCTTTTCGCCGAACTGGCCCGGCGCGGCTGGAGCGACGTCGATCTGGCGAAGCTGGCGCGCGGCAACGTACTGCGCGTGATGGAAGGCGCGGAGCGCGTCGCGGCGGCGATGAAGGGCGAAGCGCCGACGACGGCCACGGTGGCCGGGCTGGACGGCAAGTGACGCCGTTCAGCGCATCGTCCGGCTGAGCGGTTCGAACACCAGACGCTCCAGGATCGCGACCATGTCGATCTCGGCCTCCTCATGGCCGAGCCACCACGCCAGGATCGTCAGGGTCGCGCCGACGCCGTGGATCAGCGCTAGGTCGCGCGGCAGCCCGGCGGGCGTGGCCGCGTCGGTCATCCGCGCCGCCGCCAGCGCCCGCGCGGTGATCTCGCGCCGCATCGCATCGCCCGCGCCGATCAGCAGCGCGTGACACAGGCGGCGGCGGTCCTCGACGAACGCCGTCAGCACCTGCGCCATGCCGCGACTGTCCTGCGCCAGTGCCAGCGGCGCGATCGCCACGATCAGTTCGTCGATCAACCCGCCCGCAATCTCCGCCAGCAGCGCCTGCGGGTCCGGATAGTGCCGGAAGAACGTCGCATAGCCGATATTCGCGCGCTGCGTGATCGCCGTCACGGTCAGCGTTTCGAACGGCTCCGCCCCGATCAGCTCGATCAACGCCGTCTGCAGCGCCTCTCGCGTTCTGCCGATTCGCGCATCTTCCCTTGAACTTTTCGCCGCGATACGCATTTATGATCCACTGTATATCATAACTGGAGGCTATCATGGCCCAACCACGGCGATCGGTCCAATCCTGCCCGCATCTTGCCGACACCGATGCGCGCAAGTCCGCCGGCATCGCGAGGCGAGGCGGCATGGTGGCGGCCCGCATGATCGGCGCGGATTTCGCCGAGGCACGCCGGATCTTGCGCGATCCGACGGCGCGGCAGGCGGGGTTCCTCGCGGATCTCGTCACGCGCTTCGGTACGATGCGGGCACCGGTCCTGTATCTCAGCGGTGCCGCGCATCGCCGCCAACGAAGCGCGACCGCGCGCTTCTTCGCGCCACGGATCGTCACGGCGGAGTATCGCGCGCTGATGGAACAGACCACCGATCTGCTGGTCGACCGGCTGGTCCGCGACGGCCGCGCCGATCTCGACACGCTGTCGCTGGAGCTGGCGGTGACGGTCGCCGCCGAGATCGTCGGGCTGACCGACAGCGATCCCGCCGGCATGGCGACGCGTCTGGAACGGCTGGCCGGCGGCATGCAGGACCAGACGAGCTGGCCGGCCCGGCTGATGGGCTATCTGCGTGGTCAGGCGCGCGCGATGAACGTCTTCTACCGCGACGTGAAGCCGGCGATCCGCGCCCGCCGCCGCGCGCCGCGCGAGGACGTCGTCTCCCACCTGCTCGCTGAAGGGTATAACGACCGCCAGATCCTGACCGAGTGCCTGACGTACGGCGCGGCGGGCATGATCACCACGCGCGAATTCATCACCATGGCCGGCTGGCATCTGCTCGATCGCGACGATCTGCGGCAGCGTTTCCTGAGCACGGATGAGCCGGGCAGGATCGCATTGCTCGAGGAGATCCTGCGGCTCGAACCGGTCGTCGGCATGCTCTATCGGCGCCTCGGTGCCGATGAAGCCGCCCGCGGCAAGGGCGAGGTGATCGGGATCGATATCCGCGCGAGCAATGCGGACGAGGCCGTCGTCGGCCGCTGTCCGCATGCGATCGATCCCGACCGTGCGATCGCCGGCAAGGTCGGCGGCGCGGGCATGGCGTTCGGCGATGGCGAGCATCGTTGCCCGGGCGCTCAGGTCGCGTTGCAGGAAAGCGCGATCTTCCTCGATCGGCTGCTGCGCGTGCCGAACCTGCGACTTGAGCGGGCACCCGATATCGGATGGAACGCGTTGATCGCGGGCTATGAATTGCGCGGCGCGACGCTGGCCTGCGGTACGGCGTCGTGATCGCGATACGTAATCGGCTGATGCGCAGCGGCGCGGCGGCGGCGCTGGCGATGACGCTCGCCTGATCGGCAACGGCGATGCCGGGCGCGCCGTCGCCGGTCGGCCGCTGGATCACGCAGGATGGCGCGGCGATCATCGCGATCGGCCCGTGCGGCGGCGGCCTGTGCGGCCGCATCGCCCGGATCCTCCGCCGCGATCCCGGTGCGGCGGAAACCGACGTCAACAATCCCGACCCGCGCCTGCGCCATCGCCGTGCGGATAGCGTGGTCATCCTTGCCGGCTTCGTGGCGGATGGCGCGCGGTGGCGCGGACAG
Source organism: Sphingomonas sp. Leaf357 (assembly GCF_001423845.1). Lineage (NCBI taxonomy): Bacteria > Pseudomonadati > Pseudomonadota > Alphaproteobacteria > Sphingomonadales > Sphingomonadaceae > Sphingomonas > Sphingomonas sp. Leaf357. The sequence continues at coordinate 5,227 of NZ_LMPM01000002.1, read as the reverse complement.
GTCTATGATCCGCGCAGCGGGCGGACCTATCGCTCGTTCATCGCGACGGCGGATGGCCGCACGCTGGACGTGCGCGGATGCGTGCTGATGTTCTGCCAATCGCAGACCTGGCGACGGGATCGCGGCGAGTGACGCACGGCCGGCGATGCCCAGACCGAAAAAGGGCGGCCCGTTGCCGGACCGCCCCTTCGCGATTGGGTAAACCCAAGGAAGCTTAGCGCTTCGAGAACTGGAAGCTCTTGCGGGCCTTGGCCTTGCCGTACTTCTTGCGCTCGACGGTGCGGCTGTCGCGGGTCAGGAAGCCTGCCGCCTTCACCGGTGCGCGCAGGATCGGCTCGTACTTGGTGATCGCCTGGCTGATGCCATGCTTGACCGCGCCGGCCTGGCCCGAAAGGCCACCGCCCTTGACGGTGCAGTTGACGTCGTACGCGCCTTCGCGCTCGGTCACGCCGAACACCTGGTTGATCACCAGGCGCAGCGTCGGACGTGCGAAATACACCTCCTGGTCGCGACCGTTGATCGTGATCTTGCCGGTGCCGGGCTTGATCCACACGCGGGCAACCGCGTCCTTGCGTCGACCGGTGGCATAAGCGCGACCCTGCTTGTCGAGGATCTGCTCGCGCAGCGGCATCGGCTCGCGCTCGACCACCGGAGCGGCGGGTGCGTATTCGTCACCGGCGAGGACGGGCGTGCTGCCCTGGCCGTTGTTCGAGGTGGCCGGAGCCTGGCCGGTCAGGCCGGCGAGATCGGAAAGCGACTGGCGGTTGTCGGACATTATGCGCCCACCTTGTTCTTGCGGTTCATGCTGCCGATGTCGAGGACCTGCGGGTCCTGAGCGGCGTGCGGATGTTCGCTGCCGGCGAAGACGCGCAGGTTGCGCATCTGCTCACGGCCGAGCGGACCGCGCGGGATCATGCGCTCGATCGCCTTTTCGATGATCCGCTCCGGGAAGCGACCCTCGAGGATCTTGCCGGCCGGAACGCCCTTGATGCCGCCGGCATAGCCGGTGTGGCGGTAATAGATCTTGTCCTTGAGCTTGTTGCCCGTGAACTTCACCTTGTCGGCGTTGATGATGATGACATTGTCACCGCAATCGACGTGCGGGGTGAAGCTCGGCTTGTGCTTGCCGCGCAGGACGTTGGCGACGATCGACGCCATGCGGCCGACGACCAGACCGTCGGCATCGATAATATGCCATTTCTTCTCCACCTCGTACGGCTTGACCGACTTGGTGGTCTTCATCAGCGCCTTCATGGCAGACCTTCCAGGTTAAACAGAACGCGCCGCCGGTTTCCCGACAGCGCGAATGTGGGCCTAATGATCGGAAGGGTGCGCGAAGTCAAGCTTTGCGCGGGTTTCCTGACGGGTATCATGATACCATAACCTTGCGACGGACTGGCGGTCATTCTTCCGATACGTTTAAGCTTCCGACCCTCGTCACCCCGGACTTGTTCCGGGGTCCACCGTGCCGCCAGCGTGGCGGTCTGCAACAATCATGTCGAAAGCCGCTTGGTGGACCCCGGAACCAGTCCGGGGTGACGGCTTTTTTTGTGTAACCGCGCTCGAAAAGAACGGACGGTTGAAATCCCGCAAGAGGTTATCACGCTTTAAAGCTGCCGGAATACCGCAGGTCGATCGGCGCTGGTATCAGGCGCGGCGCGACTGCCCGATCGCATGCGCGCCCCACACGGCGGCGATCAGCAACAGCGCGCCGACCAGCTGGTGGAGTGCGGCGAGCGTGATGTTAACGTCGCTCATCACGGTGGCGATGCCGAGCAGGATCTGCAGCCCGAGCGCGGCGTGGATGGCGATCGCGGCGGGGCGTTGCCCGGCACGCTTCACCGCGCGCGCCAGCACGATAAGGGCAGCGAAGGCGATCCAGGCCCACCAGCGATGGATGAAATGGACGATCGCCGGATCGCCGAACAGCAGCGTCCCGATCGATTCACCGCTGTTGCTCGCGCCGGGGAAGAGCGCGCCGTTCATCAGCGGCCAGTCGTGCGCCACGAGTCCGGCGCGCAGCCCGGCCATCAGCGCGCCGTAGAGGATCTGTACGAACAGCACGATGCCGATCAGAATCGTCAGCGCGGTCAGCCGCGCCGTCCGCGTCTCTCCTCGCGCCAGCGCGCGCAGGTCGAGCGCGGTCCACACCATGCCCGCCAGCGTGAACAGGGCGGTCAACAGGTGCGTCGCGAGCCAGCCGGGCGCGACCGCGGTGCGATCGGTCAGTCCCGAACGGACCATCAGCCAGCCGAGCGTTCCTTGCAGCAGGATCAGCGAGAACAATGCGACCAGTCGCGGCGCATAACCGCGCGGGATCCGCCGCCGCACCGCGAACCAGATCAGCGGCAACAGGAAGGCCATGCCGATGAATCGCCCGAGGAAGCGGTGCAGATATTCCCAGAAGAAGATCGCCTTGAATCCGGCCAGCCCCATTCCGGCATTCAACTCGGTATATTGTGGGATCTTGCGGTAATTGGCGAACTCGGCCTGCCACTGCGCATCGGTAAGCGGTGGTACGATCCCGGTGATCGGTTTCCAGTCGGTGATCGACAGGCCGGATTCAGTCAGGCGGGTGATCCCGCCGACGACCACGATCAGCACGATCAGCGCCGCGACGACGAACAGCCAGTTGGAGAGTGCGCGCGGGCGGGCGGGGGAGTCGGTGGAAGCCTGAAGCATGATGCCGCTTACTTGAGCGCCGCCAGCCCGTCCATGATCGTCGATAGGCGCTATTCGCTGGAAATGTTGGAGATCCGCTGGTCGTATCGGGCGTATGACCGCAGCGCTCGCCAGTTTCGAAATCTCCGACGTCGAGTTCGTCGCGGTGGGCGGTTTCGCGTGACTTTGTGTGAACTTCGGTTGCCGACATCGCCGGGCGGAGATGGGGATGAGCCTGCTCGATATCGCGCGCCTAACGAAAATCCGTTTTCAAATGATATATTGTAACTTCGCAGGTCGCGTGCCATATTCGCCGCACGATGTCGTCCCATGCCCATCCCCGCTATCTCGAGTGGATCGAGTCGCATGCCGATCGCCTGGCGATCGGGCTCTCCGGGCTGTGCATGGTGCATTGCCTGACCAGCGCGGTCCTGCTGGCGCTGTTGTCGACGGCGGGCGGGTTGCTGCTCAATCCCTTATTTCATGAAGTCGGGCTGACGATCGCGATCGGGTTCGGCATTCTGGCGCTCGGGCGCGGCATCGTGCAGCACGGTTATATGATGCCGGCGGCGGTCGGCGCGCTGGGCCTCGGCATCATGGCCGGCGCGATGAGCCTGCCGCACGACAGTTCGGGCAATGAGACGATCTGGACGCTTGTGGGTGTCGGTTTGCTCGCCTTGGGCCACGATCTGAACCGTCGCGCGGTGAACTGAACGACGAACCGCGCCGTGGGCAACTTGCCGCGGCGCTCCCGAAGGCTTACGTTCCCGTCATGGCCGCGCATCATCATCACCACGAACCGCAGGGGCCCGATCTGGCCACCGCAGCACAAGCGACGCTGGAGAAATCCGGCGAGCAATGGACTGCGATGCGCGCTCAGATCTTCAAGGCGCTGGCCGGGTTCGACAAGCCGGCTTCCGCGTATGACATCGCCGAGGCGGTGTCTAAGTCGGAGGGGCGCCGCGTCGCCGCCAACAGCGTATACCGCATTCTCGACCTGTTCGTGGCCTCGAATCTCGCCCGCAAGGTGGAAAGCGCCAACGCCTATGTCGCCAACGCGCATCCGGATTGCCTGCACGACTGCATCTTCCTGGTGTGCGATTCGTGCGGCAATACGGTGCATCTGGACGACGACGTCATCACCAGGGGCGTGCGATCGGCGGCGGAGGCGACCGGCTTCTCGCCGATCCGTCCGGTGATCGAGGTGCGCGGCACCTGCGCGGAATGCGACGCGCCGAACTGACGTCTCCGTCGGGATCAGGGCCGGATCGGTGAGGGGCCCAGCGACGCCAGCGTCTGCTGCGCGTTTTCGAGGCAGTCCGACAGCATCGCCGCGATCAATGGCTGGTCGCCCGCATCGGCGGCGGTCAGCGCCTCGCCGATACGATCGATCAGCCTCTGCAGATGCACCCGGTTGGTCTCGCTGTCAGCCATTAGAGGTCTGTTACGCTTCGATCGCCGGGTCGTCCTTGGGGTGCATCAATGCGGTGCGGCATACATAGGATGGTGCGGGAGATCAGGATTTTCGGCCGATCTCGTGAGGCTTGATCTTGATGACGTCGCCGAATCTGATCGTGGCGACCCGCTCGTGGCCGGTGGTCAGGATATCGATGCGATGATCCAGGATCAGGTGTCCCAACTCTCGCACCGACTCGGCGGCGAGGATCCGGGTTTCCGAGATGGCATATTCGCGTGCCGCATCGAGCGAGGCGAATTCTCGACCCTCGTAATCCTGGGTAAGTGTGTCGTTATGGATGTTGAAGAAATATCGCGGCATGGACCGTGTGTCTGCCCAATCGGCAAACCCGACAACAATATCGGTTAATAACATACGATACCTAGCGCGGGTTCGGCGCGAACCTATGCAAGCGTCTTGCCCATGCGCACACCGGGAACGGCAGGGCCATCCGCCGACATTCTCGTCACCCGTTCGATCGGTGCGTAGCCGCAGGCGAGATACAGCGGTTCGCCCGCCAGGGTCGCCATCATCGCCGCGCGCCGGAAACCGGCGTTGCGGGCGTCGCTCTCGGCGAGGCCGAGGATCAGGCGGCCGACGCCGCGCCTGGTGAAGGCCGGATCGGTGTACATCGCGCGGATCCGCGCCGGCTCGGTCGCGGGATCGAGCAGGCGATCGTCGCGCTGAGCGGCGCTGTGATTGCCGCCATACAGTGTCGCACGGCGGCTCCACCCGCCGCATCCGGCGAGCGCGCCTTCTTCCTCGATCAGGAAATAGGTGCCGTCCGCGATCAACTGCGTGTCGAGGCCCATGCTGACCCGGCTCGCCATGATCTGCTCCGGGGTGAGGAAGGCGGTCTGCAGCGAATCGATCGCGCGGTCCATCAGCGCGGCGATCGCCGGAATGTCGGCTTCGGTGGCGATGCGGTCGGTGAAGGCGCCCATGCCTGTTGTGTCCACCAGCGGCGAAGGACGCGTCAAGATGTGAGCGTTTCGATGCAGGTTGATGCAGGGCAATCGACAGGCGTTTGGGGCTGGGCTAGACCGGTTCGATGTCCGACGTCAGCACCACGCCGCTTCTCGATACCGTATCGATGCCTTCCGATCTTCG